>NZ_JBITPL010000014.1:0-308197 GCF_050467885.1 Rossellomorea sp. NRS-1567 | reverse complement strand
CAACAATAGGGGTGCAGTTCAAAAGCCCGAGGAGGCTTGACTTCCTCCCCGGGGAATCTTGTGCCTGGAGCGGAAAGGAACGCACCATGTTTTAATACTACTACTCATCAAAAAGCTTTACAAAAGAAGCAATGAAAAAACTCCCCTGATGAAACATCAAGGGAGTTTGAATGACATATTATCCGATTGAACCTTCCATTTCGAACTTGATCAGGCGGTTCATTTCGACTGCGTATTCCATTGGAAGTTCTTTCGTGAATGGCTCGATGAAGCCCATAACGATCATTTCTGTTGCTTCTTCCTCTGAAATTCCACGGCTCATAAGATAGAATAATTGTTCTTCTGATACTTTTGATACCTTCGCTTCGTGTTCTAACGAGATGTTATCGTTAAGAATTTCGTTGTAAGGGATCGTATCGGAAGTTGATTGGTTATCCATGATCAGCGTATCACACTCGATGTTTGAGCGTGCGCCTTCCGCTTTACGGCCAAAGTGTACAATTCCACGGTACGTTACTTTACCACCATGCTTGGAGATGGATTTAGAAACGATCGTAGAAGATGTGTTTGGAGCCAGGTGAATCATTTTCGCTCCGGCATCCTGATGCTGGCCTTTACCTGCCAACGCAATGGATAGTGTCATACCACGGGCGCCTTCACCTTTAAGGATGACCGCCGGGTATTTCATCGTCAATTTAGAACCGATGTTTCCATCCACCCATTCCATTGTTGCGTTCGCTTCACAGACAGCACGTTTCGTAACCAGGTTGAACACGTTGTTCGCCCAGTTTTGAATCGTCGTATATCGGCAGTACGCATCTTTCTTGATGATGATTTCAACGACTGCAGAGTGAAGTGAATTCGTTGTGTAAACCGGTGCTGTACAACCTTCAACATAGTGTACGCTTGCGCCTTCATCGACGATGATCAGCGTACGCTCGAATTGACCCATGTTTTCTGAGTTGATACGGAAATAAGCTTGTAGTGGTGTATCCACCTTGATTCCTTTAGGAACATAGATGAAAGAACCACCTGACCAAACCGCTGAGTTAAGTGCAGCGAACTTGTTATCCGTCGGAGGAATAACCTTCGCCCAGTGCTCACGGAAAAGTTCTTCATTTTCTTTTAAAGCAGAATCTGTATCTTTGAATACGATCCCCATGTCTTCAAGATCTGATTGCATGTTGTGGTATACAACTTCTGACTCATATTGAGCAGAAACCCCAGCAAGATACTTTTGCTCAGCTTCAGGAATACCTAATTTATCAAACGTCTGCTTGATTTCTTCAGGTACTTCATCCCAGCTGCGCTCTGACTTTTCAGAAGGCTTCACATAGTAAGTGATCTCATCAAAGTTCAGTTCTTGCATGTCTCCACCCCATTGAGGCATAGACATATTATAAAAATGCTCCAGTGACTTCAAACGGAAATCAAGCATCCACTTAGGCTCATCTTTCATACGAGAAATTTCTTCAACGATTTCTCGTGTCAAACCACGTTTAGAACGGAAAATCGATACGTCTTTATCACTAAAACCGTATTTATAGTCTCCGATCTCAGGCATCTTCTTTGCCATGTTGATTCCTCCATTCTTAAATAGAGTAGGAGAAGAGCTTATTCCTGCTCTTCTTCTTGGACTCCTTTTTCCATCGCTTTCCAAGCCAGTGTCGCACATTTGATACGGGCCGGGAATTTAGCGACTCCTTGTAATGCTTCTATATCTCCTAAATCCACATCGTCGTCATAGTCATTGCCTTGCATCATATCAGAGAAGATCTTGGAAAGCTTCAATGCTTTCTCAATATCTTTCCCTTTAACCGCTTGGGTCATCATCGAAGCAGAAGCCATGGAGATCGAACAGCCTTCCCCGTCAAACTTCGCATCCTGAACGATCCCATCTTCCACCTTTAAAGTCAGGTGTATGCGATCTCCACAAGTAGGGTTATTCATATCGATGGTAAAGCTTCCATCCTCTAAAGAACCTTTGTTTCGTGGATTCTTATAATGATCCATGATGACTTGTCGATATAACTGATCTAAATTATTAAAAGACATCGCTGAAAAACTCCTTTGTCTTCAATAGGCCTGCTACAAGTTTATCAATATCTTCTTCCGTATTATAGAGGTAGAAGCTGGCGCGTGCTGTTGCGGATACGTTCAGCCACTTCATCAGCGGTTGTGCACAGTGATGACCCGCGCGGACGGCAATCCCTTCAGCATCAAGGACGGTTGCCACATCATGCGGATGAACATCATCAATGTTAAACGTAACAAGACCTGCGCGCTTTCCGGGATCACTTGGCCCGAAAATTTTCATGCCTTCGACTTCATTCATTTTCTCCAATGCATAAGCCGCAAGCTTATGTTCATGTTCTTCAATGTTATGAAGTCCTACTTCTTCAAGGAAATCAATTGCAGCTCCAAGTCCAATGGCACCTGCAATGATCGGTGTACCGCCTTCAAACTTCCACGGTAGCTCTTTCCAAGTGGATTCCTGAAGCCCGACAAAGTCGATCATTTCCCCACCGAATTCTACCGGTTCCATTTTGTTCAGGTGTTTTTTCTTACCGTAAAGTACTCCGATCCCTGTAGGACCTACCATTTTATGACCTGAGAAGGCAAAGAAATCACAGTCAAGATCTTGTACGTCGACTTTCATATGTGGAGCAGCCTGCGCCCCGTCAACGACCATGACTGCCCCATTTTCATGAGCAATCCTGGTGATTTCCTTGATTGGATTCATTGTACCAAGCACGTTTGAAACCATCATGATCGAAACAATCTTCGTTTGAGATGTGACAGTCGCTCGTACATCTTCAATCGCAATCGTTCCATCCTCTTGAAGGGGAACATATTTTAACGCCGCTCCGGTCTCTTTCGCTAACTGTTGCCAAGGAATGATATTACTGTGATGCTCCATGTGAGTGATCACAATTTCGTCACCCTCGGACAGATTGGCACGACCGTAGCTTGCTGCAACTGTATTGATTGCTGTTGTCGTTCCACGGGTAAAGATCACTTCTTGAGTAGAGGAAGCGTTAATGAAATTGCGGACCTTTTCACGGGCACCTTCATATCCATCTGTCGCTCTCGTCCCAAGAGTATGAACCCCCCGGTGAACATTTGAGTTATATCCACGGTAATAGTCATTCATCGCTTCGATAACGGAAACCGGTTTTTGCGATGTTGCGGCACTGTCAAGATAAACAAGTGGATGGCCATTTACTTCCTGGTCGAGAATCGGAAATTGTTTACGAATCTCTTTTACATCCATTAGTTTACTTTCCTTTCGATAACCTCAACAAGTTGTTTCTTAACTCCTTCAATCGGTAATTGTTTTACCACAGGAGCCAAGAAGCCATGAATAACCAGACGTTCCGCTTCATGCTGCGGAATTCCACGACTCATTAGGTAATAGAGTTGCAGCGGATCCACTCGACCTACAGAAGCAGCATGTCCTGCCGTTACGTCATCTTCATCGATAAGAAGGATTGGATTCGCATCTCCACGTGCTTTTTCACTAAGCATCAATACGCGTGATTCCTGCTCTGCATTCGACTTAGACGCACCGTGTTCAATTTTACCGATACCATTGAAGATGGAAGATGCTTCATCTTTCATCACTCCATGCTTAAGGATGTATCCTTCAGAGTTTTTACCGAAGTGAACAACCTTCGTCGTGAAGTTTTGTTTCTGTTTTCCGCGTCCAACGACAACGGTTTTTGTATCACCATATGAGCCATCACCCATAAGATTTGTCACGTTTTCTGAAACGGTGTCTCCATCGTTCATTAATCCAAGAGCCCACTCGATGCGAGCATCTCTTTGCGCGATTCCACGACGGTTAACATACGTTGTTAATCCGCTTGTTAAATTATCCACAGCACCGTATTCCACTTTAGCATTATTGTTTGCCAAAACTTCCGTAACGATGTTGTATACGCCGTTATCCACATTTGTTGTAGAAATGTAGTTTTCAACATACGTTACAGAGCTATTGTCTTCAGCCACTACTAATACGTGGTTGAACATCGCTACTTCAGCATTGTCATGAAGGTATACCGCTTGAATCGGTTGAGTCAATTCCACATTTTTTGGAATGTAAAGGAACACTCCCCCATTCATCAACGCGGCATGAAGGGCTGTAAGCTTATGCTCATCCGTTTTCACACCTTCAGTCATGAAGTACTTCTGTACAAGTTCACTGTGGTCTTTTACAGCTGTGAAAATATCCGTAAAAATAACACCATTGTCTTTTAATTCGTTTGAAAGAGAAAGAAAAGCAGGTGTGTTATTTCGTTGAATATAAAGACTTTGGTCACTGCTTTCTAAATCAACTAATTCTTTTGCTTCATCCGGCAGCTCACTCAATGATGAGAACGTATCACTTTCCACTGTATGCTTCTGGAATTGAGTAAAATTCCAATTCGTGATTTTCGTTTTATCAGCAACTGGAAGGCTTAGATCCTTTACTTTATCAAAGGCATCTGCGCGAAGGGTTGTTAACCATTCCGGCTCTCCAAGTTGTTTTGAGTAGGAGCTGACATAGTCCTGATCTACTGGTAGTTTCGTTTCTACAGTCATTTTCATCCCCCTAACACTTACGCTTCTTGGCCAACAGTTTCGTCTTTGATTCCTAACTCTTCTTTAATCCAGTCATATCCTTCTGCTTCAAGGCGTTGTGCTAATTCTTTCCCGCCTGATTTCACAATGCGTCCTTGCATCATAACGTGAACATGATCAGGAGTGATGTAGTTAAGAAGACGCTGATAGTGAGTGATGATCAAGCAACCGAAATCCTCACCGCGCATTTTATTGATTCCTTTTGATACAACCTTAAGGGCATCGATATCAAGACCAGAGTCGATCTCGTCAAGGATGGCAATCTTAGGTTGTAACATCATTAATTGAAGGATTTCATTACGCTTCTTCTCTCCACCGGAGAATCCTTCGTTTAAGTAACGCTGTGCCATATCCGGATCCATTTCAAGGTATTCCATTTCAGAATCCATTTTGCGGATGAATTTCATAAGAGAAATTTCTTCGCCTTCTTCGCGACGGCTGTTGATTGCTGAACGTAAGAAGTCTGCATTCGTTACACCGTTGATTTCACTTGGATACTGCATTGCAAGGAATAGACCTACGCGAGCGCGCTCATCCACTTCCATTTCAAGCACATCTTCACCGTCGAAGTGAATGCTTCCCTTAGTCACTTCATACTTTGGATGACCCATAATAGCAGAAGATAAAGTAGATTTACCTGTACCATTTGGTCCCATTACTGCGTGGATTTCTCCACCTTTAATTTCAAGGTTAACCCCTTTCAGGATTTCCTTTCCTTCAATCTCAACATGAAGATCTTTAATTGTTAAAGTAGAACCTGCCATGTATATTTACCTCCGTGACTTTATAATGAATTTAAGAATTAAATTCTTTAATCATTCTCAATTTATTCTCATTCTAATCTTATAACAAATAAAAGCTATTATCAACTTTTTCAACTATACAGATAGTGTAAACTTGACTAGATAATCCTTTTCTATTGTTAACCTAAAATAAAGGAAAAATGTAGGGATACAATCTCCAGTTACCGATCATGAAGAACATACCGACACTGATGGAAATTGAAATCCATCCGATCGTCCGCTTTTTCCTTTGGTTGTTAACGCATAAAAAAACCAGTGCAACGTCTACACTGGTTTTCTTTTTTCTTCCTTATTATATATTAGCGTGCACCTTACGATCAAATGCCGCAATCATTCTTCTGCTTTCCTTATAGTCCTGCTCTCTTCTTTTCTCTACTTGCATTCTGACTTCATGCTTTCGTTTGTACACCTCATAACCAATCCCATGGGCTCCATGCATTGCCTTTTCCATTTCACTTGTGTACGAGATACTCTCAAGAGAGTCGATAACGAATCATTCCTTTCAGGTTTTTAATTACTTTACAACTATACTACCCCCTCTTTCACAAGACAAAACCGGTATAGGGTCATTTTTTCTTAAATTCATCCTTTTCACCCTGACCTCAAGGGGTTACCATTAAGTTTTCACAAAATTCCGCCATTATACTGCCAATTAATAGCGAACCTGTGGAAATTTATAAGTCCAAGTGAATATTTATTAGATTATTTCCAAGGCTGTGTTTATTATCCATGATACCCAGCTTGTAGTGGTTGATTTCAATCCACTATTCAATCTTATAGAATAAAAATAGCCACTATAAAACACTCGACCATCATTCACTTCTACAACAAAAGAACGGGAAGTGTATCACCTCCCGTTAGTCGTTATTGCTTCAATTGATTCAAATCCTGAATGGATTGCTGTACTAACGTCACAGCCTGACTCATGACCGCTCCGCCTCCGAATGCAGCGGTTACTCCGATTGCTTCAAGGATTTCTTCTTCTGAACATCCTTGATCCAGGCATCCTTTTGTGTGGTAGATTATGCAATATTCATCCTGGGAATATAGGCTGATACCTAACGCAATCAACTGCTTTTCTTTTTTAGTAAGAACTCCTTCTCGAAAGCAGTGCTCAGTGAACGCATTGTACTGCTCGGCCAGCTCAGGCATTTTTTCCGTAAAGATTCCAAGTCCCATTTTATAATCATGAAGGGCAGCTTCTGTTGTATTTCTTGGTTCCATCTGCATTTCATTCAGCTCCATTTCTTAAATAGATTCATCGAAAATAGTATGAACCAATAAGGAAATGATTATGTTAAAAATTTGGAGAAGACCTTACAATGAAAAAAACCCGATTCTGTACAGTGACAGAATCAGGTTTGCTCACTTTATTCACTTACCGGCACAACGGCTCCATCCCATTCTTCATTGATGAAGTCCTGGATTTCTTTCGAACGCAGTGCTTCCACTAGCGCTTTAACTTCCTCTTTGTTTTCATCACCTTTGTTCACTGCAATCACATTCACATAAGGAGAGTTACTATCTTCAATGGCAATTGAATCTTCAAGGGGTTTCAACCCTGCATCAATGGCATAGTTAGAGTTGATGACAACCGCGTCCCCTTCTTCGTTTTCATACATTTGTGGAAGAAGAGCTGCTTCGTACTCATAATCAAATTGAAGGTTTCTAGGGTTTTCCTTGATGTCTTCAAGTTGGGCTTGCGTATTTTCCACCCCATCCTTTAAGGTGATGAGTCCTTTTTTCTCTAATAATGTAAGGATACGTCCATGATCCGATACAGAGTTACTCATTAAGATCGTAGCGCCTTCAGGAAGCTCCTCGAGAGATTTGTGTTTTTTCGAATAAACACCGATCGGCTCAATATGAATTCCCCCTGCATTGACAAAATCATATTCATTTTCCTTCATTTGCAAGTCCATATAAGGAGTGGTTTGGAAATAGTTTGCGTCAATATCCCCATTATCCAAATCTTTATTAGGGAGGATATAGTCTTGATACGTCTCAATTTGCAAGTCGATCCCTTTTTCTTCTAAGACAGGCTTCACTTGTTCAAGGATTTCAGCGTGTGGAATATTAGAAGCTCCTACTACCAATTCCTTTTCGTCATTTCCGGAACCTGAATCACTCCCACATGCTGCCAAGCCAAAAATACTAGTTGCTGCTATAACTCCTGCTACCCATTTTTTCATTTCATTTCTCTCCTTTTATCGTTTATCTAATTTATTTGTAAAGAAATCACCCAGTATCTGAATCGCAAACACAATGAGTAAAATCATAATGGTTGCGGCGATCGTCACGTCTTCCCTGCTTCGTTGGAAGCCATCTAAATAAGCTAAGTTACCAAGTCCACCTGCTCCGATGACCCCGGCCATTGCCGTGTATCCAACAAGGGCGATGGCTGTCACCGTAATCCCTGAAATCAAAGCCGGCATGGATTCTGGTATCAGTACTTTCCATATAATTGTGCTCGTCTTCGCCCCCATCGCTTTCGCGGCTTCGATGACGCCTTTGTTCACTTCTCTTAAAGCAATTTCTACCATGCGGGCATAAAACGGAGCAGCCCCGATGATCAGTGCCGGCAGAGCTGCATTCGCTCCACGGATTGTGTCCAATAAAAACTTGGTGAACGGAATTAACAACACGATCAAAATAATGAATGGAATTGATCTGAACACATTTACAACTGCACTTGTAATCGTATATGTCAGTTTGTTATCCCATAGATTTTCCTTAGAAGTAAGGAAGAGCAAAATCCCAAGGATCATTCCGAGTACAAAGGTAATCAATACAGACATCCCGGTCATATACAGGGTTTCGAGGGTTGCTTCCCACATCTTCTCCCAATCTACATTTGGAAATAAGTTTTCAATCATCCTCTCAACACCTCCACTTGAACCAGTTGCGTTTGAGCAAATGCCAATGCACCATTAATGGTTTGTTCCTCCCCGTCAAGGTGAACAAATAACGTTCCATAGGCACCTTTTTGGGTTTGGGAGATTTGTCCTTGCAGGATGTTTACATCTAAGTCAAACTTTCTTATCAGCGCAGTGATGAGCGGCTGCTCAGTTGATTCACCTACAAAAGTAAATTTCAGTACTTTTCCATTAGGATATTGCGTCAATAGGTGATCAATGGTTTGATCCGTTTCCTTTACTTGCGAGACTTCTCTTACGAAACGCTTGGTCACTTGCTCTTGTGGATTTCGGAACACTTCCAATACATCCCCGAGTTCCACGACTTTTCCCTGTTCCATGACTGCGACACGATGACAGATCTTTTGAATCACGTGCATTTCATGAGTGATCAGGACTATCGTCAGCCCTAAGCGTTTATTAATATCCACCAATAGATCAAGGATAGAATCGGTTGTTTGTGGATCTAGAGCGGAAGTAGCTTCATCACATAGAAGGACATCAGGATTGTTCGCAAGCGATCTGGCAATCCCCACCCGTTGTTTCTGTCCGCCGCTCAGTTGAGACGGATAGGCATCTCCTCTGCCTTCCAATCCTACAAGCTTCAATAATTCATTGGCTCTTTGGACTCTCTCTTTCTTTGATACTCCAGCAATTTCTAACGGAAACTGGATATTTTCTAATACAGTACGAGACCAGAGGAGATTAAAGTGTTGAAAAATCATCCCTATTGACTGTCTTGCTTCCCGAAGCTTTTTACCCTTTACTTGGGAAACGATTTGTCCGTTCACGTCCACTATTCCATCTGTAGGAACTTCAAGACCATTAAGCATGCGGATCAGCGTACTCTTACCTGCCCCACTATAGCCAATCACTCCAAAAATTTCTCCTTGGGCAATCTCGATATTGACGCCATCAACGGCTGAAATCGGACCTGATTTGGATTGATAGATTTTCTTCACATCTGAAATGGTAATCATGTTGTATTCCACCTTCTTTCGGAGTAAAACGACCTGTTTAATCAGAATTATAGTTGTACTTATCTGATGTTTCCTGCTCCTTTTTCTGAAGCAATAAAAAATGCCTTCCTGCGATAAGCAGAAAGGCATAATCATATAGGACTATCCTTTCTCTCATCTTTCAAAGCAAATGCTTTGAGTGAATTGGCACCATTTCAATTTTCATTGACGGTTGCCGGGCTTCATAGGGCACGTCCCTCCACCTCTCTTAATAAGAGTTAAGTATATTATTTAATTATTTGGAATAGTTAAAGACTCTGAAAATTTGCTACAAGAGAGATTCTATCACCGGATATAGTGTGTGTCAATTATTTTTTCTCCTCGCTGGTTAAACTTCAATCGGCTCTTTTTCTCTGGATCTCGTTAGCCAAAGGACCGACTCCACAAATAAGAGTGGACGATACCCTCCCCTTATAGCCAGTAATCCTTCCTCAATCAGTTGAGACAACCGTTCTTCCCCCGAAAGTAGAGAAACCAGTGTTTCCTCCACCCCTTCAATGACGAAATGAGCGTCACCACTTAAATCGTCTAATAAAGCGCACCTCTTACTCGAAATAATAATGCCGTACACGTCACTTCCACAATCAAAATGAAGAATAAATGGGTTGTCTGGAAATAAGAGTCGTAAGTGATATCTTGAATGACACTGATCTACTAATCCCTCTAAATATATTCGCATGATTACCCTCCCAGTGAAACTTCTATATAATAACAATTCCACTTTTAGGTATTTTCCCCTTCAATACTTTCTCGACATGTTTTGAACCGGTGCACCTTATTTGTCGAACAGTAAGAATTTGGATGATGTCTAGTCAAAATATGATGCCCTTCGCAACATTTCCCGAGAAATATGTCTTCGTTTGTAGAAAGAAAATCGTTCTAAAATTGGATTTCATGAGGAAATAGGTGAAATCAGACAAATAAAAAAGACCTTCTCCTTAAAGGTCTCTTATCCCTCTAACTATCCGCGGTCTTGTTTAGGGTTTCATATAAAAATGGCACGGATTGAAAGGCATAAATCCTTTCCTGTTCGACACCATCCTTAAATAAAAGCAGGCAGGGTACACTTTCGATGGATTGCTCTTCTGCAAATTGGGGCAAGTAATTCAAGTTGGACTTGGTAAAATGAAAGGATTGTGGAAGCTTCTCCACTACGTCAATCATCTTGCTTGCAACCTGACAGGTACCACACATCGGTGTATAAAGATAAACAGCTTCGAACGCATGTTTTTCAATCAATTGTTTTAAAGTTTCGGTACTACTTACCTCAATCAAAACTAAATCATCCTTTTTCCTAGAAATTCTTTATGAACGTCTATATTGGCTCCTATAAGCACTGACGCCAGGTGATACTCCGGTGCTGCGGCCACTTCCTTGTACATACGATCAATATACAAATGTTCAGCTTCTGGAAACTCACGTTTAAATTGCTTGCGTAGTTTTTCACCTGCATCATCAGCATCTACTAATATATAGACATCCCTTTCCAATAAAGCATCAATGAGTTCGTCCATTTTTGTAATGCTAATGGTCCCGTTTGTGCAAATAATTTCAATCGGTTCTTTGATGATACCTCTTACTTTACGTTTGTCCGTTGTTCCTTCGACAATGATTACTTTTTCGTCAAGTTCCATCATGATCATCACCTTATCTTTCATAAATAAGATTACGATAGTATATTCAAATAACAAGAGATGATGTCCACTTTCTACTTGTATTTTCTCATGTTTATAAAAAAAAGTGCAAGTGGTTTGCCTAAATCATCTATTTATACAAATGGTGCCAGATCCATAAATGAATCTGGCACCACTAGCCTCTCTAACACCAGCCACCCTCATCACAATCAGTGTATCTTGCTTGATCGCCTTCTGTGGAAGTGTAGCTTTGATAAATTTTATTTTCTTTTGCTTCAAAATTCGGCTCCATGGTTATTCCGTCAAGAGGCAGAGCCATTCTGCCGATCGGCTGATTATCCAAATATAGTTCTACTTCACCATCTTTAAGTTTTCCTGTCACTCTATTGGTTACATCTAATTTCTTAGGCTCAAGCACCATTTGTGTTCATCCTTTCTTTGTGAAAAAACGTCTACTCATATGGTACCCAAAATAAAAAACAAAACACCTTGAGAAATTCTCAAGGTGCCTCTGAAGATATTATCCTTCATTAATCATTTCATCATACTGTTCAGCTGTCATAAGCTTGTCTACTTCTCCAGCTTCTGTTGGTTCAACAACGATCATCCATGCTTTTTCATAAGGTGATTCGTTCACGAATTCAGGGCTATCAGATAGCTCTTCATTCACTTCTACCACCTTACCCGATACAGGTGCATATAGCTCAGAAACGGTTTTAACCGACTCAACACTACCGAATGGCTCGTCCGCTTTGATTTCATCTCCAACCTCTGGTAACTCAACGAATACGATATCGCCCAGTTCAGATTGTGCAAATGATGTGATTCCAACGCGTAGATTTTCCCCTTCAACTTTGACCCACTCATGTTCTTCTGAATAACGAAGTTCTTTCGGTGTACTCATTCTCTATCCCTCCAAATGCTAGTTATACAACCTAATATTGACACACTTTTCATTGAAAAAGCAAGAAAACTAAGTGTGAATAATGAAACTTTTTCATCGTCCATGATCTGGTAATCAAAGACCTATTTTTACTTCCAGGTTTCTTCAAAGGTTTCTTCCTTGAACCCAACTGTCACCTTGTTCCCATCCGTTGTGATTGGGCGCTTGATCAGCATCCCGTCTGTGGAAAGGATTTCTAATAATTCCTCATCTGAAGCTGAGTTCACTTTATCTTTCAAGCCTAGTTCACGATACTTTTTACCACTTGTATTGAAGAACTTTTTAAGAGGTAAACCGCTCTTTTCATATAGGCTTTTGAGCTCATCCTTTGACGGTGGGTTTTCGGCAATATGTATTTCATTCAATGCTATATCTTGATCTTCAAGCCACTTCTTTGCTTTCCGGCACGTACCACACGTTGGATACGAATAAAAAGTCAACGACATCATTCCACCACCTTTCATTATGATCCTGGATGAAGCATGGCTCCATCCAGCATTCTGTAATGACGAATCTATCTCTACATTCGACAATATTCATTATTATCCTTCTTTTGTGAAACATTACTCACATTGTTTTTCAACCGTCTCAACCAGTTCCTTCAAAAGGAGGGTTGCATTATCCAATTCAAGAGAATAGAATCGCTGCGTCCCCTTTTGCTCTAATGAAACTAATTGCTGATCTCTCAGGATCTTTAGATGGTGAGAAACAGCGGGGCGCGATAATGTTAGGTTTTCAGTAATTTGATTGACCGTAAGAGGTTCTTGTTCGGCAAGAAGTAATATTATGTCCTGACGATAAGGATCACTGAGTGCTTGAAATAATGGAATGCAAGCACGAAATGTATCGATTGCTTTTTGACCCATAGTCTTCTCCCTTCAAACTCATTCACATTCAATTATACCCGTTCTTGGACTTTACGAACAATATTTGTGACCATTTTCCTCGGCATAAAACGGATGGATTGAGTCAGCATTCTGTTTTTAAGACCTGGGATGATAACGGTTTTGTTCTTCATCATCATTTGGTTATACCCCTCTTCTACCACTTCTTCCACGCTCATCACACCAGACTGAAATAGTTTTGAAGACTGCAGGTCAGCTGCATCGCTGAATCCCGTTTTGGTAGCTCCGGGGCAAAAAGCGGTCACTTTCACTCCGTGTGGTCCCCATTCATTTGCCAGAGCTTCTGAGAATGAAAGGACATACGCTTTTGTCGCATAATAAACGGCCATTAATGGACCCGGCTGAAATGCGGCTGTTGAGGCGACATTAAGGATTTGTCCACGTTTCTGATTCACCATTTCTTTTCCAAAATACTTGCTTAGCTCGGTAAGGGCTGTGATATTCACTTGAATCATATCCAGCTCTTTTGAGAGCACTGTTTGTTCGAATTCACCAAATAAACCAAAGCCTGCATTATTGATAAGGATATCAACCTGAATCCCTTTTGCTTTCACTTCCTCATATAACGCTTCAGATGCTCCTGGTTTGGAAAGGTCTGATGGTATGACATATGAGTTTACTCCGTACTTACTCTCTATTTCTTTAGATAGAGTACGAAGCTTCTCCTCACTTCTTGCCACGAGAATCACATCATGGCCGGAACCTGCGAATTTATGACTAAAGTGCAAACCAATACCACTTGAAGCCCCTGTAATTAGAACCGTTTTATTCATCTATAGTAACCACCTTATCTTTAATGTTTAAACACTTAAACGTTTAAGTGTTTAAACATATAATAATTAAGAGTGAAGTGGATGTCAAGTCGAAACATAATAAAGGGACGGACCTCTGATTCAGAGGTCCGTCCCTTAAACTATTCAATTAAACTGTATATTTTTCTGCGTCGATCAGCTTTTCTGATGCAGCACGTTTGACTGCGATCACGTTGATCGGCGTATGGCGGGTGAATTTACGAAGTGCGGACAGCATCATGCGCAGTGTGTCACCCGTTTCAGTTGCTACAAGCGTTTCTTTCGCATGCTGTTCGATTTCGTTGAATGCTTCTTGACAGAAGATTTGTGTGTAAAGAAGTTTTTGCTGAGCTTTCTCTACTCCACCTTTTTGAATCGCTTTTTCTGTTCTAAGAACAACGGACTCCATCGCGTATGCGTTTGAAACGATATCGGCAATGTTCACAAGGATTTCCTGCTCTTTTTCAAGAGCTTTACCGAATTTTTGAGCCGCTAAACCAGATAGCATCAAGCCGATTTTCTTCGCGTTTTTCACAAGGTATTTTTCCTGAGCAAGTGGCTCATCTCCTACTTCTTCAGGCATAAGCATCATTAATTCCTCTTGAAGGGCCTGTGCTTTTTGAAGTAATGGAAGTTCACCTTTCATTGCTTTACGCAGGTACGTGCCAGGAACCAGTAGGCGGTTGATTTCATTTGTTCCTTCGAAAATACGGTTGATACGGGAGTCACGGTACATTCTTTCAATTTCGTATTCCTGCATGAAACCGTATCCTCCGTGAAGTTGAACACCTTCATCGACTACATAATCCAGTACTTCTGTTGCAAAGAATTTATTCAGGGAACACTCAATCGCGTATTCTGCAATCGATTTTGCCACTTCCGTTCCGTTCTTCACTTCTTCATCCGTAAGCTTGCTCATACGATCCTCGAACAATCCTACTGTACGGTAAACGGAGCTTTCTGCTGCGTATAATTTAGACGCCATTGTTGCCAGTTTTTCTTTAGTCAGGTTGAAAGCAGAAATCGGTGTTTTGAATTGCTGACGTTGATTCGTGTATTGTACTGTTACCTCTAATGCACGTTTACTCGCTCCGACAGCACCTACCCCTAATTTGTAACGGCCTATGTTTAAAATGTTGAAGGCAATGATATGACCTTTCCCTTTATCTCCAAGAAGGTTTTCAACTGGAATTTCAGCATCTTCCAAGATTAATGTACGGGTGGATGAGCTTTTGATACCCATTTTCTTCTCTTCAGGACCAGTTGAAACACCAGGGAATTCTTTTTCTACGATGAATGCCGAGAAATGCTCCCCATCGATTTTTGCGTACACAACGAATACATCAGCAAATGCAGAGTTCGTGATCCACTGCTTCTCACCATTTAAAATGTAGTGAGTACCTTCTGCATTCAATTTAGCAGTCGTTTTAGCTCCTAGGGCATCTGAACCTGAACCCGGCTCTGTTAATGCGTAGGCTGCCAGCTTCTCACCGGTCGCCAGTGGAGGAAGGTATTTTTGCTTTTGTTCTTCGTTACCGAATAGAACGATTGGCAGTGAACCGATTCCAACGTGTGCCCCGTGAGAAATGGAGAATCCACCTGCCCGGGACATTTTTTCAGCAATCAGTGCCGAGCTTACTTTATCCAATCCAAGACCGCCGTACTCTTCAGGAACATCTGCACCCAGAAGTCCAAGATCCCCCGCTTCTTTTAACAGGCGAACAGAGTGGTCAAATTCATGGTTCTCCAGATTATCGATGACAGGTACCACTTCATTCAACACGTAATCCTCGGTTGTTTTGGCAATCATTTTTTGTTCATCAGAGTATTCCTCCGGTGTGAAAACTTGCTCACAGCTTACATCTTCAATTAAAAAACTTCCACCCTTGATCAGCTTTTCTGTTTGATTCGCCATTTCGAATCCCCCTAAAAATTATTATTTTGAAGGAGTAGGGGGCCCCGGCATTCGAGGTCCGTCCCTCCTATTAACCTATTAATTCAAAGACGCCGGCTGCGCCCATTCCGCCGCCGATACACATGGTGACGATACCGAATTGCTGGTTTCTGCGTTTCATTTCGTGTACGAGGGAAAGGGTCAGCTTCGCACCTGTACAGCCCAGTGGATGACCAAGAGCGATGGCTCCACCGTTTACGTTCACTTTTTCTTCATCTATTCCCAGCTGACGAATGACTTGGATGGATTGAGAAGCGAATGCTTCGTTCAGCTCAAAAAGTCCGATATCCGAAAGCTCCAACCCTGCCATTTTCAATGCCCGAGGAATCGCTTCGACTGGACCGATTCCCATGATTTCCGGTGGCACTCCTGCTACGGCAAAACTTCTGAATTTCGCCATAGGCTGAAGACCAAGGTTTCCGGCTTTTTCACGATCCATTACCATGACCGCCGCCGCCCCGTCACTTGTTTGCGAAGAGTTCCCTGCTGTTACAGACCCCTTTACATTGAAGGCCGGGCGTAACTTAGCCAGAACTTCCGAGCTTGTTTCAGCACGTACACCTTCGTCTTTTGAAAATTGAAATGATTTCTCGACCAGTTTATTTTCATTGCTTACTGAACGATGAAGCACATCAACCGGTACGATTTCATCGTCGAATTTCCCTTCAGCGATCGCTTTTGCCGCTTTTTGGTGACTTCTTACTGCGAATGCATCCTGATCTTCACGGGATACGCCGAACTTTCTTGCCACCTGCTCAGCCGTGTGCCCCATACTCATGTAGTATTGAGGCGCACTTTCTGCGAGCTTGGCATTTGGACGGACTACGTGACCCATCATGGGAACAAGGCTCATGGATTCAGCCCCGCCTGCAATCGCCGTATCAGAGTGACCAAGCATGATTTTTTCTGCAGCATAAGCAATGGATTGCAATCCCGATGAACAATAACGGTTAATCGTGATGGCCGGTACTGAATCAGGCAGTCCCGCAAGACCACCGATATTTCTTGCCATGTTTAACCCTTGTTCTGCTTCAGGCATCGCGCATCCGATGATCAGATCATCGATATTGCCTTCATAGTTTCCTGCACGTTTGAGGGTTTCTTTAACTACTAGTGCCCCAAGATCATCTGGTCGAACCTGTGCTAATGATCCTTTTCTTGATTTTCCAACTGGTGTTCTTGCACCAGCAACAATGACTGCTTCGCGCATGAAATTCCCCCGCTTTCTAATATGATATAAACGCTGATTAATTGCGTAATGGTTTTCCTTTAACAAGCATGTGCTGCATTCTTTGTTGTGATTTCGGCTGTGCAACAAGACTCAGGAATGCTTCTCTTTCAAGATCCAACAGGTATTGTTCGTCTACTTCTGTGCCGTATGGAACTTTTCCGCCTGCGATCACATAAGCAAGCTTTTTCGCGATCATGAGATCATGTTCTGAAATAAAGCCTGATTGGAGCATGGATTGAGCTCCAAGAAGAAGGGTTGCATATCCCGGTTCACCCACAACGGGTACTTTCTTACGGATCGGAGCTGAGTATCCACCTTCGTACAGGCTTAGTGCAGCCTGCTTTGCATCGTATAACAGATGATCATTGTTGACACTTACTCCATCTGCTTTATTTAAGAAGTTGTTGTCTCTTGCTTCGTCACCAGAAGTGGAAACCTTCGCCATAGCAATCGTTTCGAATACTTTATTGGCTACTTTTTGAAGATCGAATTCCACTCCATTAGGAAGGTTCGCTAAGTGCTTCATATAGAGCTCTTTGTTTCCGCCTCCGCCCGGTATCAATCCGACTCCGACTTCCACTAATCCCATATAGGTTTCCATGGACGCCTGGATGTGTGCAGCCGGTAAGCAGACCTCGCTTCCTCCGCCTAACGTCATGCCGAATGGTGCGGCTACAACTGGTTTCGTTGAATATTTGATCTTCATCATCGCCTGCTGGAAGTGTCTGACGACCATATCGATTTCAAATACGTTGTCATCCTGTGCTTCCATGAGAATCATGGCAAGATTCGCTCCAACACAGAAGTTCTTGCCCTGGTTTCCGATGACGAGTCCTTTGTAATTCTTCTCCACTTCATCCACTGCAAAATTAATCATTTGCGTAATATCCATTCCAATGGCGTTATTTGGGGAATGGAATTCAAGAAGCGCGATTCCGTCACCGATATCAATTAAGCTTGCTCCGGAATTCTTTTTGATCAGCTTCCCTTGCGTCTTAAGCGCCTTTAAGTCGAGTGCTTTCGGGTTTCGCTCTACAATTTGATAGTCTCCATTGTGATAGAAGTAACGCTCTCCATCTTCTTCTTTATAGAAAGTGGGGTGACCTTCAGCAAGCATGTTTTCCACCCACTCAGGTACTTGGAAGCCTTCTTCCTTCATACGGGTTACAGACTTTTCAACTCCGATTGAATCCCATGTTTCAAATGGACCCATTTCCCATCCGAAGCCCCACTTCATGGCCTGGTCGATGGCTACGATATCATCAGCGATTTCACCGTGCAGCTGGGCTGAATAGTTTAAGACCGGGGACATGATATTCCATAGGAGCGTGCCTGCTTGATCTTTCGCATATACAAGTGATTTTATTTTATTTTTTAAGCCTTTTTCATTTTTGGCCATTTCAAGAGAAGCAGTTTTCAGCTTTTGACGTGGCTGATAATCCATCGTTTCAGGATTAAGCTCCAGGATCTCTTTTCCTTGTTTCAGGAAGAAGCCCTGTCCGCTCTTGCTTCCGAGCCAGCCCTTTTCAAGCATCTTCTGCATGAAAGCCGGTACTTCAAACACCTTTTGCTCTTCCCCTTCCACTTGATCGTATACATTCTTCGCTACATGTGCGAATGTATCAAGTCCGACCACATCAAGTGTACGGAAAGTGGCACTTTTCGGTCTTCCGATCGTTGGTCCCGTGATGGAATCAACTTCTCCTACAGAGTAGCCGCCTTTCAGCATTTCTTGAACAGTGATGAGCAATCCATACGTTCCGATGCGGTTTGCGATGAAGTTCGGCGTATCCTTCGCCATCACGACACCCTTACCAAGGATGTCTTCACCAAAAGTCTTCATGAAACTGACTACTTCTGAATCCGTCTTCTTCGTTGGAATCACTTCAAGAAGCTTTAAGTAACGAGGCGGATTGAAGAAATGCGTGCCTAAGAAATTCTTTTGGAAATCTTCGCTTCGCCCTTCTGACATAGCCTCGATTGAAATCCCGGATGTATTTGAACTGATGATGCTACCCGGTTTACGATAGCGCTCCACTTGCTCGAACACTTTCTTCTTGATATCTAAATTCTCGACGACTACTTCAATCACCCAGTCACAATCCCCGATATTCTGAAGATCATCCTCGAAGTTACCTGCTGTAATAAGTGAAGCGTTTTGCTTTGATGTCAATGGCGCAGGTTTTTGTTTGAAGAGCTTTTTTAAAGCGTTTTCACTAAATTGATTACGAAACGCCTTGCTCTCTTCTGTCAGTCCCTTTGCTTTATGTTCGTCGGTTAATTCTCTTGGTACGATATCTAATAACATTGTCGGGATGCCGATATTTGCAAGATGAGCGGCAATTCCTGAACCCATGACTCCTGATCCTAACACTGCGGCTTTCTGAATTCTACGAACCAATGGTATTTCCCCCTTTTACACACTTTGAATGAATACTCATTCATTTTTTACTCAAAAAAAAGACTCGAATGAGTTCCTGTTACATCTAATATATCTGATTTTCTAAAATATCGCAATATTTAAACGGTTAAAAAATCATAAATTCACAAAAAATGCTCTTTTGTTTCCTGAGTAAGTATATAGGCGTTCGTCCGGATTAACATATTCAAATACACCTGCATTCGTGATAAAAGGTTTTAGAAGAAATTCTTCTCTACTACTATATATGAAACAAGCCGTTCATTTGCCATCACTTTTTTTGAGGGACGGACCTACTTTTTCATAATTGTTTATGGATAAGGGAATCTTAGTAATGGAGGTGTTCGATATGGCAAAGCATAAGAAAAATCCTTCAAAGGCTGGAGTAAGTGCTGCAAGTGTGAAGGGTGACGCTGGTCCTACCGTTGATATGGACGGCGGAGGGAAAAGAAACAGTCAAAACAACCAATTTAAGAAGCAACCATAGTAAGTTAGGAAGAAAAGTACCTGATTTTTTTGATCGGGTGCTTTTTTTCGTGGAGTTGATGTGGTGTGGGGGTACGTGGATTAACGTTTCAAGGGGATTATAGGGCTTTGGGAAATTTATCAACCGTTATTTCGATTTATCAACCGTTGTTTCGATTTATCAACCGTTGTTTCATTTTATCAACCGACATTTCAATATATCGACCGTTCGACAAATTTCGCCCTACACACACTCTAATACCCCCAACAACTCTCCCCCAATCTTTTCCCCACCCATACAAAAATTAACTTTGCCTTGTCCCCATTTTTACAGTAAACTAAGAATATAAATTTGAAGTTGTCAGACCTCCTACTTTATCATCATCACCTAAGGTAGCTCGTCTGTTTTTTAAAGTACAGTAATGATAACGTTTACAGAGAAGGAGACTATATAATGAAGCGCAGACTTATGTTTTTTACAATTGGACTTTTTATTTTGACGATGGGGGTTGCCTTGATTATTAAATCCGATTTGGGTGCCTCTGCCTGGGATGCCCTGGCCGTTGGGGAATCGAATATGTTCGGGATTACGGTTGGAACCGCTGTTTTCATAAATGGGATTGTATTGATCGGGCTTAATGCTCTTATTATGAAGAAAAAGCCTGATGTACTGGCTGCGGGAAGTATTCTTGTGATTGGTCTTTTGATTGATTTTTGGTTACTGGTTGTCTTTACTAATTATGCTCCTGAGATGCTGATGAATCAGGTGTTTACCCTTGCTTCAGGGATTTTGACAATGGGACTCGGGATTGCGATTTACTTACAGGCCAAATTCCCCGCAAGCCCGATGGATACACTTATGGTGGCCATCCATACTCGTTTCGGATTAAATCTTCGTAATTCCCGTATCATCAGTGAAGGATTTGCTCTGTCACTGGCATTCCTGTTTAAGGGTGATATTGGAATCGGCACGATCATTGTCACGCTCCTATTAGGATTCGTGGTTCAATATAGCTTCCCGATCTTCGAACAGCTCTTTGAGAGAAAATCAATGGGAAAAGCAGCCGTTTCTGCTGATTAATCAATAATAAAAAAGCAATCTTCCAAGTGGGAGATTGCTTTTTATTTTGTGTCATCTGAATGAGGGCTCGTGCCAGGCTCCAATTGTTCCGTTTACGTGGAACTTAATCCCCCTTTAGAATTCAAGAGCTCATTGATACGCTTTCTCTGACTCTTATTTGCAAGCACATAAAGTGTATCACCCGCATTGATGACGGTGTCTCCCATTGGAGTGATGAGTTCATTGTTTCGGATAACCGCTGAAATCAATGTTTTCTCGGGGAGATTGATGTCCTTGATCGCCTTGTTTGTAATATAGGCGTCGTCGTTAATGAGGATTTCGAGCATTTCATTGTTTGTTTTACCAATTGAAACGAGTTCTATGCTGTGAGCGATAGGGGGTCTTTCTTCTCCGGCAAGCTTAAGATAGTTGGCTAAAGGTGATATCGTCGTTCCTTGGATCAGGGCGGATAGAAGAACAACGAAAAACACGACGTTGAAGATGACTTCATTGTTTTCGATATTGGCTACCATTGGATACGTTGCCAATACGATGGGTACCGCGCCTTTCAAACCAGCCCATGAGATGAAGAACTTTTCTTTAACTGTGAAGTTCTTTGCCAGGGCAAGGCTTAAATAGACTCCCAGTGGTCGCGCCACTACAATCAATAGAATCGAGAGAACAATACCTTGCCACGCAATGCTTGGTAGATGCTGAGGGAATACCAACAAGCCCAGGAGGATAAACATGACGATTTGCATCATCCAGGCAAATCCTTCATTAAAGCGGACAATCGAATGACGATAAGTCAATTCCTGATTTCCGACTACAATCGCCATGATATAGACAGCTAATAGACCGCTCGCTTCCAGTATGCTTGTGAAGGCGTATGTGAAGATAGCCAGTGAGATGGACAGAACAGGATACAAACCGGATGAATCAAGATTGATCCGATTGATGATCCATACAGATGCCCATCCAAGCGCCAGTCCAAGTACCAGCCCCATACCCATTTGCCAAAAAAAGCTTAAAATCAAGGTAGCAGGATTTAATCCGGGAAATTGGATCAATTGTAAAAAAGCTACCGTCAAAAAGATTGCCATCGGGTCGTTACTGCCTGATTCTGCTTCCAGTGTAGAAGAAATTTTCGGTTTGATGTTTTTGTTCCCTAAAACGGAGAAAACCGCTGCAGCGTCCGTTGAACCAACAATAGCCCCAAATAACATCCCTTCCAGCCAGCTTACATCGAGGATGAACTTCGCTGCTACCCCAATCGAAAGTGTGGTCACAATGACTCCAATGGTTGCCAGTGATAATGAAGGTTTATAGACACTTTTCACATTACTCCATTTCGTCTGAAGTCCACCTTCAAACAGGATGATGATCAAAGCAAGTGTTCCGATGAATTGTGTCATTGGAGCATTATCGAAGAAGAAATATGTATTTAATACCATTCCTACGATGATAAATAAAATAAGTGAGGGGACGCCTAATCGTGTGGAGAACTTAGCGGTTACAACACCGACTAAAAGCAAGAGGCCAAGCAGTAAAGTCAAGTTATCAATGGTGATTTCCATTTTATCGCCTCTTATTTCATGAAGATTATTCTCTTTTATTATATAATATTGTGAATTACGTAACAATTAAAAAGCCTTGCTGCGTCTATTATCGAAACATCTGAAAGTATAAACGGATGAACTCCATTTCCCTCAACTTCTGTTCAGAAAGTGAGCGAGAATCAACCAATCTTCTTTTTTCTGCTTAAGGTTTTACCCATGATGATATATTCATGGGGGACATTCGGAAAGAATCCATCACGAAGGGTTTTCCAGTCTTGAGAATGATAAAAGTCAATGGCTGATTGATTATCCTTGCGGGTCGTAAGAAGTGCTCTTTCCTCTCTTCTATTCTGCAATAATATTCCCATCAGTCGTTTAGCCATACCTTTTCCTCTGTAATCGGGATGAACGCCAAGTTCGACCAGCTCCATGCAATTCTCCATCCATTCACGATCCCGCTGTAAATGACGGGACAAGAGCTCGTGGTAATATTGCCCTTTTTCAGAGGAATATCCATATACATACCCAGCGACTTCCTCACCCACAATAGCGAGGTATCCTTCAAAATGCGGGTACGTAGAATGACGTTTAAACTGTTGTTCCATGCCGGCAGGATCCACCGCAAAGAGCTGGCAATAAAGTTTGATCATTTTCTTGAAATACTTTCCTTCCACGCGAAACGGGACAATTTTCATTGTTCCCTAACCTCCTTCCCATGATTACGAATATACAAATAAGACTCCATGAACATCCATAGAGTCTTAATACTATCTATTATCATTATTTCTTCATGACCCCTTTTAGAACAAAGGCGACATTTGCCGGTCTTTCAGCCAGCCTTCTCATGAAGTATCCGTACCAATCCGTACCGTATGGGACGTATACGCGCATTTTGTAGCCTTCTTTGACCAGCTCATGCTGACGCTCTACACGAATGCCAAAAAGCATTTGAAATTCGAATTGATCACGCGGAATCTTATATTCTTCCACGAGTCTCTTCGTATATTCGATCATCTCATCATCATGGGTGGCGATAGCCGTATAATTTCCATTTAACAGATGAGTTTTAATAATTTTTTTGAAATTATCGTCTACATCCTTCTTCTCAGGAAACGCAACTTCAGGTGATTCTTTATAGGCCCCTTTTACTAGACGCAGGTTGGGGGAATACGCATTCAGATCATCCATATCCTTTTCTGTTCTATATAAATAGGCTTGTATTACCGTGCCGATATTATCATACTCAGACTTTAACCGTTTGAAGATATCAATGGTCTTTCCACAGCGGGAATAGTCTTCCATATCAATGGTCACAAATACGTTTTGTTTGGTTGCTTCATCAAGAATCAACCTCATATTCTTCATGACAATCTCTTCGGAAATATCCAGCCCCATTGATGTCATCTTCAGGGATAATTGAGATTTCAGGTTTTCTTTCCCGATCGCACGAATAGCCTCTACACATTCCAGGGCCATTTCGTTTGCTTCTCGTTCATTGTCCACAAACTCACCTAAATAGTCGATCGTTACAACAAGATTCTGACTATTTAGTTCACGAATAACCTCAACTGCCTGCAGAATATGAGATCCTGCAACGAACCGGCCGGCTCCAAAACGCAGGCCATATTTCTTAGCCAGTTTCGTCATCGGCTTATTTTTTGAAAGGAATAAAAAGAAATTACGCATTGCTTGCTCCATGTTGCTTACCCCCTGAAAAAACATATATATCATACTATGAAACCGTTTTCTTTATTGCTAAAAAAGAAAAAGTTCATACTATTATATATCTACCAACATTTTATCACCTTTTCAACGTTTTGAATATACTTTCAATACGTACTTAGTAGAATATTATCGAAATTTGTAAACACGTGAATAATCATGCTGAGCATTAGGAAAAATAACCTTTGCCCTATGATTATAAAACTTTCTTAATGGGTCGTATACAGGGTAATATTACCTATCGATCATACAAAGAAAGGGTATTCAAAGATTGAAAAGGAGGAAAAGAAAATGCAACAACAACCTCAACAAGGAAGCCAGCCGCAAGCTTATACAGAACCACCGCAAATGCTTACCACGAAGGATTCTTTATATTTAAATGACATGCTTGCATGGAATCTTAATGCCATGAAGAAGTGCCATTTTGCAGCAGCTCACTGTCAGGATACAGAGATTAAAGCTGAGTTGGATAAATGCGGCCAGATGCACCAACGTCACTACCAACAACTTTTAGCACATTTAAATACGACTAACCAAAATCAAAACATGATGTAGAAAGGAATCATCTTACATGAATCAGCAGAATCAGCAAAAAATCCAGAACCCGCAATCACAAGTACCCGAAACACCACAGATGAATGATCGAGACTTTATAACGGATGTGCTGTCTCACGAGAAATACATGACTGCTTCTTACTGTACAGCTCTGAACGAAGCGAGTCATCAAGCGCTATACCAGGATCTACTCACGATTTTTAATGAAACACAAAATGCTCAACGCGAGCTATATAATGAAATGTTCCGCAAAGGCTGGTATAAGCTTGAGGCTGCCGACAGTCAAAAGATTCAACAATCCTATCAGCAGCACCAGCAGTACTCTTCTCAATTCCCTTATGGATATGGCGGTCAGGTTCAATAATTGGACAATTGGAGGCAGACTCGGGTCTGCCTTTTTTTATCTGAAGAGGAAAGGTAAAGCCTCGTCTTCCCCATAAAAAAAGTACCCTCTTCAAAAGGGTACTTTTCAATCCAAATACTTACTCTTCCTTCTTTTTCTGATTCATTTCCGCGCGATGAGCTTCATTCATTTCTTTGATCTCGCCAACGATTCGTTTCATCTCATCCTTGCCTTCAGGATATAACGAATTCCAATGCTTCACGAGTGCAGGCATATTTTTCGCAATGAATGAGTAAAGAGCGTATCGGGTGACCATTTCTTTCTTGTCCGAATCGGTCTCACCTACCAAGAGCTCTGTGTACTTTTCGATCAATGCATCAAATTGTTTGGGAAATTCCTTCATTATCATAAACCTCCTTGTGAATATTGAACTATGTCCTTTTCACTCGACAGGTTTGTGGACATGTTTTACAGCGATACTGTTCCCCATTTTCCAGTCTATAGGAAAAGCAGCACGTTTTGCGAACACGAACGGTTTCCGTTACACCTTCTACATTTACTTTTCCACTATAGTAACGAGCCAATGGATTTTTGTGATACCGTCCGAACCATTGGCTGTTTTCATCGGAAAGCAGCTGGCAGAATTGTTCGTCACGCTGCTTTCTCATTCCTTCAGTCAAAAGAAAATCATCATTCTCGAAAATCCAGAAAATATATACGGCGATATTTTCCCACTGAATGAGATTTGATAGCTTTGTTGCTTTCTTTAACGACTGAATCACTCCATCAAGATGATCCCGAAAGATCGTCTGAATAAATTCCTCCCTTTCCCAGGTGGAAGTAAATTCAGTAACGGATGCATCTTTCACATAAAACTGAGGCATCCATAATCCATTCTTGTCCCCATCCACCAGGATAAGGTTTTCAGGGTTGAGGTTTAATTTCTTATTCCAATACGTCATTGCCATTAATCCCATTGCCGCTATGAAAGCATAGCGTTTCATGAATAAGGACGCTGCTACTTTAAGATCATCTGTTCCGATTGACGAAAGTCTGCCGGATAAATAAGCTTTCATGTCATTCTCCCCTAAGAAAGAACTTGCTTCTTCCCCTTTAAAAGTAGGATCCCACTCTCTATGAAAACGATATTTCTTAAGAGTGTCCCACTGTTCCTGGGTGAGGGCATTCATCCCGTCTCACCGACAGCATTCAGAATGCAGCGGCCTTTACCAAACGGGATGCATAGAGGCGTTCCGAACAATGGATCCCGGGAAACCTGGCAATCCATATCAAATACATTCTTCACCAGCTCACAGCTAATCACATCTTCAGGCTTCCCTTGGGCATAAATTTGTTTATCACGGATGGCGACAATATTATGGGCGTATCGACAGGCTAAATTCAGATCGTGCAGGACCATGACGATGGTTCGCTGCTCTTTCTCGTTGAGTTCGAATAATAAATCAAGAATCTCAATTTGGTGCGTCATATCGAGATAGGTAGTCGGTTCATCCAACAGAATGATGTCTGTGTCTTGTGCTAATGTCAATGCAATCCAAGCACGCTGTCTCTGTCCTCCTGAAAGTTCATCCACTTTCCGGTGCTGCAGTTCCTCCATCTTCGTTGCCTTCAGTGCGTCCTGAACAATTTCTTCATCCTTATGGGACCACTGCTTGAGCCAGGTTTGGTGAGGATAACGACCTTGCTTTACCAGCTGCAGGACGGTCAATCCCTCTGGAGCCGTTGGCGATTGAGGGAGAATGGCCATTTTACGAGCGACTTCTTTCGTTGATAAACGAGAGATTGCTTCCCCATCCAACAGAACCGAACCTTGTTTCGGCTTAAGTAATCTGGCAATGGAACGAAGAAGAGTGGATTTACCGCAGCCATTTCCGCCGATAAAGACAGAAATCTCCCCTTTTGGAATATCAATATTCAGTTCATCAATAATCGTTCGTTCCCCGTAAGATAGAGTTAAATCCTTCGTTTGTAAAATGTCACTCATTAATGGCCAACTCCTTTAAGAATTTCTTGTTTTAAATAATAGATAGATAAAATAAGGTGCTCCGATCGCTGCAGTAAATACACCGGCCGGAACTTCCAGGGGCAGGAATAATGTTCGGCCGATAAGATCTGCCACCATCACGAGAATTCCACCTATAAAAGCGGCAGTCGGAAGTAACGCTCCGAAAGATGATCCTACCATTCTTCTTGCCATATGAGGGGCCATCAAACCTACAAAGCCAATTCCCCCTGCAAAGGCAACCGCTCCACCTACTAAAGCCGTTGACATCAATAGAAGCAAAAAGCGTTGTCTCTGAACGTTCCCTCCAACACTTGTAGCGATTTCTTCCCCAAGTTCCTGAATATTTAATTGACGGGTTATAAAGAAGCTTAACAGGATAAAGACCAGGCTCCACGGAAGCAGGATCCATACGTCCTGCCAATCCGATCCGTTCACGGTACCCGTTATCCAAATATTGGCCTGGCTGGCTCTATATATAGGGCCGAGTATCATAAGAAGTGTTGTCAAAGCTTGTGTCAGAGCTGAAATACCGATTCCAATCAAGACGAGTCTGACAGGAGATACCCCTTTTCGCCAGGCTAAGAAATAGACTAAAAAGGCAATGACTGCTGCCCCTGTAAATGCAGCAACAGGAAGCCATTTAATGCTGACCATCAAGGTATTATCATCGTTGCTGAAAACGGTCAAAAAAGCGACCACAGCTGCTCCTGCACCCCCAGTAATCCCGATGATGTCGGGAGATGCCAAAGGATTTCGGATCATCCCCTGTAAAATCCCCCCTGCAACGGCCAATGCCATCCCGGCGAGCAGAGCAATGATGATCCGCGGAAGTCGAAAAGACGTAACGACAAGCTGTTCTAAGCTTGTTCCGCCTCCAAAGAAGACGCTTACGACCTTCCATGGTGCTATTTTCAAGTCACCTATTCCCGTACTCATAATAAGGACAAGTACAGTGATGACGCCTAATATCATGATTTTCTTCATTGCTGATAGATCAACAAGCATAGAAACCCGGTCCTGAAGCCAGCGTTTCCCCATAAATCTATTCATCGGTTAAAACCCCTTCCTTGCAACGTACACGAAGAATGGTGCACCAATAATGGCTGTCATAACACCAACCGGCACCTCCTGGGGCATGATGATGTAGCGGGCTCCAATGTCAGCGGCCAATAGTAAAATCGCTCCGAGTAATCCTGAGTAAGGGATCAACCAGCGATGATCCACCCCGATGATTTTTCTCGCAAGATGGGGGATGACAATCCCGATAAAGCCTATTGGTCCTGCGATGGCTACGGAACCTCCAGCCAGCAGCACGACCACGAGTAAAGCGATAAATTTAATCAAGGCTGTTTTGAGTCCCAACCCTTTGGCAACATCTTCTCCCATGGCAAGTATATTCATTTTTCCTGCTAACATGAGCGCAAGGATCCAGCCTGCCACAATATAAGGAAAGACCCCGGTTAAAATGTCCAGGCTTCTTCCTTGAACAGATCCTGCAAGCCAGAACAATACCTGCTCTAACGCCGCTTCATTCAGTACAAGTAATCCCTGTGTGAATGAGGAGAACATCGCCGTGATGGCAGCCCCTGCCAACGTCAGTTTCATGGGAGTCAACCCGTTATTCCCAACGGAGCTGATGACATACACTCCGACGGCAGCCAGTCCTGCTCCCAGAAATGCCAGCCATGTAAAGGATTGAAGATTGGTTACACCAAATAACGTAACCGCCACTACCACCAGAAAAGCACCACCGGCATTGATCCCGAAAATACCGGGAGATGCTAACGGATTCTTGGTCAAGGTTTGCATCAGGACACCTGAAATGGCGAGGGATGCCCCTACTGTCGCAGCAATAAGCGCCCGTGGTAACCGGATCGTCTGAAGTACAATATGTTCAGTCGAACCATCGGGATTGGTGAACGCTTCAATCGCTACCCTCCACGACGTATCGGTATACCCGTATACAATGCTGATTCCAATACACAATAGGAGAAAGAAAATGGTTCCTATATACAGAATAAGTTGTTTTTGAATTTTCATTATGTGTTAACCTTTCTAATCCATATGAACATTCCATAAGGAAAGGAAAATCAATTGTCATTTCACGTTCAGTCCTTCTCCTACTATTTTAAAGAAGAATGAAACAACCGTCAATGACTTTGAAAATCATTATCATTTAGGTATTGACAATGAAAGCCTTCTCACCTATTATGAAAAGTGTAATTGATAATCATTATCACCCATAAAATATTTTTCAGGAGGATTCATACATATGAAATTAAGAAGTTTATTATCTTTATTACTTATCGCTTCACTTCTATTTTTGGCAGCTTGCGGTAATAAAGAAGAAGAAAAAGAGGGTTCTGGAAGTAGCGATAAGAAAGAAGAAACCTATACAGTGGAACACGCAATGGGTACGACTGAAATCGAAGGAACTCCTAAGAAGGTTGTCATCCTTACAAATGAAGGAACAGAGGCTCTTCTCTCTATGGGTGTGACCCCTGTTGGTGCCGTACAATCCTGGACAGGTGATCCATGGTACGATCATATTGCCGACGATATGAAAGATGTTGAAGTAGTCGGAACTGAAAGCGAATTAAACATGGAAGCCATTGCTAAACTTCAACCGGACCTTATTATCGGGAACAAAATGCGTCAAGAGGAACAATACAATCAGCTGAAAGACATCGCTCCAACGGTGATGGCAGAAACATTACGCGGTAACTGGAAAGAAAACTTTGAATTATACGCTAAAGCGGTAAACAAAGAAGAAAAAGGCCAGGAAGTATTAGCCCAGTATGACCAGCGAATTGAAGATCTTAAAGGGAAACTTGGAGACAAACTCAACCAGGAAGTTTCTATGGTCCGCTTTTTAGCAGGTGACGTACGCATCTACCATAAAGATTCATTCTCAGGCGTGATCCTGGATCAATTAGGATTTGCCCGTCCTGAAGGTCAGGATGTTGAAGACTTTGCTGAAAAAGGTGTGACGAAAGAAAGAATCCCGGCGATGGATGGAGATGTGTTATTCTACTTCACCTATGAAACGGGTGATGGAGAAGCGAACAAGCTTGCCGAAGAGTGGCTGAACGATCCTCTATTCCAAAACCTTGAAGTGGCAAAACAAGATAAAGTGTATGAGGTAAGCGATGCTATTTGGAACACTGCCGGTGGCGTTATGGCAGCAAATGCGATGCTTGATGATATCGAGAAGTTTTTCCTGGAGAAGGAATAACGACATGAGACTGGAAAAGGGATATTCCTTTTCCAGTCTTTTTTATTTCATTCCCACCCTTGATAAATCTACCACGAACTCATTCCCTCTTTTCAATCAGCAGACCTTAACGTTTTTTCCCACTTCCCCATCCTTTTTCATAATTCTCCTATTTTCGGTAACACTATTGGATAGACCATACATCGAACATGAGGGATTAGTATGTTTCCATTCTTTAGAAATAAGAAAAACACCGATAGCACGAAGAAAAAACAGACCTATGAAAACTTTAAGCAGGAAGCTGAGAAGTCTGCTGACTATAAACAAGCCTTTTATCAGAATCCTCATACAGGGGCCAAGTTCAGTCTGCACTTTATTACCACCCTGATTGATGGGAAAATCCTGCAGGAGGATGTTCTTCCCTCCTTACTTTCAAAAGATTTTCATTCATTTGATGATTTAAAGACGTTGGTTCCTGTCCTGGATATAGAAATATCCAAAGATGAAGCACAAATTGAACAAAAGCTTTTTAACGGATATACCTTGTTAACGATGGATGCCTCCAACCGGAAATTTGCCTTCATCGCTACGAAAAATGAAATGGGGAGAAAGGTTTCCCAACCGGAAGTGGAATTCAGTGTGGTTGGTCCGAAAGAAGCTTTTGTAGAATCTCTCAGTGACAACCTGAATCTGCTCCGCAAACGTCTTCCTATTAAAGAGCTATTAGTGGAAGAATTCAATATTGGGAAAATGACTCACACGAGAGTCGCTTTAGTCTATCTTGATGGATTAGTGGATGAAGCCAATGTGAATACGATGCGGCAACGTTTACGAGCCGTGGATTTTGATCAAATCATGGATAGTTCATTTATTGAACAGCTCATTGCAGATAATAGCAATTCCCCTTTCCCCCAGCTTTTGGATTCAGAACGACCCGATCGAGTCGCTTCTGTACTGGTGGAGGGGAAGGTGGCCGTGATGGTGGATGGATCGCCTCACGCATTGATAGGACCCACGACTCTTGTTGAATTTTTTAATGCCTATGAGGATTATTTCTTGAATTTCTCGATCGCCTCATTCCTCCGTCTGGTGCGTGTATTTGCAGTGGGGTTTTCGATTTTGATTACACCGATTTACGTTGCTGCGCTGACGTATCATTATGAACTCATACCAAAGGATTTAATGGCCACTCTTGTAACATCCAGACAAGAGATCCCTTTGCCACCTATATTAGAAGCGTTATTTCTTGAATTAACGATTGAATTATTGCGTGAGGCAGGAGCCCGCCTTCCAACCAAAGTTGGTCAAACCATCGGTATCGTTGGAGGAATCGTAATCGGGACCGCATCCGTTGAGGCAGGGATTACGAGTAACGTACTGCTCATTTTAGTTGCCCTTGCTGCGCTTGCTTCCTTTACGACTCCCGTGTACCGCATGGGTAATACAATCCGTTTGCTCCGATTCCCCTTCTTGTTGTTCGCGCAGCTTTGGGGATTATTAGGCATCGTTTTCTGTTTCTGTTTACTTATGGGACATTTATTACAATTAACCTCCCTGGGAAGACCGTTCCTGGAGCCACTCTATCCACCGAGAATGAAGGACCTGAAAGACGCTCTGATCCGGTTCCCATTTAGTAAACAAGCAGGACGTCCGGAATATTTAAGAACGAAGAAACCATACAGATTCCGTCCATCTGAAGGAAAGAAAAAGCTGGATATAGACGAATAAAGGTTGGAGGTGATCAGATGCAGGCCATTCCAGATAGAAGAAAAATATCCCCATTCCTTGTTTTCTTTCTTATACATTCCATTCAAGTCGGGGCAGGTGTTCTGGGGTTCCAACGAATCATTTCGATGAATGCGGGGTATGATGGTTGGATTTCTGTCATCCTGGCAGGTATTTTTACTCATGTTCTCATGTTTCTTATGTACCTTATTTTAGAAAAATCTGGCGGGGACCTTGTATCTGCTCATACCTTGGTTTTCGGAAAGTGGATTGGGAATATATTCAATTTATTATTCGCCCTCTATTTCAGTTTGCTCGTGATAACGATCATGAGGACGTATATCGAGGTATTGCAAGTATGGATGTATCCGCGATTAAGTACGTTTATGTTTGCACTGTTCTTCTTAATCCTTGTCTACTATATCGTAAATGGTGGAGTCCGAACCATTGCAGGTACCGCTTTTTTTGGAACTGTACTACCCAGTTATCTGATCTTGACCTTTGCGTTTACATTTAAATACGCAGATTTCCGAAACATCTTGCCGGTATTTGATCACACCATCAAGGATATCTTGATCTCCACCAAAAATATGTCACTCACTTATCTGGGATACGAAGCCATACTGATGCTCTATCCATATATTAAAGAAGCGAAAAAGTCGCAAAAATATGCTCATTGGGCGCTGTTTACAACCACGACCATATACACCTTAATAGCCATCATTTCATTTGCATTTTTCAGTCAAAAGCAATTAGAAAAGACCGTGTGGGCCACCCTTTCCATGTGGAAAATCGTTGAAATGCCCTTTGTTGAACGTTTTGAATATATCGGTATCGCCAATTGGTGCTTAGTGATTCTGCCAAACGTGTGCATAGCTATCTGGTGCGCCAGCAGGACCATTAAGCGCATGACTCCTTTAAGACATCGTCATGCATTGATCATTATTTGTATTCTCTGTTTATGCACCTTAACGTTTATCACTGATCGAAAACAGGTTAATTTCTTGAATACGATTTCAGGACAAATCGGTTTTTATTTCAACTTTTTTTACATACCTGCCCTCTTAGTACTGGTGACTATCATGAAGAAGGTGAGACAAAAACAATGAAACAACTTTCCTTGATCATTTTTTGTTCTCTATTCCTATCGGGATGCGTAGAAAAGGAGATTCTCGACGATTTATATGTTGAAACCGGAAAAGCCTATGATTATGTAGGAGAGAATAAAATAAGAGGGACAGCTCTGTTCCCCATTTACTTATCCGATAAATCCATCCAAAATGGAACGTTGTCTGCTGAAGCATCGTCTACGCGGGAAGTGCTCGAGAAATTAGAAAGAAGAGCACAACAGCCCCTTGTAAGAGGAAGCTTGGATGTCGTGCTGATAGGAGAAAAACTGGCAAAGAAAGGAATCATCGATATCGGAGATTCCCTCCAAAGGGACGCCAGTGTTGGCGCAAGGCTATATGTAACGGTAGTAGAAGGAGATGCAGGTGACCTGATCAAAGGGAATTATGGCTTACGGGGAAATGGGACGTATATTTCTAACCTGATTACACACAACATTACCCGCAGAGAGTTACCGGAAACAAATTTACATTTATTTCTATTTAATTATTTCCAAGAAGGACAAACAGCCTATCTCCCTATATTGAAGCAGCTTTCTAATGAAAGTATAGCGATTTCAGGTGTGGCCCTCTTCGATAAAGATAAAATGGTCAAAAAGATTCCTTCTGAAGATATGTTTTTCTTTAAAATATTAGTGGATAAACTTGCTGAAGGAAGTCATGTCATCAAAATGGGGGAAAAGCCTGAAGCTGCCGAAGAAACGGTTGAGGCTTCTGTAACTAGTCTGATTTCAAAGCACAAACTTGTCATAAAACATAAGGCTGATCCTGTTGAAGTGACAATGAGAATCAAGATTAGGGGAATTGTCAGAGAGTATACCGGAAAAAAATTGACAACTGATAAAGTGGGAGAAGTTGAGAAACAAATGGAAAAGGATATCGAAGAAAAATGCTTAGCCATGCTGAAGGAGTTTCAGGAATTAGGCATCGACCCTGTCGGCATCGGTCAAAATCAAAAGCACGGGGTACGCGGATTTGATATTAAAGAATGGAAAGAAAGCATTTATCCCCGGGTAAGATTCAATATCGACGCAAAAGTTCAGATCTTAGAAGCTGGTACGGTAGAATAGCATCTATATAGAAGGGCTCCCGATTATGGGGAGCCCTTCTACTCTATTTCAGATGAATAACACGTTTGCTCTCTTCACTTTCTTTACATGCTTCAATGATTTTGATCACGTGCAAAGCATCCTCTGGTTTTACCGAAAGTGGTTTATTTCCCCTTAAGCTTCCATATACCCCCAGATAGAATTGAGTATAATCCCCCTTTTCAGAAGGAATGACTTCTGAGGTCACTTCATCCCGTGATAGGGTTGTCAGTGTACCCCAGTTTTCTTCATCTTCCAGTCCCCACTCTTCATCAAGGGGGGTTCTCCCAGCTTTCAAATCATCTTCCTGACGATCCATTCCGTGCTTCACGTAGCTTCCTTTTAATCCATGAACCTGATAGCGAGGTCCTGGATCAAGGACGATGGAACGCGAGTACAATTGCACCCTCAATACGTCATACCCAAGTGTAATGTGGAAATAGTCTTCCGCTTTTTCAGGATTTCTTTGCGGGAACACATCCGCCTGCACCCATTGTGGTGTACCAAACAGAGTGAGTGCTTGATCGAGAAGGTGAGATCCCAAATCATATAACACTCCGGCTCCTTCGATTTTATTTTCTTTCCAACGGTCTTTAATAGTTGGGCGGAAACGGTCGAAGTGGGCTTCATATGTATAGATTTGTCCTAGAGCATCTTCTTTGAGTAATTTTTGGATGGTTAAAAAGTCGGCATCCCATCGTCGGTTATGGAAGACAGAAAGATGCAAGCCTCTCTCTTTCGCCAAAGCTATAAGCTCTTCCCCTTCCACACTATTCGTTACAAACGGCTTCTCTACCACGACATGTTTATCAGCTAGTAAAGCCTGCTTAATCATGGAATAGTGCAGGTGGTTCGGCGTGGTGATCACCACTAATTCAATGTCTTGTTGAAGTAAATCTTCAAGGGACGACACCACCGTTGCACCCTCAATGTCTTTCAGCACTTTCTCTTCATCAGATGAAAGCACCGCTTCAATATGAAACTCCTCCAAATGAGAAAGTAACGGTCGATGAAAGCTTTGTCCAGAAAAACCGTATCCTACTAATCCAACTTTAATCGGTTGCATAATGTCACCTTTTTCCTTCAATATGTATTCCCATATTATCATGTGCAAGTTCAGACGAAAAATGATTCGTTTTACAAATGATCGTTTGTTTGTATAAAATAATGAAATAAGGGAGGTTAACAACATGCAAGCAATCAAAAACAAAGAAACCTTTGAAGACCTAATCACTTCGGCAGAGCCGGTGATCGTGAAATTCCACGCAGACTGGTGTCCCGACTGCCGTCGTATGGATATGTTCATTGATGAAATCATGGAAAATTTCGGTCAATATAAATGGTACGACATCAATAAAGACGAATTCCCTGAAATCGCCGAAAAATATGACGTCATGGGCATCCCAAGCCTGCTTGTCTACAAAAACGGAGAAAAAATCGCTCACCTGCACAGCGCCAACGCCAAAACACCAGAACAAGTAACAGAATTCCTAAGCGCACTATAACCCAAAGGTCCGTCCCCGTTTATGCAGAGGGACGGACCTTGTTTTTAACCTTCATGATGAATGTCACTTCAAACATTTAATAGGCATTCCCCTTTCCATCAACATAAACCGTTTGAATCATCGTTCTCTGAAATTGGTTCCCTTCCTGGGTTTCCCCTTCTATATCGATGGTGATGTTATGGACTCCTTCTTCAAATTCAGCAAGTGGCAGTAAAGATAGATTTTCAGTTGTAATGAGGGTGGTTTGGTTTTTGTTTCCGCTCTTCGTTGGGATATGGTGAATGGTATATGTTTTCTTCACAGGTTTGTCGTGTACACTCCATGAGCCCATTAAAGATTCTTCATCCCCTGCCAACTGATTCCACTCCTTACTAACCCCTTTCTGAAACAGAATGGTCAGCATATATTTTTCACTTTGATTATTATGCGCCCTCATTTCCCACTGTCCCAAAAGAGGCTTGGAAATGATCATGGAATGATGATAAGCGCCAGGGAAAAAGCCTGTCGCATCTTCCGAAATCATGAACTGTTTATACACTTGCCCGTTCGGACTAATGAGCTCATATCTCGTATCCTGTTGATCACTGATCCAGTCCACCGAGATTTTCTCTACCTCTTCCTCGACAGAAAACTTCTCCACTCCAACACCCATAAATGCCCCGCCTCTATGGAGGACCGATGTTTCTCCCTCTTTTGCATGCTCGCTCACGGCAGAATAGGATACCTCTTGCACCTCTTCTGTTAAGAAATCCTTCAAATAAGGGAAAATCTCCCCGCCTTCTTTTATCGTCGTATGAGTCCAGTCTTGGACCTGCACCTCTTTCTCATAAGGAAGGCTTGAACTTGTTACCAGCACCGCTCCATCACTTTGTCCAAATCGGCTTAAGTATAACCCACCCCAAAACAGTTCAGAATTCACCCCTCCCCATCCTGTACCACCGAATGTATAGAATGGGGTGGCTTTGGAAAGTTCAAGTTCATCCGTCTGGGAACGGAAAGATTTCATATATCCCGTTTGCATGGAGAACACGGCATTATTTTTACTTTTTAAAGCATCGGTTAACCAGCCGGCCCATTTACTATAGGCAAGGTCTGCAAGCTCTGATCCATGGTGAGGGGACGAAAGAGTGATGACCCTCTCTACATAGGGTCCGGCACCATAATGAACCAATGCTGTTTGAATATCGATTCCTCCCTTACTATGCCCCACAACCACTACCTTCCTCTTAAAATAGTCGTAAATCTCACGAAGCTTCCTCTCTAAAAGCTCCCCATTTTTCCACATATCTTCGTCTGGATGCAAATCAATAAAAACGGCTTGGTGCCCAAATTTCCGCGTGAATTCCAATAAATCATTTTCTCGTACCCATGTGTCTGACGAGGTATGAATTCCATGAATGAATAAAATCGGATAGCCCTCCGACCCGTCTGCTATTTCATCCACAAACCACCTGCCCGGTATTCCTGACGAACTCTGTATCCCATCCATTTTCTCATGCAATTTCTTTACCTCCCTTTAGATATCCTATCTTCATTATCGTTTAGAAGAATCAAAATATCAGTAGGAATGTTAAATATAGGAATAAAGTTGCAAATTCCATGTTCGTATCTTATTCAAAAGTCCAGTTTCATAATTCGTCATTAATACGATGAGACAAAAAGAAGACGAATGAAAAAAGCCAGGCACGTGCAAGCGCCTGGCTTTTTCGTCTATCAACCCTCCACCGTAAAAGCAGGGATCGGGTCATTAAGTTCCGTCCAATCCTCTGTCATTTCTATTTCTGTTAACAAGCAGCTATCTAATGACTGCTCTATTTCTTTCCTGTTCATCTCGAGACCGATAAATACGATTTCGTTCATTCGATCCCCATAAACAGGATCCCATCTCTCAGCTAATTCCACTTCTTCAGCCAGGATTTCCTTTCTCTCATTCTCAGGATAAGCAGCCACCCATTCCCCTGCTCCCTGAATGATGATCGATGGACCTGCCTGGGATAATAAGCCGGTCATGTCGTTACGGGTCGGCAGCCAAAAGAAGCCCTTTGCACGCACGATGTCTACCGGCCACTCCTCCATCCATTTCATGAAACGTTCTGGGTGAAATGGTTTATTCCGACGATAGACAAAAGAAGAAATTCCATATTCTTCAGTCTCGGGTATGTGTTCTTCTTGTAACTCTTTTATCCAACCGGCTGCCTGGCTCGCTTTATCAAAATCAAATAATCGAGTGTTCAGTACTTGATCTAATGAAATGCTAGAATGTGAAGTTTCAATGATTCTCGCTTCCGGATTCAACTTATGAAGAACAGCTTTTAATTCTATTACATCCACTCCTTCCACTAAGTCTATTTTATTTAACACAATTACATTCGCAAACTCGATTTGATCAATCAACAAATCCACTACTTCTCTTGTATCCCCTTCGTCCGTTGCCTGCTTACGGTCCAGTAAGGTTTCTCCACTTGCAAAATCATGCCAGAATCGGTTGGCATCCACAACCGTCACCATCGTATCCAGTCTTGTTTTACTTGTCAGATCTATATCCATCTCTTCATCCAGATAAGTGAATGTTTGAGCTACAGGAATGGGTTCGGAAATCCCGGTAGACTCGATCACAATATAATCAATATTCCCCTGTTCGACCAATCGCTGGACCTCAATCATTAAATCTTCCCTTAACGTGCAGCAAATACAACCATTTTGAAGCTCCACTAATTTTTCTTCTGTTCTGGTGAACCCTCCACTCTTCACCAGGGTGGCATCGATGTTCACCTCACTCATATCATTCACAATAACCGCTATTCGCTTATCTTCCCGATTATGTAAAATATGATTTAATAATGTCGTCTTGCCTGATCCTAAATAACCGCTTAATACTGTTACTGGTACTTTCATTCTAACAACTCCTGTTCTTTAATCGAAATGATTACGATTTATTCATTATAAGAAAATCCCCACTTACTCATAAGTAAGGATGTTTTTAGTTTATTCAATTTTAATATAGAACTCCTCTACATATGGATTAGCAGGAGGGTCTATTACTTCAAACACGGGATTCTTTAGAACCGGCATTTCCTGACCATTGAAATCCACCTTATCAATTACGCCACTGACGTTAATCCACGTATCGGGTTCAAGTTTACTCAGTCCTGAATCCCGTGCCAACAATCCATAAACAGAAGCATCTGCTACGCAGCACGTAACGGTAAAGCGGGAAATCACCATTTCATCTTCTGCAAATCCTTCATCTTTATACACAAAGCCTGTAAGCTGAATTTCTTTTCCGACGAAATCGTCCAGCTCTTCGTCTACAATACTTAATGTCTGAATATATTGTTCGTCTCTTACGATTATTTTTTCTCTCTTATTTACGATTTCTTTCAACTTGTCGAAATCCTTTTCCACAGGAAACTCATCATACGGACTGAGAGTGGGCTCAGTTTCAGTCGAACTTTTCTCAGAGCTCTCAACTTGATTTAACCCTTTTTGTTCACCGGATGGAGGTGTTGAAAATAGGCTATTCCCTACTTTCACCCCTCTTTTAGCCGCAACGGAACTATCTAATAAGTTATCCGGCAGCAGGAACCCCACCACAATTGGAAAAATGAATAGGGCGTAAACCACGCTGGATCGGATGAACCCTTTCGGCAGTTCATGAGCTTCGCAATCACAATTGTGATCTTTTGCAGAAGCTGAAGATGTACCCCGGATGATTTGGGTCGCCCCCAGGAGAATGAAAACCCCCAGAGCAAAATACATATAACCATGCATTTTGGGTGCAACAAAGTTTTGTAAATTAAACGTTAAGAATAACTTCAATACCAAAAGGGCATACCCGATTAAGATGATTCCCCGGATGAATGTATGGAATTGTATGGATGGTTTCATACCTCTCGCCTCCTTTATACAAATAATTGGAATACCAATGTGCATGTATACACAACAATCGTCACGACCCCAATAAAGATCAGTACAAATTTTTTATTAAAGTATGCAAGCATCAATAAAGTATTCTTGAAATCAATCATCGGACCATATACTAGAAATGCCAAAATGGAAGAAGCAGAAAATATACTGCCGAACGACGACGCCACGAATGCATCAGCCTCCGAACATAGAGAAATAATATACGCAAACCCCATCATGACTGCCGGCGCAAGTACCTCATTCGTCCCTACCCCCACTAACAGTTCTCTATCAAGGTATGTCTGAAATCCCGCTGCAACGAATGCTCCGATGATAAGGAATTTCCCCATATCAAAAAATTCATCACTGGCATGTACAATCGTCTGCATTAGTTTATTGGAAGAGTGACCGTGATGATGCCCGTGATCATGCTCTTTCTGTATAAGCGGGTTTCTCTTTCCATAAAACCTGTACAATAGTGCCCCAATGATCAAGGCTGCTATTAAAGCAATCCCCATCCTGCCCCAGACAACCGTCATATTATTTTGGAACGCATAATAAGTAGAAGCGAATACAATCGGATTTAAAATAGGTGCCGTCACCATAACGACAATTGCAAGATGAGCAGGCATTCCTTTCTTGATCAGCCTTCTTGCCACCGGTACAATGGCACACTCACAAACAGGAAGCAATGCTCCGACTACAGCTGCAGGAAACAGTGCCAAGTAAGGGAACCTCTTCGGAATGATTCTTTGTAATAGACTCTCAGAAACAAAGACTTGAATAAGTGCGGATGCGAAGACACCAATTAAGATAAAAGGGATCGCTTCTAACAAGATACTCAGGAATATCGTAATGACATTCACCATCGAAGAAGTAAGAAACTCGTCAGGGATATAATCTTTTACCCAATCTCCCGCTAAAAAAAGAACAATGAATAACATGAATAATAGTATCCCTGTCATCTCTTGACTAAAGCTCCTCAAAGAATTCATTCATTTACGTTTCCTTTCTTAAGTTTACATTCTTTAATCGTAATCATTTCGTTTTATATTATAACTTATTCTTGTCCCAAAAAACTATGCTAAATTATTTTTTAATCTTTCTTTAACATTTCTATTTGTGCATAACCTTTTGTTAATCTTCAAAAACTACTAATGAATTGAATAGAATGGAGGGAATTATATGACGAAAAAGAATAACAAAGGCAGTGAAAACCAAAATTCACCTAAGCGTGGAACGACGGAGTTTGCTAAAGAAATTACGAGTGGAGACAATAGCAAAGGAAATAAGCATAATAAAGACCAACGTAATAAAACGAAATGACAAAAACCTGCCCGATGGAAGATCGGGCAGGTTTTTGTTATAGATAAAGGATTCAGCTGGTACTCTTACTCATCATCACCAGTAATCCTCACCGCGGCCGTATTATTTTGAATATAAGTGGGCGGTGCCGGATCAACTTCTTTTTCATTACTTCCATAAAACCTTTCATTCATTTCCATGTTTGCTTCTGTAGTGGATGTTCTTTCATCCTGCTTCTTCATGTTATCACCCTTTCGCTATTAGCGTATCGGATTTGAAATGAAATATACGCTCATTTTTCTCATAAAAGAGGACAAACTAACCTATGGAAATAAACGATAAGGAGGAAATGAAAGATGGATTCTAACCGTGTAAAACAGATCTTATCTTCTTCAGCTGATATTGAAGTGAAATATAAAGATGCGTCCGTATGGATTGACTCTGTTCATGAAGATGGAAAAACAGCCGTTGTTCATCTTCGCGGACCATTGGAAGAACGTTCTGAAGTAAGTGTTTCAGATTTAGAAGAAGCATAAACGGAGAAAAGACCATGCAGTCCATCCCAAAAAGGAGGAAAAGCATGGTCTTTTCTAAATTAAGATTATTTCTTGTCTTTGATTTTGCCTTTGTTTTTAAGAAGTTCAAAGATCATTTTCGCTTGATCTGTGTTATCGATCATGCCGGAGAATTTCTCTTTTTGTGGACCAAATGCATACACAGGAACGTCATCTCCTGTATGTCCATCCGTTGTCCAGCCAGTACCTGAACGCTTGTCGAAGATTTTCTCGATGGCATTATCTATTTCGGTTTGATCGCCTTTTTCTGCTGCTTCTTTCACAGAAGCGATTTCTTCTTCTGTTAACTCAAGGTCGATATTTTCAGCTAATGTTTCTTCCACTGAAGCACCTTTTACAATTTGTTCTGCCATAAAGTCAGGAGTGCGTTTTGCAGCTTGAATCGGTGCCGGATCCCAATTATATTCACCGTCTGCACCAATCGAGATTCCCCCTGTGGAATGGTCTGCTGTAACCACTACCAATGTTTCACCATTTTCTTTCGCAAAATCCCTTACTTCTTCAAGTGCCTTCTCGAAGTCTCTCATTTCACTCATAGCCCCTACCACATCATTATCGTGACCAGCCCAATCGATTTGACTGCCTTCCACCATTAGGAAGAATCCGTCCTTGTCACCTTTTAAACGGTCAAGTGCAGATGTCGTCATATCCGCTAAGCTTGGCTGTTCTTCATCACGGTCGATCATCTTGTCCATTCCGACTTCCGAGAAAAGACCAAGAACTTGTTTGTTGTCATCATTTTTCAGTTCTTCAGCGGATTTTACATAGCTGTATCCATCCTTTTGAAACTGCTCGGCAAGATTTCGGTCATCACGTTCGAAGAAGTCCGTCCCTCCGCCCAGCATGACGTCAATCTTATGTTCACCATTAATCATTTCATCATAATAGTCATCCGCAATCGCATCTTCGCTTTTACGCTGCTCTTCATGGGCTCCATAAGATGCTGGAGTCGCATGGGTGATTTCAGATGTAGCCACGATTCCTGTAGACATACCGTTTTCTTTCGCGTGCTCTAATACCGTTTTAACATCTGTTTTATCATTATCGACTGCTATCGCATTATTGTAAGTTTTGACTCCACCGCTCATCGCCGTAGCAGCTGCTGCTGAGTCTGTTACGTTCTCTTTCTCATCTTCTGGATAAGTGGATTGTAATCCTACAAGGTAAGGATCGAATGCCGTTTTTTCCATTTCAACTGTTTCCGGATTGTCGTTCATATAGCGAAGAGCCGTTGTGTAAGGAACGCCCATTCCATCACCGATCATGAAGATGACATTCTTTGCTTTGCCGTTCTTGGAATCCTTCGCTTGTGCTTCGGTGTTGTCTTGATTCATTCCTATTACACTTCCAAGAGCTAATGTTGACACAACAGCTAACGGAAGAATCTTCTTCATTGATTTCTTCATTTGCCCTACCTCCTATAATTTCGACTACATATGTAGAATAAAGGGGAAATATGAAGAACCATTTACAAAAAAAAGACAGGAGTGTAAAGCTTCTGTAAAAAGAAGAAAAACAGGTATAAAGTCACCTGTTTTTCTTTAATGAAACTATCCAGTTCATAATCAATAAGATCTCAACTACTCTCTAATCAGAGGAAGCGTACAGCAGCGGAATGATCCGCCTGACTTGATGATTTCGGATAAATCCAGTTCGATCACGTCAAAACCTTTCAATCTGATTCGTTCATTCAAATCTTGATTTTGAGTAAGACTGATGATTTTACCAACACCGATTGCTAATACATTAGGACCCATTTGGAATTGCTCTTCATCCGTTACAGTGATGATATTATAATGCGTCTTGATCTTCTCAAGATCCTCTTTTGAAAAGGCCGGTGGATACACAAGGGCCCATTCCTCTGAAATGATCGTAAATACACAATCTAAATGAAGGATCTCTTCTTTTAAAGGCAATTCATGAACAGTATATTGGGGGAGCTGATTTCGTAACGATTGGATGGCCAATTGGTTCGTACGTCCACTCACTCCGATCCAAATATTCTGCTCATCAACGAGCACATCCCCTCCTTCAATGGAATGGAGAAGTTCATTATAAGGCACTTCATCCGTTTCCAGCCAATTCTTCAGCGTCTTCACTTCGCCTCGCCTGACATCGGTATTCATCGATGCAACGAAGAACTGATCATGAATCGTGAAACCGATGTCCCTTGTGAAGACTTGTTCATTAAACTCTGGCGATGGTTGCAGGTGAATGACCTCTGAACCATTTTTCTCTAACGTATCAACAAAGTTTTTATGCTGCAGAACCGCTTTATCTATATTGATATTTTCCTTCAGGAAATGCTTTTGAGTCTCATTTATGATTTCATTTATTTGCATATTTTCAGGTGACACAACGACCACTTTCTTTAACTTTCCATACTCATTGGCACAATGTGTTTTTTGATTTGGAACCAACGGGGAATTTAAACTCATCTTGATACCCTCCATTTGTCTACTCTTAAAAACTGCTTTTCCCTGTTATTATGCTGATAAAACTTCCTTTTTATAATTTATGCTTAAGAAGCCTAAACAGGCACGACGGGCATCCTGTAATTAAGAAATAAGGGCATTTGTCCAGACTAAAAAGGCATGCATCCGCACGCCTCCTTCCATTAATGAACCATCCTGTCATGATCCTTCCAGTATTCTTTTCGGATCACAACCTTTTGGATTTTTCCTGATGCGGTCTTGGGTAATTCTTTTGCAAAGGTAATACTCTTGGGTGCTTTGAAGTGGGCAAGCTTTTCTCTGCTGAATGCGATAAGTTCCTTTTCCGTTAAGCTGTGACCATCCCTGATCACAACGACTGCATGAGGCACTTCTCCCCAACGCTCATGCGGGATGGCAACAACGGCTGCTTCGAGGACACTGTCATGTTCATAGAGAGCCCCCTCTACTTCAATAGAAGAGATGTTTTCCCCCCCGCTGATGATGACGTCTTTCATCCTGTCGACAATTTCAATGAAGCCATCCTGGTCAACCGTCGCCATGTCCCCTGTATGCAGCCATCCATCTCGAATGGCTTGATTGGTGGCTTCAGGATTTTTATAATATCCTTCCATCACTGTATTCGTTCTCGTCACAATTTCTCCAATCGCTTTCCCGTCATGGGGCACTTCACTTCCGAGCTCATCCACTACTTTCACCTTGCTGCCAATCATACTGTAGCCGGCTTTCGCCTTTAACCGGTACTTTTCTTCCTTTGGTCGGTCCTGCTCTGAAGATCTCAGGATGGACGTAGTGATAAGTGGCGAAATTTCAGTCATTCCGTACACCTGGATAAACTCCCAATTCAGATCTTCTTCCACCTTTCGAACAAATGCAGGCGGAGGGGCAGAACCCGCAATGACAACCCTTACATTTTGCCCAATGGTCCGCTTTCTGTCCGGATAATTCTCCAGCAGCATATTCAAAACAGTCGGCGCCATATGCATAACCGATACGCCATGCTTCTCGACTTTATCTAAAATCATCTCAGGGTCTACTTTTCTGAGCATCACCTGGGTCGCACCATTTGCCGTATAGTAAAAAGGAGATCCCCATCCATTCACATGGAACATAGGCAGCACGTGAAGCAAGGTGTCCTGATCGGAAACCCGTAAATGATGCATGGAAGATAGAGCATGCAGATAGTTTGACCGGTGAGTGAGCAGTACCCCCTTCGGATCCCCTGTCGTTCCACTTGTATATAGTAATGAAGCAATATCGCTTTCTTCCAGTTCTACACGATCGAAGGCTTCGTCGCTGAATGAGCCGCGCCACCCGTCATAGCCGGGATGTCCATCTGTAGACTTACCATGAATCACAACATGCTTTAAATTCGGAACCTTAGACAAAATCGGGTGCACCAGCGGATAAAGTTCCTCATCCACAAATAATGCTTTGCTCTCGCTATGAGTCAGGATAAATTGATAGTCTGATGGTTTTAAACGAGTATTTAAAGGGGTCATAATTCCTCCGACTCCATATACACCATAAAATCCTTCCAGCATCTCCGTCGTATTAGGAGCCAGATAAGCGACCTTGTCCCCTTTCTCAATCCCGAATTCCTTAAGTCCCCTGGACAGTTGATTCACACGTGCATTCAGCTGCTTATACGTCAAACGTTTTACATCATCAATAATCGCAACCTTTTCTCCATATTGCTCGACTGCACGATCCAGAAAATCCGTTAACACTAAAGGTACATGCATATGTACAACCCACCCCTTCTGTTATTAATGACTATTAATATTCATTATTTTAGCAGATTCGAGTCATTAATTGGGAATATTCTGAAATTTTATAGTGGTGTGCTGATTCAAAAGTGTTTGAAGGATAGTTCACCACTCTTTTCTATAAAAAAGCATGATGACACATCGGTCACCATGCTTTTGGGTTAGCGGCCTCTTCTACTTGAAGAGGGTTTGCCTTGGCTGTTTCTTTTTCCGCTGGAATCGTTTCTTCTTGGTTTGCCAGAATCACTTGTTCTGGATGGTCTACCTCTTGAGGGACCGGCTGAGTCTCCGCCACGCCGGGATGATGATTCTTCCCTTCTGGATCGATGACTGCGTGATGAGTCACCACCGTCACTATTACGAGACCGGCCTCCACGTGGAGATCTTGCTTTTCGCTCTTTGTTGGTTTGGATATTCTTTTCCCGTCTATCCTTCGCACTTTCACTCGATCCCTTATGAACATGTGAGGTTTCCTTAGAAGGAGCCACCTCCACGACACGACGAGGCAATGAACGGCCAACGCCTTTTTCAATCATTTCCAGGTCCTGCTTATCCTTTAATGCCACAAAGGTGATCGCAAGCCCGTCTTTACCGGCACGGCCCGTTCGTCCGATTCTGTGAATGTAGCTTTCGACATCTTGAGGAATGTCATAATTGAATACATGAGTGACGCCTTCCACATCAAGACCACGCGCTGCTACATCTGTTGCGATAAGAAGCTGAAGTTTCGCGTCCCTGAACTTCTTCATCACACCTTCTCGTTTCGCTTGAGACAGGTCACCGTGCAGTTCGTCCACCAGGAACCCTCTCGCTTTCAGATCTCCCAGCAGCTTACTGACCCTTCTTTTCGTTCGGCAGAAAATGATGCCTAAAAACGGCTGGACATCATGAATCGTTTGGCTGAGGGCTTCTAATTTCTGACGATCTGTCGTTTCCACGATTTCCTGCTGAATTTCCTGTACAATTTTTTCTTTTTCCCTAATCTGTACATTATGGGGGTTGTTCATATAGCGCTTGCCGATCTTTCGGATATCCTTGGACATCGTCGCAGAAAATAGGGCAGTTTGACGGGTGAACGGCGTCTCGCGAATAATCGACTCGACTTCATCAAAAAATCCGATATGGAGCATTTGATCTGCTTCATCCAGCACAAGGAACGATACATTTGAAAAGTCCACGGTCTCCCGGCGAACGTGATCAAGTAAACGACCAGGTGTTCCGATCACGATATGAATCGCTTTATTCTTCAGTCGCTTGATCTGCTTCTCAACATCCTGGCCGCCGTACACAGCTAACACATTTATGTCATCTTCCGTAGAAGAAAGAATCTGATTTAATTCAGCCGTTACCTGAATCGCAAGTTCCCTCGTCGGAGTCACAATAAGAGATTGGACCTCATCTCTCGCTGGATCAATTTTGGCAAGCATAGGCAGGAGAAAAGCCATCGTTTTTCCCGTTCCTGTCTGTGCCTGTCCGATCACGTCTTCACCATTTAATAACACAGGGATGGTTTCGATTTGGATCGGTGTTGGCTCTGTAATCGATTGTTCTTTTAACGCATTGACGTACTTAGGTTGGATTCCTAAGGAAGTAAAATCATTCATTGGGGTCACCTCTTTGTACCCCATTATACCTTTAACTTCTCTTAGAAAATAGGGCACTATGTTATAATGGGAAAATCGTAAAATGAAATGAGGAATTTGATGTTACCATTTGAAGATAAATTAACCATAATCGAAGAGTTCCCTGAACTTTCACGGAAGGACGTTTCACTGAACCGGGTGAATTTCCACTTTGAAGAAAGTCTCTTTGAAAAGACGACTGTCGTATATCACCTGCATCCGAACGGGAACGGATTTGTTTATACGGGCAGTCTTCCCGATTATGAAGCCAATAAAAAAGGACTCGTGAATATCCGTGATTTTTCAGGTGATGAACTGCGTGACATCATTCGGGCATCCATTGATCATCTGGCTACGGAAGAAGAAATCGTGCCGCCCGTCGAACAGATGTGGAAAGATGCTGAAGGGCATTCCCTTATGCTGATCGAAGAAGATGAACGCTGGAATATTTATGCCGGCGATAACCTGGAAGACAGCTTTGGCGGGTACGATGAAGCAACGTTGTATTTGCGTGAGGAAGGGTTTCGCAGACGGTGATAAGAGGCAGCTTCATGCTTTTCCTGAAAAAGGACGAATCTTTATCGATTCGTCCTTTTTTGATGGATTTTGGCCCTGTATCTGTCATAGGGTTGCCTCCCCTTGTAAGAATCCAGGTAAATGGTGGCGAATCCGGCCGTTTTCTGTGATAATCCAGCCGAAATGGTGTTGAATCCGGCCGTTTTCTCTCATAATCCAGCCAGTTTTGCCAATAATCCGGCCGATTCCGGGAAAAATCCAGCCGTTTTACTTTTATTACCAAATTCCACTCCAACTTTTATCCCCGCCTACTGTCGATCGTCTTTTGGGCATGATCTCTGTTGCTCGGATATGCGAATATGTATGTGTATGCCTCAGCAAGAATCGCATTTACCTTATCTCAACGAAAGGTGGCGTCCAAACGGTTTAATGCTGTACACTCTAAATATAAGCGACTATTGGAGGACGCCAGTCACCTTGGCATGCATAGTCTTGATGCGGAATACTAAGAAAAAAACAACTCAAACAGTACATTTGAATAAATAAAGGAGTGTTGACAAATGAAAGTATTAGCCCTTTTAGGTAGCACACGAAAAAACGGTAACTCAGAATACCTTGCCAAAAAAATCGTAGAAGGAACCGATCACACTGTCGTATCTCTTTCCGACCTGCATATTGAAGCGATCGAAGACCTAAGACATTCAGAGGGCGGATTTTCTCCTGTGGATGATGATTACGAACAGCTCGTCCAATTGATGGAAGAGCATGACGTATTACTATTTGCTACACCCCTTTATTGGTATGGAATGAGTGGTCCTATGAAGAATTTCTTTGACCGCTGGAGTCAGTACTTGCGTGATGAGCGCTTTAACTTAAAAGAAGAGCTTATGAAGAAAAAAGCATATGTAGTGATTACCGGTGGAAGCTCAGCAAAGATTAAAGGCCTGCCCCTGGTACAGCAGTTCAATTACATTTTTGAATTCGTCAATATAGAATTTGCGGACTATATGATTGGTGCCGGAGTGAAGCCTGGTGAAATCGAGAATGACGTAGCAGCACTTGAAAAGGCTGAGCGTTGGAATGCATTATTTAAATGAGCGATGATCCCTTTTTAGGGGTCATCTTTTTTTGTTAATGAAAACTACATAAGGAAACATTAAAATAAAATGCTTGATTGGAGGAGCTTTATGGATTTCCCGACGATTCACACAAATTTCTGGGATGCGGTCATCGCGATACCCGTCCTGATCATCCTGACCCAACTCATTTAAATTTTCTTCAAACCCCCTGCCTTTTTAGTCCCAAACATTGCCGTTATCCTCGGCTTGATAATATCCATTTTCACCAGTCACAGAGGTCATCTGGCAACGGGAATCTTCATGGGATTCTTTTATGGGTACGCTGCGATTGGGAATTATGCTTCTTTGAAGACTTCGGTGTTGGCTTTTCGGGGGGAGGAGGATGCTCCATGAGAGGTGTTAAGTCGTATCTTTTGTTCCTTGTCGAGCCTGTGGTTGGAAGGTTCATTCTCTGTAACATTTTACGTGTCGCTGACTCGGACTCCAACTTTAAGAACTCCCTTGCTTCCCTGTTTGTAATAGTAGAACCCATAAGATAAACATAATCTCGTAACGAAGACATATGAGCATCCTTTTGTACTGTTCTACAGCTTCTGCACCTCCAAGTACCACCCATTCTCTCCATCGTTGCAGCTTCACACTCAACACAATAGACACCACATATAATATCTGAATGCGCAACGTTAAATTGCTGAAGAACATCATACGTTTGAGGTGTATGGTGCTTAAGAAGAAGCTTTGTAATTTTGGATAATTCTTTAGGAGTTAAAGAAGGGATTGGGTAAAAATGTGTATAGCTTTCAATTTGGAAGGGGAGCTTCGCACTTCTTACTAGTCTTTGAAACACATGCTGATCTTCCGGAGAATTTTTAATATGAGTATGAGGGTTCGACAGGACTACAAGGTGCTCGATCGGTATTCTAGGACATTTATTTTCAACTAACCATCTCTCAAGCTCCACCTTCTGCCTGTACGCTTGCAAGATTGGATCTGGAAAGACTTCCGTTTTACCGTTCAATGTTCGAATCATTTGATTGAAGTTTGTATCGATATAGATATCTCCAGCAATGTTTTTCACTTCTAAAATAAGAATAAAATGTCTGTGCAGGATTAACGTATCAATTTGAAAAATCGATGACTTGTTTTGTAGGCGAAGATCGTGAAGGATAACATACTCTTTATCAGGAAGATTGTTTAAATAATAGTCTAATGATAACTCACCACTATAGCCAGCTTTGAATTTACCTAGTTGAGACTCTATTTCAAGTCTTCTCACAAAGTATTTTGACAATCTCCTTAAAAGGGCTTCAAGCTTTGAGATAATAACAGGGGGTTGATGTTCTTTTCCGATCAAAAGATCACTCCTTTAGGTGAATGGGAAGAGTTTCAGTGGGTGAATGAGGTGCTGTTGAAAAAGATTCAGCAGTTTTAGGAGAACGGCGCCGTTTTCGAAGGAATTTCAGCAGTTTTTGAGGTGGGCCAAGTCCTGCAGGAGATTAATCCAGCCGTTTCTGAAGAAAATCCGGCCGAAACGTGGAAAAATTCAGCCGTTTTTAAAAGTAATCCGGCCGAAATCACGAAAAATCCAGCCACTTACCAAATTATAACAAACCCATAACCTTGATTCTACAATTTTCTCAAAAAAAAGATGACCAAAGTCATCCCTACTCACTTCTCTTCCCTTGAAGTCTTCCCAATATCGTCGTCAATGTCTGATCCAATCTCTCCAACTCTTCCCCATCCATCTCTAATCGCTCTAGCAACCGAGTCGGAACACAAGCTGCTTTTTCTTTCATTGCTTCTCCTTTTTTTGTAAGAGTTATCACAACGCTTCGCTCATCCTCAACAGATCGATGACGCTCGACAAGTCCGTTCGATTCCATTCTTTTCAGCATCGGAGTTAACGTTCCCGAGTCCAAGAACAATTTCCGACCCAATTCTTTTACAGATACCGTTCCATCTTCCCAAAGCACCAACAATGCAAGGTATTGCGGATAAGTTACACCGATTTCTTCAAGTAACCCTCGATATAACTTGGTAATCTCCCGCTCCGCTGTATAAATCTTAAAACATATTTGATTCTCTAATAATAATGGATCTTTCATACATGCGTATTCCTTTCTTGAACATACTAATTGAGATTATCATACAAAAAAAGATATCAATTATCAAATTAAATTGTACACAACTTAATTGTTGACAATCAAAAACAAAGCCGTTAGTATTAATTTTGTAATATTAAATTGTGCACAATAAAAAAACACAAATGAGGAGTGAAAGAAATGGAAGCATTATACACAGCAAAAGCAACAGCAACAGGTGGACGCGCCGGAAAAGTAACAAGCAGTGACGGAGTATTGGATGTCGCATTAGCCATGCCTAAATCACTTGGGGGTTCCGGGACAGAAGGAGCAACGAATCCTGAACAATTATTCGCAGCTGGGTATGCGGCTTGTTTCGATAGCGCTCTTAACTTAGTGGCCCGTCAAGAAAAGAAAAAGATTGAATCGAAAGTAGCAGCTGAAGTTTCCATTGGAAAAGATACAGATGGTGGATTCAAACTCGGCGTTGTGTTATCAGTAGCAGTAAGTGGTGTTGAATTAGATGAAGCGAAGCAATTGGTCGAAAAGGCACATGGAGTTTGCCCATATTCTAAAGCAACGAGTGGCAATATCGATGTTGAATTAAATACTGAATTATTTTAAACAATCGTGGATAGGCAGTTAGCTGCCTACCCATTTTTTTCTACATAAAACGAACATTTGTTCTTGTTTTATTCCAACGGTTTGGACTATAATGAAGATGTATTAAAATTCATGTGAACCGGAGTGGATAAATGATGAAACATCAGGCTGCACCTTATTTTAGTTTTAGTGGCGAAGCGAAAGAAGCATTAGACTATTACAAAGAAGTGTTTGAAGGAGAAGTATTGGCCGTTCAGACTTTTGGTGAGGCCGATTACCCAAGCCCACCGGAAATCGCTGATCAAATCATGCATGCTCACTTTAAAAAAGGAGAGCTTTCCTTTATGATGTCAGATAGCTTCCCCGGTCATCAGCCAACGGTAGGAAACAATATATCACTTGTCCTTGAGCTGGAAAGTGAAGAGGAAATCGACACTTATTACCGTCGGTTAACTGAAAAAGGAACCGTAGTAATGGACCTTCAAGACACGTTCTGGGGCGCTAAATATGGAAAGGTAAAAGATCCTTATGGCATCTGTTGGGACTTGAATTACACGAAAAAATAAACCAGTGGCTACTGCATCTTCATCCTGCATATGCAGTAGCCGTTTTTCCTGATACATTTAGATTGAATTTCTTCTGACTGAAAACAACGTCACATCTCAATTTCCTTCATTTAAATAACCCCGCTTACCTTAATAACTATACTATGATAATGATGATGGTACCCACTAAGACACTTCGTTACAAAACAGTAACGATTAAATATATGTTTTATCCAAGACTGTTTAAGGGAATGGGATATGAACATAATTTAAATATCGATACTTATTGGGGGAACCAAAATGGATTTGCATAATGGCCGTTTATATTGGCCAACTACATTAAAAGATAAAAAGAGAAACTTTGATAAACAGTATGATGTAGCCATTATCGGGGGAGGAATGTCCGGGGCATTATGTGCCTATTCACTTACCGAAGCTGGTTTGAACGTTGCAATCATTGAAAAACGAAGTATGGCTTCAGGGAGTTCAGCTGCCAATACTGGTTTACTTCAATTTTCCAACGATATCATGCTCCATAATCTGATTGATCAAATTGGAGAAGAGAAAGCTGTCCGTTTTTATAAGCTATGTCTTGAAGCGATCGAAAACCTTGAAAAAGTTGCTATGAATTTACCCGTGTCTCCCGAATTCATCCGGAGGAAGAGCATCTACTATGCCAGTACTACCCGGCATGTATCAAAGCTGAAAAAAGAATACAAAGTATTGAAGGAACACGGCTTTCCAGTTGAATATTGGTCCAAGAAAGAAATCAAAGAGCGATTGCCTTTTTCAAAACCGGGAGCTTTGATCACCAATGGAGATGCCGAAGTAAATCCATACCGATTTGTGAACGGTATCATTGACTATTTAAAGGAAGGTCAAAAGACAACCATATTTGAAAACCTTGAAGCCGGGCGGGTAGAAGAAGATGCTGCCGGTGTCAACATTCATACTTCTGAAGGAATTATTCAGGCATCACACCTGGTTCATGCAACCGGATATGAAACTCCTCCTATCGATAAGAAAATAGGCACTGATATCAATCGATCTTATGCCATTGCCACTGAGCCCATTGAAGATTTATCCCAATGGCATGAACGTGCTCTCATCTGGGAAACGAAACGCCCCTACCTATATTTGCGCACTACAGTGGATAATCGAATCATTGCAGGGGGCTTGGATGAGGATCCTCCCGAGGCACCTCAGAATGAGAAGAAAATTGAAAAAAGGGGAAAGCAAATTGAGAGAGAGGTTCAAAAACTATTTCCCGACATGGACATTAAAATGGACTATGCATGGGGAGCAAGCTTTGGAGAATCATTGGACAACCTCCCTTATATCGGAAAGCACCCTGAAAAAGAACGAACCTATTACTTATTAGGCTTCGGTGGAAACGGCACGGTATACAGCATGCTCGGATCTAACATCCTCCGTGACCTCATCTTAAACCGTCCAAACCAAGACGCAGACATCGTTAAATTAGACAGGTAAAAATAAGGGACGGACCTTCAAAGGTCCGTCCCTCCAATCACAAAATAGTACTTATCTTTTTTTTGGATATGCCCTTCTGTTATCAGTTCTTTCGTGAGGCTGGTCACAGTTTCTCTTGTAGAGCCAATGAAGCTCGCGATATCCTGGTGGGTTAGGGGGACCGTTAATTTCATGAATCTCCCTTGTTTTTCTCCAAAATTCTTCATAAGGAATGACATGAGGTAAAGGATTCGTTCTTTAACCGGTGCATACATGATGCGTTCGAGGAACATGTTTCGTTGTTTCATATGTTGATTGAAGGTGTAGAAGAGCTCTGCAAGAAAAGCAGGTTGCGACACGCTTAAGCTATCCAGTTGTTTAAGAGAGATGACTGTTAAGATCGTTTCATCGATAGCTTCTGCGTAAACTCCCTCGTCGTCTAAGCTGAAACGCGCTATATTACTGAAGAAATCCCCCTCACCCAGCATGGTGAGGATGGTTTTGCGTCCATCCTCACTATTCTTATATAGCTTTATTTTCCCGGATTGAATCCTGTACAGATTTTGACTAAGTGAAAAAGGTTGAAAGATCACTTCTTTTTTTGAGTAGTTTGCGAGCTTTCCCGGAAGATCACTGTTGGCTGAAGCAGATCGTAATGACGTTGCTGCATTCAAGACGACTCCCCCTCCACTTTTTCAAAATGAGAAACGAACTCTCCGTAGCCTTGATCTTCTAACTCATCTTTCGGGACAAATCGAAGGGCTGCTGAATTCATGCAATATCTTAAACCTGTTGGCTCAGGACCATCATCAAACACATGCCCCAGGTGAGAGTCTGCGTGCTTACTCCTTACCTCGGTCCGCACCATGAATAGTGTGCGATCTTCGACTTCCACAATGTTTTCCGCTACCAGGGGCTTCGTGAAACTCGGCCATCCGGTGCCACTTTTATATTTATCTTTTGAACTGAAGAGAGGCTCCCCTGAAACGATATCCACATAAATCCCTTCTTCTTTGTTGTCCCAATATTCATTATCAAATGCTTTCTCGGTCCCATCTTCCTGGGTCACTTTGTATTGGATATCCGTAAGTCTTTCTTTTAACTCTTCGTCTGAATAAGAAGGGTAAAGGGGCTTGGTGTCAAGCTTGATGTTTCGGTCCTCTCCCCAATCTTCATCAAGGAAATCATCCCTTCCTGAGTTGTTTCTGTAAAACTTATAGCTTAATTCATTTTTCTTATAATAGTCCTGATGGTACTCTTCCGCTTTGTAAAAGGTGGTAGCAGGCTGGATCTCTGTGACGATCTCTTCTTCAAAACGCCCTGAGTCTGCTAACTCCTGCTTTGATTGCTGTGCTATTTCCTCCTGTTCTTCACTATGAGTGAAGATACCACTAACATATTGAGGACCCCGGTCGACGAATTGTCCACCATTATCAGTAGGGTCGATTTGTCTCCAGAAAATCTTTAATAGTTGCTCATACGTTATCACTTTAGGATTATATTCAATTTGAACGACTTCCACATGACCCGTCTGTTTCGTGGAAACTTCATCATAGGTCGGATTCTTTTCCTCGCCACCTGTGTATCCGGAAATGACGGAATACACACCATCCAATTTTTCAAAAGGTGGCTCCATGCACCAGAAGCATCCTCCTGCGAAGGTCGCAACCGCATGTTCGTCATCCACCATAGCAGTCTTTACGGGCTCACTTCCCAAAGACTTCTGGGTCATGCTTGCATATAGTTTAGGTCCGAAAAATACCGCCAGACTCACTACCAACATCAGGCCGATTCCAATCATCACTTTTTTCATCATCTCTCCTCCTTACTCATTTCTAAAGGCAATCGGAACCAAAAGGTGCTGCCCGACTCACCATCACTTTCGACTCCGATCTCTCCTCCATGAAGTTCAACAATTTCTTTGCTTATGGACAGTCCCAGGCCAGACCCTCCACCTGCTTTATTACGGGACTTCTCTACCCGATAAAAACGCTGAAAGATTGATGCCTGTTCTTCAAGGGGAACCCCCTTTCCTTCGTCTGTGACCGAAAAGCTCATCATCTCCCCATCCTTCGCTGCTTTTATTTCCAGTGACGTATGATCAGGGGAAAAGGATAGAGCATTTTGTATAAAGTTCGTCATCACTCTTTTGATTTGAACGGGCATTAAAGGAACAAGAGGCAAATCTTCATCGTACTGTACTATCAGTTCAACATGTTTTTCTTGTAAAACCCTTTCGAACTGCTGAATGGTTTCGATCAGGAGTTTATCAATTGGTGTCGGATGCGGATTCCATGGCAGTTTCCTGTTTTCCAACTGTGAAAACTCCAGTACTTCTTCAATTAATAGACCCAGTTTTTCGGTTTCTGACAAAATGGTCTCGTAATATCTCTTCCGTGCTTCAGAATCTTCAATAATGTCATCGTTCAAAGCGGCAACAAAAGAATGGATCGATGATAAAGGTGTTCTAAGATCATGGGAAACATTGGCGATCAGTTCACTCTTGAACTTCTCTGATTCCGTTAATTCGTCGAACATTGCTTCTATTTTAGTGGACATATGATTAAAGTTAGCAGCGAGCTCTCTAATTTCCTGAGGTCCTGCTTCTGTCACCTTCACATCAAAGTCACCCTTAGCCATCCGCTCTGCTTCATTGCTCATCTGCTTTACAGACTTCAATAAAGGCGATGTTATCATCAAATTCACGGCAAAGGATAGGATCCCCGCTCCAAGCGTAATAAGGGAAAGCAGGATGATGATATTGGTTGAGATAAACATCTGAACATACGAGATTGTGAGAAATACTAAGATTACGGAGAGCGAAATCGTGTTGGCTAAAATAAGGAGGGTTCTAATTTTCATAATGCTGCTGCCCCACAAACTTATAGCCTATTCCCCACACGGTTTTTATCCATTGAGGCTCAGAAGGATCGACCTCTATCTTTTCTCTTAACCTGCGTATATGAACATTGATCGTGTTGGCATCACCCAGATATTCATACCCCCATAAAGTTTCAAGCAACTGCGATTTGGAGAAAACCTGTGAAGGATGCTCTGCTAACAGGGTTAATAAATCGAATTCTTTCACGGTCATGTCAATTTCTCTCCCAGTAACGACTACTTTTCGTTTATCCCGATCAATGAGTAAGTCTCTCCACTTAAGAACTTCCCTTTGACCTTCCCGGTTTGGAGTGGAGTAGGTCCTTCTTAATACGTTTTTGACACGGAGCAATAATTCCCGGGGACTGAAAGGTTTGGTGACATAGTCATCCGCACCTATCGTCAACCCATAAATCCGATCCTTCTCCTGCCCCAATGCTGTCAGCATGATGATGGGTGTGTCGCTGTCTTCCCTTATCTTTTCAGCAGCCTGCCACCCATCCATTTGAGGCATCATAATATCCAGGATCACGATGTCCGGTTGGAACGTTTTATATTGTTGGATTGCCTCATATCCATTAGAGGCAGTACTCACTTCATACCCCTCCCTCATGAGATACCGTGAGCATACATCCACAATATTTTCTTCATCATCTACTAACAGCACTTTGTTTGCCATGGCTTACTCTCCTTTACATTGCCTTACCTATCTCAGCACGACCGAAATCCACATTAAATTGTTTACACCAAATCACAATTTGCATTCCTGATGATGCAGAATGATCTCCTGGAATCTCATAATTTTGATTGCCGATGTTCCCATTTAATTCACCCAGTGAAATCCCTTTTTTCGTTTCCTGACCTTCTTCTACTAAGTAAACGTATAGATCCGGTCCATTGGTCACTTCAAAATTTTCCAATCGAATATTTTTTCCTGATATACTCACTTTTCCTTTTGCATCGTGATTTTCATCTGCCCCTTGAAAAATCCCGACTAATTCATTTACTTTCATTGTATCGTTTGTCATTTCATCTGGCGAAGATGAATCGGTTTCTTTCATAGTATTCTCTTCTTGTTCTTTCATATTTGAGCCAGAAGACGATGAAACAGGCGCTTCGTTCACCACCTTATCTAAAAATAACGGAGAAACCAGCCACCATCCCACTCCTAATACTCCTATTACAGCTATTCCAATCATCCACTTTTTCATTTGCTCATCCCCTCGTTATGATTAACGATAGTATAATAAACAAACCTTATGGATTCTTAACGAAAATCTTAAATAATTCTTAAATGTGATACTCCTTTCATTTTGGACAGTCGCAAGCTTATCTGAGATAGTAATAGATATCGAATGAAAAGGAGCAGAATCCATGCTTATATCTATATTTTCACTTACCGCTTTGATCGTGATTGCCTTCCTGATAATCCGGTTTTATCCTTCATTTGGTGAGAAGCCTTCCCTTGAACGTGTTCAGTCCTCTCCGCAGCATTCAAAAGGCTCTTTTAAAAATTCCATCCCAACCTCCATGGATACAAGCTTTTCCACCTCTCTTACGATGATTCGAGATCTTGTGAAAAGAAACGCCAACCGGAAGCCTAAGTACGATATTCCGATAGTCACCTATCCATCCCTTGATCATCCTTATCCCGTTACGAATGTCACCTGGTTTGGGCACTCAGCTTCCTTGATTGAGATTGATGGAAAAAGACTATTGCTTGATCCCATGTTTGGTCGTGCTCCATCGCCGTTTCCTTGGATGGGCGGGAAACGGTTTAGCAAAGACCTTCCGTTTCAATTAGAACAACTACCTTCTATTGATGCTGTGATTTTTTCACATGATCATTACGATCATCTGGATTATGGCACGATTCAAAAGCTTCGAGGCAAAGTGAATCAGTTCTTTGTTCCCATCGGGGTAGGGAGTCACCTTGAGAGATGGGGAATCCATTCTGAACACATTATAGAGCTTGATTGGTGGGACGAGATTGAGTGGAGTGGTCTTACTCTGGCTTGTACCCCGGCACGACATTTTTCCGGCAGAAGCTTACATGATCGGAATGCTACTTTATGGTGTTCATGGTGTATCATCGGGAACTCTTCCAGAATCTTTTTCAGCGGAGATAGTGGATACGGTCCTCATTTTAAAGAGATTGGCAGTGTTTATGGGCCATTCGATTTGTCCCTGATGGAATGTGGTCAATATGATACCAGATGGGCACCGATTCATATGCTTCCAGAAGAAACTGTACAAGCGCATATTGATGTGAAGGGAAAGCAGCTTTTGCCCATTCATTGGGGTGCTTTTACGTTATCCTTTCATGAATGGACCGACCCCATCAAACGTGTGACAAAAAGCGGTGCAGAACAAGGGGTTCCTGTTGTTACTCCAAGGATTGGGGAAACCTTTCCCGTCGGAAGTGATTCTTACCAGTCATTCGAATGGTGGGAAACACCTTAAACGCATGATGAACAAACGATTGCCTAGTTGTATACAATATCTAAGAACTTTAAAGTAGGCGATTATACTATGAGCAATGAACAAAAAGCCACGTTCGGAGCATGGATCGCGGCAATCGGAACGGTCATTGCCGCTATTGGCAGTACCCCCATTAAGAGCATTCCAGAAGATACTTTAAACTCGTTCAATCTCGTAGGAAATGAACTTCAAGCAACGGGAAATGCGTTAGAAGCAGATGCAATAGATGATTTTACCCTGACGAAAGCAGGAAATGAAATTCAAGCGATCGGAAACGTAACTGTTATAGCCGGCATACTCATTAAGTTTAATGACATTACGAAGCAAGAGTTGAATATTAAAGGAAATCTCCTTCAAGCACTGGGTGGAGGGGCTGCCCTTGCCGATTCATTTGATGAAGAACATACGTTAGAAGAGTTATATTCTATATACGGTAATCTCCTTCAGGTTATTGGTAACTCACTACAGGCCATCGCTGGAATCCTCGAATTGAATGAAAGAGACAGCGGGAATATCAATGTGACGGGAAGCTGGATCCAGGCAATCGGAGCCGTCATATCTGCATTGGTGCAAACGAAGGAATCTTCCTCCTGAAGTTGTTTTACATACTCAATTAGTGAGAATGTAAAGTAACCAGGTTAGCAGCTGCTTTACATTTTATAACTCAAAGAATTGTCATAGGTCTATTTTCACAAACTCTCTCTAGATGGGTGAATGCCCAGTCCATTTCGTATCCGGGCGAATATTCATAACCTAGATAGAGAGGAGGTTTATGTTATGAATGACTTTCACACTTTAAATAATGAATCATTTTTCAACTATCATGATGTACGACGCCCGATCGGACGAGTGGGATTTGGCAGGCCTGGCTTTGGTGGGTTTGGAAGAAGACCGTTTGGATTTGGATTCAACCCGTTTTTAGGTGGCCTCGCCGGTGGACTGCTTGGAGCTGCATTATTGAGTCCATACTCATATGGATATGGATACGGATATCCTCCACCTTACTATGGTTATCCTCCTTACCCTTATTATTATTAATAAAATCATACAAAAAAGGAGCCAGCGCCACATTCAATGTGCTTAGGCTCCTTATTAAGATATTCCTCATATTCATCCATCAAGAGGGACGGACCTCACATTGAGGTCCGTCCCTCTTCTCTTACACGCTTAGATAAATCCGGTTGCCTGATGGGTCTTCGGTTAGGATTTTTCCATTCTGTTCGTGGATGGTCGCTCCTATGGATTGAAGCTTTCGGATGATGGTGGTTCTTTTTTCTTCGTTTGGGAAGTGAAGAGTGAACCAGTTTAAACCGACACTGTTTTCAGCTGGTCCCGAAGCTCCTACCCCGTTCCAGGTGTTCAGCCCAATATGATGATGATATCCACCTGTTGAAATGAAAAGTGCCTGACTTCCGAATCGACTGACTACATCGAAGCCAAGTCCCTTCCCGTAGAATTCCTCTGTTGATTTCAAATCAGAAACATGCAGATGGATGTGTCCCATGACCGTACCGGCAGGCAGTCCTTCCCACGGTTGTCCCATTGCCTCAGCCAATATCCCCCTTGCATCGATGGGATCAACGGCCATCTTGACCTGATTGCCACTCCATGTCCACTCGGATGAAGGTCGGTCCCTGTAAATCTCGATTCCATTTCCATCTGGATCTGATAAATACAGTGCTTCACTGACCAGGTGATCAGAAGACCCCAGTTGAATATTCAGCTTTATAAAATGTTCTAATATTTCCCCCAGATCTGCTCTATTCGGTAACAACAAGGCAAAATGGTACAATCCTGTCGTTCCGGGCTGCTTCGGTAAAACATTTTCAGGCTGTTCCAGAGATAATAATGGGTGGATCCCATCTGCGGTCAAAGTCGCTCTATTCTCTGTTTGTTCCAGTACTTTAAATCCGATTACATCTTGGTAAAAGGAAAGAGATCGTTCTAAGTTTCCAACTTTTATATTTACTTCCCCACCGAATGTATGTGGTTCTTTATGAAAATTCATCTTAATTCCTCCAATTCATTCTGACTGTGAAAACTTCTGATCTATTGAGAACAATGATTCCTTTGCCACGACAAAATATAATGAAATCGCAAGCAGTGCTAAATCAAATTCATATCCGGCCATCTGTCCATTCCCTAAGAAACCGGCTGCTAATTTTACTTTGACTATCGCTCCCAACATGATTAACGCAAATAATCCAGCCACGACACGAGTCCCGATCCCCAGAATCATTGCCAATCCACCGACCAGTTCAATGATGGCGACTACATAAGCCGCAAACCCCGGCAGTCCTAAACTTTGAAAGAAACCGACCGTATTTTCAATCCCTCCCTGAAACTTAGTCAAACCGTGAATGAAAAAGGTGATTCCTAGAAATATTCTTAAAATAAATGCCCCTATTAAGTGATTCTGTAGCATTGTATATTCTTCCTTCCTTGATGTTATTTTATTAAAGTTAGTTACTTTATGTAACTTATAATATTTTAATAACTATGTTCTGTCAAGTAATTAAATTACTAAAAAGGTAATTTTGTGGTATACTAGTCACAAAGAAGGAGGCGCCTGACAAAATGAATCAATCAGAAATTTGTCCAAGGTTTGAGAAGGCAATCGGCATCTTAAGTCAAAGATGGACAGCACTCATCATTTATCAATTGCTTACCGGTCCACAACGAAACTGCACCATCAAAGACGCAATCGGCATCAGTGGCAGACTTCTATCAGAGCGTTTAAAGGACCTTGAAGAAGAAGGCATCGTACAGAGAGACGTCTATCCGGAAACACCGGTCCGTATTGAATATTCACTAACTAAAAAAGGGTATTCTTTAGAACCTTTAATGAAAGATATAGAAAAGTGGTCCCAGGAGTGGATTGAGAAGGAATGAAAGCCCGTCAGATTGTTGGCGGGTGTTTTTGTTTGTGCTTTCGGGTCTGACTTTCATCGGATGATAGGATGTATTGTGTTCCTTTTTTAGTGCCTGTTGTGGGGAGGTTGAGGGATTGGAGGAGTCTTTTTGCAACATAGGGTGAATCAACTACTAAATACTCTCTTAGTTCAGAATTATTTATAGTTGAACCGATTAACAGCTCATAATCTTTAAGGGCTTGGATATGAGCATCATTATTCCTGCTTTCACATTTCAAACAGAACCAGGTACCATGTTTTCTTACTAAAGGACGATGATGGCAAACTTCACAAATGACCCCCTTTAATAGATCTTTCTCTTCAATGTTAAATCTCTCTGGAATTGAGGGCGTTGCTTCTTGGTGTTGTCTTATCAATGTTCGAATGATTTTTTTTATGACTTTAGTTGAAGTTGTCTCTTTTTCAACGCTATTCTCAATTTCGTTTATTTTGTCCATGAGTGAATGACGATGGATGACGATTTTATTAAGGGTTTTGTTATCTGGAGAGGTTTTAATGATATTCCGGTCGTTGCTCATGACTACGCAAGAGTAAACGGGAAAGTTGGGAAATCCCTGCTTCGATAACCAGCTTATAAGCTGGCTTTCCTGTCTTTTGATTTGGATCGTAGGGTCCGGTAAAGCTGATTCAATACCATCTTTTGTTTGAATAAGTTGATTGAAGATAGGGTCGAAATAAGCAGTGCCAGCGAGGTATTTGATTTCGATATTGAGGATGAATTTGGTTGTGATGAGTAGAGTGTCTATTTGAAAAAAGCTGTCTTTGTAGGGGATTCTGAGATCGTGGAGGATGTAGTATTTTTTGGGGTCTAAAAAGCTTAAAGTGTAATCTAGAGCCTTCTCCCCCTTTGAATCCGGCCATTCTTTTACCAAGTTCCTCGGTTATCATGTGCAGTTTTGGATGGTTGAGGGGAAGTCGACGGAGTAAAGCTTGCAAAATGAGGATAATTCGAGGGATGATTCGTTCTTTTTCAATCATTTAATCACTCCAATCGGGTTTTATACTACGTGTATTCTCCTTGAACTATAGAAATTCCTGCTATGAGAAGATAGATTTAAGTTTTATCGGCGAAATTTCAAATTTAACGGCGAAATCCTGGATATAACGGCGAAATTTTCTTTTTAACGGCGATTTCTCATTTTTAACGGCGAACTGCCTTTTCCAGGCTCTCTCACAAGATAACTACACCACTCCCCAACCCAAAAAAATCATTCCCATTCCCCTCCCACCATAGTATATTTAGAGAAGCGAAATAAATCGACTGCGAGGGACGGACCTATATGTGGAAAAATAAAAATGTATGGATATTATTGATAGGTGAATTTATAGCCGGACTAGGATTGTGGTTAGGGATTATCGGTAATCTGGAGTTTATGCAGGAAAAGGTGCCATCCGACTTTCTGAAATCGGTGATTCTCGCTTCAGGGCTGCTCGCCGGGCTTGCTGTTGGACCTTTAGCCGGCAGAATAACGGATCAGGTAAATAAAAAGACGGTGATGCTCATCTCAGGCTTCACCAGGGCATTAAGTGTTATTTTCATGTTGATTGCGATTGATACCGGCTCGGTGTTATGGATGGTCGTCTTCTTAGTGAGCATCCAAATTTCAGCCGCCTTCTATTTCCCAGCATTGCAAGCTGCCATTCCGATGGTGGTGAAAGAGAAGGATTTACTGCAAATGAATGGGGTCCATATGAATGTTGCCACGCTCTCAAGGATCCTCGGAACTGCGTTAGCAGGTATCCTATTGGTGGTCATATCCTTAACGATGGTATACGTTCTCTCATTAGTGGCGTATCTGGCACTATTTGTGATGACCTGGTTTCTATCAATTGAAGAAACGACGGCAGCCCCTCAAAAAGGGGAAAAACCAAAAGGGGCAAGCTTCAAAGAAGTATTTCCAATTATCAAAGGGCTTCCCATCGTATTGATGACCCTTGTGATGACGTTGATCCCACTGCTATTTATCGGCGGATTCAACTTAATGGTCATCAACATCAGCGAACTTCAGGATAGTTCGGCCATTAAGGGTTGGATCTATACCGCCGAAGGAATTGCCTTTATGACAGGTGCTTTTGCCGTCAAGAAGATGGGTGAAAAAATGTCACCTTATAACATATTATTCTTTTTTAGCTTTATCATTGGGATTGCGCAAATGATTCTTTATTTTGCAACCAGTCCGTTCTTGTCCGTGCTTGCGTTTACAGTGTTTGGATTTGCAGTGGGATGCTTCTTCCCTACTGCTGCTACGATTTTTCAAACACGAATACCGAAAGAATTTCACGGCCGTTTCTTCTCGTTCCGTAATATGCTCGACCGACTGATTTTCCAGGTTGTGCTCCTTCTAACAGGATTGCTGCTGGATCTCGTTGGACTCCAAATCATGACGGTTTTATTCGGATGCCTGTCCCTAATGATGACGGGACTGTTCTATACAAAATACCGGCAACTCAAAACGACCACATTATCCGAACAGACCGGTTGACCATGAAGCTCACTTTTGTGGGCTTTTTTTGTATAAGAATGAGAATTATTATCAATACTATATAAAAAGAAGACAACCACGCCTATGGTTGCCTTCTATCCATTACATACCCGGATCGAATGTTTTACAATCTGTTTCTTCACTGTTGTGGGCTTTGTTTCCTTTATGACTGACAACGAAAATCTGGTCTGCGGAGCACTTCTTGCCTTCTCGGTTGTATTTGCAGTTGCTTACTTCACATAATACGTCTTGTGCCATCTTCAAACACCTCCCTTATTATCTTTAGAGTGTACTTTTCCACCCTTTTTCATACCTGATTCGTGGAGAGTAATCATCATATATCTGAAGCTTTCACCATATAATCAAAGAGATATGTTTGATGTGAAGGGAGAATCTTCAGTATGGAGCAGAGACGTCTGTATCATGTTCAAAATCTTGCATTTGAAATCATGGATCAAATGAATACAGATAACGAATTAAAGAGGACAGAACATTTAAAGCATGTGATCGATCATTTATCCCGTGCAATCGGGAGTCTTACCGATCCATCAGGGACTTTCTCTATTGATTATGTTGAAGAAAAAATTGCCACCGCCCATTATATATTGTTTAAAAACGAGAAGAAAGTTGCCCGTATAAATTTTGATAGACAATCAGCATCCGCTTTAATTAAATGAGAAAGAGGACTTACCGAATTATGGTAAGTCCTCTTCTTCTGTTTCAGTTACAATTCCAATACGTTATCGTTCTGATTTTCACCATGATTTCCACGTTTGGTCACTACATTATAAACCGCGATCGTTATAATTATCACTCCACTGCAAATGAGATACAAAGCCGAAAATCCAAACTGGGATAAAACGACTCCCAATACAAACGATCCAACGGCAATCCCAAGGTCATAAAAGATAAAGAACGTAGCCGTCGCATGCCCTGTTCTCCTCTTAGGGGCAGCAACAATGGACATGGTTTGAAAACTCGGAAGCAAAGCACCGTAACCAAGTCCGATAAGGGTTCCTGCAACCAATAATAGAAGGACGGAATGAGTAACACTCAAAAGAATCAAACCGATGGCAAAAATAATAAGGGACGGATAGATGACTGAATTGGGTCCTGACCTGTCATATAAGCGTCCTGTATAAGGGCGCGATAGCAGCATAGCAGCTGCAAAGACGACGAAGAATAAGCTGACGGATTCGAATAAACCGACAGATTTCGCATAGACGGATATAAACGACATGATCCCGGAGTAAGCAAAAGAAGTTAAGAAACCTACCAAGGCAATCGGGATTGCTTTCACTTCCATTAAATCCTTAAGGGTTAACCGTTTAGACACATCTTCTTTCACCACATCGTCCTCTGTCACCTGAATACCAAAGGAGCAGAGAAACCCAATGACGATTACCCATGCAAGTCCCATAAATAAAGAAGTGTATGGGATCCATCGAATGAGGGCTAACGAAAGAAACGGTCCTACCACAACCGCCAAGTTCATTGACATGGCAAAGTAACCAAGCCCCTCTCCCTTTCTTTGGGGAGGGATCATATCTGCGGCAATCGCCACCATGACCGTTGAGCCGATACTGAACCAGATTCCGTGAAAGAAGCGGAGCGCCATTAAAAGATAAAAATCATTTACCCAGAAGTAAATGAATGAAGAAATGCCAAACATCATCACACTTATGATCAGCGTTTTTTTCTTGCCTAAAAGCTCAATGATTTTCCCCGAAAAGGGCCTCACAATAATGGCTGATAATAAAAAAACCGTTGTAGCAAGCCCTGCCTGCCCTTCTGTTCCATGAAGTACATCAATCACATAGAGTGGCAGAACAGTTAACAACGAATAAAAGACTAAAAAGATAAAAAAATTATTCACTAATGCCATAAAAAATGGCCGTGTCCATATAGTTGTTTGATTGGAATGACTCATAAGATTCTCCTTCATCCGATTAGTTGTTATACTAATTATATCTATAACATGTATATTTGTAAATATAGTTGTTGTGACAAACAAATGAAGTACTTTTGATGAAACTCTCAAATCATCCTGAATTTCATGTATGATTAAGAGAAGAAAATGAATGTAGCAGGTGAAAATAATGACGATGTCCCGTGATGAATCCATTGGCTTGTATACGAGCCATACTGTGAAGAATATTATTCGATTCCTTACACTTCATCTGAAGGAATTTGATGTGACACCCGAGCAGTGGACGGTGTTGAAGCGATTAGCTGAGCAGGATGGAATCAGTCAAAAACAACTGGCCTTGAAATCAGAAAAAGATCAGCCGACCCTGACCAGGATATTAGACATATTGGAACGGAAAGAACTGATTTACAAACAGAAAAACACAGAGGATAGAAGGTCTTTCCTTATTTTCATCACTGAGAAAGGGAAGACAGCAAAGGATGAACTGTCTCCATTTATAGAAGGATTATATGAAGAGACCCTTCTTAAAGGAATTTCTGAGGAGGATTTAGAAGTATATAAAAATGTTCTTTCTAAAATCAATGAGAACATGACAAGAGGATAGGAGTGTGTGAAGATGAAACAAATTCCGATTGCCCTGCAAATGTATACATTACGAACTGAGTTAGAAAAGGACTTTACAGGAACTCTTCAAAAAGTGGCCGAACTGGGCTATGAGGGAGTTGAACTGGCAGGCTATGGAGGGCTATCAGCAAAAGAGCTTAAGAAAAAACTCGATCAGCTGGAACTACGGGTCGCTTCCAGTCATATACCGCTAACCGACTTAAGAAGTGATGTGAGCAAAGTGATTCACGATCAGCTGGAGCTTGGCAGCAAGTACATTGTGTGTCCGTATCTGCTTCCGGAAGAAAGAACTGAGGAACATTATATTCAATTAGTCGATGATCTCAACTCGTTTGGTGAAAGGTGTTCAGACGAAGGGATTACTCTGTGCTATCACAATCACGAATTCGAATTATCCACACTGTCAAACGGGAAAACAGCACTGGATACCATCCTTTCTGGAAACCAATCCCGATTGGGTCAAAGCAGAGTTTGATATTTATTGGCTGACCTATGCTGGTGAAAATCCGATGGAATGGTTGAAACGTTACCATGATAGGACCCCCCTTGTTCATTTAAAAGATATGACGACGGACGGAGAACGATTTTTTGCTGAATTGGGTGCGGGTGGTGTGGACATTGATTCTGTCTTAGACTATGGCGTACATCATGATGTGAACTGGTGGATTGTCGAACAGGACGAGTCCAGGATTTCTCCTTTTGACAGCGTCCGGATGAGCCTTGAATACCTCAGACATAACAAAATTTGAGATCAAAAGGACTTGTTAACGGACAAGTCCTTTTTTCCATTAGTTAGACAAAATGTGACCGAGTGCCTTTTCCAACGTGTCATATTTAAATTCGTATCCGGCAGTCTCTAATCGTTCCGGAATGACCCACCTACTTTTCAGGACCAGTTCTGTTTCAGTTTTGATAAACATGGCACCTGCTTCGAGCATCCATTTCGGAGTCGGCAGTCCTATCTTTTTGTTCATCATCGTACGTAAGTGTGTCATGAATTCTCGATTCGTGACAGGTTCTGGGGAAGAGCAGTTGAACACTCCGCTTAGCTTCTTTTGTTCCATAAGAAATAGCATAATGCGGAACACATCTTCTATATGAACCCAGCTAAATCTCTGATTTCCCGGCCCCTGTACACCTCCGAGACCAAATCTGACTAAGTTTCTGTATGGTGTCATGACTCCGCCGCCAGGTCCTAATACAATCGCCATTCGCAAAGCTGCTTGTCTGGTTGCCGGTAAGCGGTATGAGAAGAACGCTTTCTCCCACTCCTTCGCTACTTCAACGGAGAAACCTATGCCGATGTCGCCACCATCCTCTGTCATAGGCCGGTCTTCTGCGTGTCGATAAATCGTTGCCGTACTGGAATTGATCCATAAGGAAGGAGGATTCTTGCACTGCAAAAGGGCATCCCCCAGCGCCTTGGTCGTTTCCGTCCTGGATTGAAAGATCTCTGCTTTGTTTTTATCATTATAACGGCAGTCGACAGACTTTCCTGCAAGGTTAATAAGCAGTTCCGCTCCTTCTAATGATTGAACCACTCCCTCTTGATCGTCCCAGGAAACGTGGGGAGACTGCCTTGAAATGATGGTCACTGCATCACCCATTTCAAGAAATTTCTTCTGAAGATACTGACCGATAAAGCCTGTTCCCCCAGCTATCACAACTTTCTTTCCCACTTGATCAACTCATTTCTTTTTAAAGGTTATGAAATATTCAAGTTTGTGAAATCATTCACATTTATTATACCAAAAGCTGCCACTTCCATAAACCATATTTCCTTTTTTTCTTCCTTGCACAAAAAATAGTGGAATATTCCCAGAAAAATATTTTTTTACAAAATGGATAGATAACAGAAGAAATTCCCCTTCTATTTGCGTGAAATCGACATAACATAACACGAAATATTTTAAATTTACTGAAAATTACCATTTTTCCCATTGTCAATCTTGCAACTTTTTACTAAACTTCTAATTAGCCGCCGGGGCCAAAAGAAATAGCTATTTCTCAAATCTATGATCAAAAGGGGAAATTGTAATTATGTCGAGAAAGAAACTCGTTAGTTTAGCACTAGGTACTTCTCTTGTATTCAGCGCATCCTTTACAGGTGCCACCACATTTGCTCAGTCTTCAGATTCTATTACTTCAAAAATGGACATTCATCAAAAGGTCATGAACATAGATAAAAAAGGACCTAGCTTCTTATCTGGTAAACTATCAAAAGGGATTGTAAAGAACGATAAAGATGTTAAAAAGTTCCTGAAGGACAATAAAGGGCTATTTGCAATAGATCCTCATTCTGAATTGACATTACTGGAAAAGACGACAGATGAACTGGGAATGTCACATTATAAATTCACACAATCAGTGGACGGTGTTCCTGTTGATGGAGCGATCTTCATTGTCCATACAAATAAAAAGAATGAAGTGACGGCTACAACGGGCCAACTTTATAAAGAAGCTTCTAAAAAAGTAACCAAGACAAAATCAAAAATCAATCAAAAGTCAGCTGCAGATTTAGCATGGAAGCATATTGGTGTTTCTGAAGCAGACACAGTGGCAGGTACTCACGACGCGCATGTTCTTGATGCGAAGAAAGACAGTGATGTTGAAAGCACAAACGTTAAAAATGATCTAGTGATACATGAAAAGGATGGGAATTTCACGCTTGCTTATAAAGTGCAGCTTCAATTCATCCAACCGTATGGAGCTAACTGGCAGGTGTACGTTGATGCGACTGACGGCTCCATCGTGGAAGCTTACAACGCAGTGACGGACGCTGCTACAACCGGTTACGGATATGGCGTATTGGATGACTATAAAGATCTTAATACTTATTATTCAAATGGTACTTATTACTTATATGATGTGACGAAGCCAATGAATGGCGTCATCGAAACCCGTACAGCTCAAAACGGTTCAAGTCTTCCAGGAAGCTACACAGTCGATAGCAATAATGCGTGGACTGCTTACTCGCAAGCGGCTGAAGTAGATGCCCATGCGTATGCAGGCAAAGTATATGACTATTATAAAAATACTCATAACCGAAATAGCTATGACAATAACGGAGCTACCATCCGCTCCACTGTCCATTACGGCTCGAATTACAATAATGCATTCTGGAATGGTTCCCAAATGGTATATGGCGATGGGGACGGCACAACCTTCACTTCCCTATCGGGTGCATTGGATGTCGTTGCCCATGAACTGACTCATGCCGTAACGGAACGTACTGCCGGATTACAATATCAATATCAATCTGGTGCTTTGAACGAATCATTCTCTGATGTTTTTGGTTATTTCTTAGATCCGGGCGATTACTTATTAGGTGAAGATATCTACACTCCAGGCATTTCAGGAGACGCCCTTCGCAGTCTATCGAATCCTACTCAATATGGACAACCCGCTCATATGAATAACTATGTGAACACCTCTTCCGATAACGGAGGCGTTCATACAAACTCTGGTATTCCAAATAAAGCGGCTTACAACACGATCTCAAGCATTGGGAAAGTTAAAGCCGAAAAAATCTACTATCGTGCTCTGACTGTTTACTTAACACCAACAAGTAACTTCAGTTATGCTCGTGCGGCTCTTCTACAGTCGGCTGCAGATCTTTACGGTAACGGAAGTGCTACTTACAATTCCGTTAAAGCAGCATGGGATGCTGTTGGGGTTTATTAATTCAAGATTTACATTTAACATTTCTAACGTAACTACGTGAAAAAAGGAGAAAAAATCGATTCTGATGAAATCGACTTTTTCTCCTTTTCACTTATAATAGTACATGGTTTCTAAAATAATGGTTATAAGCCCCTTTGATTCACATTGAAGCCTTCATCACGACTTTATAATCCAACCCAAACCCGGTATGCAAACGTTCTGCCGCCAGCTGGACCTGGCTTTTCTCAACGACTGCCGTAACGCTAATAGCAGATTCACCCACTAGTTTCACTCTCACGGCATTTTCTAGTAAAATTTTGCACATATCCATTTTTATGGCCGGCTGTGATTTAATATTTTGCCCGATGACCGAGACCTTTGACAGACCTCGTTTTCGTTCAATTCGTGAGTACATCCATTTCTCTTTCTCTTTATCCAGGATCGATAATACTTCTTGAAGGTCTTGTTCTTTGATCAATAAGGATAATGAGTTCCTACAGGTTTGTTTATAGACATCCGCCTGAATATGACGAGATGCCAGCTCACACATCAGTGCTTTCCGGAACCCTTCGACATCTTCACAATCAAACATTTCTACTCTATTAATATCCTTTTCAAATGTGACACCTATCACAGGATTTGATCCAATCTGCTTTGCCTTCCCATGAATCATGGTACCCCTGCCCTTTTCAAAGCTGGATTTTATATAGAGTGGAATTCCGAATTTCTTTGCATGTTTAACCGCCCTTGGATGTAGTACACCTGCTCCCATGGAGGCTAAATTCTGCATATCTTCATAGGAAAGGGAGGTGAGCTTCGATGCTTTCGGAACAAATCTGGGATCAGAGGTGTATACTCCGTCGACATCCGTATAGATGTCACACCGATCTGCCTTTAATGCGGACGCAAGTGCAGCTGCCGTGATATCGGATCCCCCTCTTCCCAAAGTGGAAATGTCCCCATCTTCCGTTACTCCTTGAAAACCTGCCACTACAACCACTTTTCCATGATCCAATTCGTTTAGAATGCGACCTGTATCAATGGATTGAATATGGGCATTTCCAAGGACTGAATCCGTTTGAATGCCTGCCTGCCATCCTGTGAAAGAAATCGCCTCCACCCCTTGTTGTTGCAGAGCCATGGAAAGGAGGGAGATCGTTACTTGTTCACCCGTTGACAATAGCATATCCATCTCTCTCTTACTTGGCTCACTCGTGATGTCACTTACCAACTTTACGAGTGCGTCGGTGGTTTTCCCCATAGCAGAAACGACAACGACGACGTCATGACCTTTTTCCTTCTCCCGCATGACTCTGTCTGCCATTCGTTTTATTCTCTCGGTAGAACCAACAGAGGTTCCACCGAATTTCTGAACAATTGTACTCAGGATATGACCCTCCTTTCTATTTGGGAATTAAAGCTGATCAGATTGACCCAACAGTCCGGTTGATTTTATATGCAGCCAGAGCGTTTGTCACTTTCCCGAATTCAGAAGCGTGTGGGCGGTCATCGTCATCAGAGTAACCGTAGTCCACCATACGGTTCCGGTTCAGACAAAGTTTCGTAAGCTCCGGTTTAAAGAAGTCAAACAGCTTGAAGCGTTCTTGTAACTGCGGAAAACGTTCCTGATAGTTGAGTATGGATTCAGCAAGGAGACCCCAGAATGTTTCTTCTTCCATCATTCCATTGTTTTTCAACAGGTTACTTAAGTATCTCAGGTGACAGATAAAGAGACCCGTGAAGATAAACTGTGTAAGCCCTTCAGGCGGCTCCGTTCGAAGGACCGCTTTAAATTCAGTTGACAGCCCTTGCAGCTCAGGGAAATCCTGGTCTGAAATATTGACGTCATCTACAAAATCTTTAATGGCTAATCGGTGTGGTTTCCCATCCTTTAATACGACAATTGTATTTTGGCCGTGGGGAGAAAAAACCGTTCCGTATTGGTAAAGGTAATGGAGAAGAGGATCCATTGCGACTTTGAAAAATTGTTTCATCCATGCTTCTGAGTCCAGGCCTGATTGTTCAATTAAACTCTCAACATACGGTTTATCGTTATGATCTTCATACAGTAAGGCGGCCAGTGTAATCGCTTGTTCCCCGTCTTCTAAATACGTATAGATGCTTTCTCTCCATATGGTTCCAAGCATCTCCAGGTATTGGTACGGTGCCTGCTTTAATTGGGTATAGTAGTGGTGATTCACATTCATACTGGCATTTTCCCCTGGCAGGATGACCCGGCATTCCTCTTTTAAAAATGGATCCTTTTCAGCCATCCCTTTAATGAACTCTGTCACCTTGGGAGCAATCACGGTTCGTTCAGATGGCAGTCCCCGATAAACCAGCGTGTTCAAAATGCTCATCGGAAGCTTCACATGATGCTTATCTTTGTTCGTTGTATTCACAAATGTGCGGATCGACTGCTGAGGAAGGTAGCGGTCTTCCCCCTCTCCCAAGGGAATGATGCGACCCATTGCCAGCTCCTCAGGGAAATTCTGAATGAGTGTGTTTTTCCATTGCCACGCGTGCACCGGCAAGAAATAGTATTCCGATGGTTCGTTTCCATTTTGTTTTACGATCTTGTCAAAACGGATTCGGTCTTCCTCACTTAGTTCATCGGCAATCAACGTTTCATAATCCAATCCTTCCACAGATTGAAACGATGCAAGGTCCTTATGTACGGCAATCCAGGAAAGCTGGACCTCCTTCTGTTGTTCAGGAGCAAAGGCAAGGTAATCATCATATCCGAACCCGATTCTCCCTTTGTTATATGTAATCCATGGGTGCCCTGTCATATAACCTTCGAGGGTAGCGTAGTCTTCATGAATCAGTTCGTCCGATGTTTTCGTTTCTCTTTCAAGAAGATGGGCATCGGCTATTAAAGTGCTGTTCATTTCCTTGATTAAGTGCCCCGCCGTCTCAGATGAAATCCCGATGACCTCCTGGAGATCGACCAATAGCTCTATTGCGCTATCAGCTTCCTTTCTTCCTCCATTTTCAACGATATATACCGTCGTCCATTTCACATCTAAACTATCAAACAATCGTTTTTGTGCGATATAGTGATAGTGCTTGGAATCTGTGACCTGCAGGGAATATTCAATATCTTCCCCATTTTCCGAGAGGACTTCAGGACGGATCATATCTTCATACATATACTCAGACAGCATTTTACCAATCAATTTCTTGTTTACTTTCGTCCAGCTATCACTCTTAAAAACACTTTGAATTTCTTCACTGAATAACATATTATCCCTTCTTTCACTTAGTCTATGTTTCCTTTGCATCAGAGAGGAACCGGAATGTGAGCCGCTTTCGTTCCAAAGGTTTGAAACACATTTTTGTTCTGAACCGGAAATACGTTTCTCCCTGTAATGGTATTGATGATGATCGCATTACGGTGTGCACCGAGTCCAAGATCAGGTGCCCCGACTCCGTGAGTATGCATTTCACCGTTCTGAACAAAAATTTCACCCATACCTTTTACATAGGTTTCTAATCGATAATCTTCTTTCACTTGGTATCTGTCATATTCATCCCATGCAATCCACTCTTTCATTTTTGAAAGGAATCCCGGGAATGCAGGCTTATAGCCAGTGCCAAGAATGATGACATCTGCTTTATCTACAAAATGTTCATCCTTGATTCGATGATAGCCATGCAGCTCAAAGGACGTTTCAGTCTTTTCAATCCCGACGATCTCTGTCATGGCCTGCAAGGCGATATCGGGCTCCTCGCTTCCTACGGATCGTTCATATAAATAATCATATATATCGGCGATCGTCTCTGAACTGATCCCTTTATACAGAAGGTCTTGTTCCTGTAGGAGCTGATCCTTCTTTTCCTGTGGAAGCTGATAAAAGAACCTGGTATAGTCAGGAGAAAAATACTCAAGTCCAAGTTTTGAATATTCCATCGGGAAGAATCCCTTTGATCGTGTATACCATTGCAGGGAAAATCCTTGATTCTCCTGCTCTTTGGCTACATCAAGAAACACTTCGGCTGCACTTTGGCCTGATCCGATAACAGCAACCGATTCAGCTTGTGCACATATCTCCTTATTGGATAAATAGTCGGCACTGTGAAAGACGGTTTTGCCCAGCATTCCCTGAAAGGCTTCAGGTACAGAAGGAACAGAACCAATTCCCAGTACGAGATGTTTCGTGAACATAGTTTCCGTTTGTTGAAGGGAATCATTCCATATGGTGACCTCATATATACTTTCCCCACTCCCCAATTGGACCGGGATGACACTTTGGACATCCATCCCGAATCGGCATGTATCCAGCTGCTCACTCACCCATTGGCAATAATGGTTATATTCTTTGCGCGGGATATGAAATTTTTCCAGAAAGTAAAAGTGATATAAGCGATTATGAGCCTCCAGATAGCGGAGAAAGCTGTAATCACTTCGTACATCTGCCATACTGACTAAATCCGCGAAGAACGGTACTTGTAAGGTCGTTCCGTCAATCAGCATGCCCGGATGCCAATTGAAGGCGTTCTTTTTTTCCAAAAATACGTTTTTCACTTCGGGTACCGAATCCAATAAAGCGGCTAACCCCAGATTAAACGGACCCAATCCGATCCCGATGACGTCATATAATTCATTTGATGTGTTCGTGAAGTCCTTCATTCAGCCACCTCTTTTCAAATTCGCTTCTCTCACAGAACATGAGCAGTCCGGTTTTGTCAGGGAGAGTAATTGGTTTAACCGGTTTAAAGCCGCATTTCTCAAAAACATGGATCATTTTGTCATTTCGAATATCCGGTTCCGCTACGACTTTAGTAGTCTTCTTTTCTTGAAACTGAAACGACACCATGGCTCGTAATAATGGCAGGGAAAGTCCTTTACCAAGATACTCCCTCTCTCCGATTAACAGATGCACACCTTGATCGAAAGGAGCAGAAGGATACGTTTCCTCCACCACGTCGCCTTTTACCCGATAGGCCTCCCAGTAACTCATGGCCACACCGTCAAGATACCCTGCGTAAAGGGTTTGATGTGAATCAGACAAAGCTTTTTTCAAATGGTCTTGAAACTTTTCAAATGGAATATTTAAATTCCAGAATGGATGGACGTGTTCCTCCATCATCCATTTATGGATAAGCTCCGCGTCCCGGTCAAATTCGATTTTCTTAAATTGAACGGTCTTTTTGATTTCTTGATCATACACCTCGTAGTCAAAGGACATGATGGATTTCCACCTCTTTGGCAAGGGGGTTTTTCACCATCGTATAGACCGACTGGGCTTCCATTGGACCGACCAGTTCATCCATGTCATAGAATCGAGTCAATAGATTCGCTTTACACGGAAGGACCGGTTGATATAATAAACTGCTCAGTAGATTGGAATCTTCCCCCCACTGCTGTTCATGGTACTCCAGACGTTCCTTTACAAGATTCATAAGTTTTTCTTCATCGATGAGACCACTTGCTCCAAAACCATTGATCAGTCCGAATAAATGGTTAAAGAAGAAGTAATAGCGCAATCGTTCCTCTGCCACTTCATCGGCACAAATCGTGTCGCTTTCTTGATTTAAGTCAGGAAGCAGCTCTTTGAGTTTTCCGACTTTCGATTCGCTATAGTAGTATCCCTGATTATCTCTGTAATAGAAGGTTTCAGGATAACCATTACTAAGTTGGATCACTGAGTTCTGCTGATGAGCCTCCATGGCAATCCCGTACGTGTGGAACAGCCAGATCATCGGATCCAGCGTCAGGGATAAGTATCGGTCGAACCATTCCAGGCTCACTTCTTCCAGACTTCGATTCTCCCTTTCGGATATTCCTTTAACTATGGAATGAATTCTGGTTTTTCCTCCATACGCAGGATCCTGGCATAAAGCTGCGATCAAGCTGGTCCCGCAACTGTTTTCATAGAAAGGATTTTCCCTGATGACCAGCTCAAACCCGGACACTTCCTCTTTCAGGTCCAAGTTTAAATAAGCAGGATCCTGGATGACCTTAAAACGTGGGAACTCTCTGCTAAGGCTTTTTCCCACTTCCGTTTCGAGTAATCTCGAAACCTCTACTCCCCTTGCCAGCTCCTTCTTTTGGTTGATGCGAAGAGAGTTTGTGATTTTGACAGGGACGGAGAATTTATACATGTACCGCGATTCTTTGCTATAGACCGTTCTAAACGATGACGTAGCCGTAAAGCGCTTCCCTATCGGACCGATATATTCCAGTCGTCCTTCTGCCATCAGGTGTTGTACGTTCTCTTTTACCAATAATGTCTTTACTTGAAGAGGGTGAACAGGAACTAAAATACGATCTCCATCTTTCAGCAGCTTCTGTAACCATTTCTGATCTACACCAGAATCATCCTTTAACTCTTCAAAAATGATGGAAGCTGCAGATTTGTCGGCACTTGAATCCTGTTCTACCAATGATTTTTCCGCACTAAAGTAATGAAGCTGAAATTCCCCTTTATATTCAGGAGAATACAGATGGTCTTCTTGTTCCGTCAGGCCCTGTTTACTTTTCGGGGTTGGATGAAGCATATGCCCGAATAGGAGGGATTGCTCAGCATCGATATAGTCAAATTCTTCATCCGAGAGCACCTCATTGTCGTTCACCCTACTTTCAACATAGCTTTTTATACTCCTACAGCTTAATATCACTCTTAATAGAAGTTCATCTTCTGACCCGTGGTGGCGCTTATCCAGTAAGAACTCTTTCACCACTAGCGTTGTAAGGGTAACGTAGTCGAGTGGTTTTAATTCGCTTTCTCCGACTCGGTAATAGAGGGGAAAGCCGAATAGATGACGATCCGTCAGTGACCAGTATGTTACTGGTATAATCAATTCAATCTGCTGCAGTACCAAATGAGAGACGATGACTTTCTCAAACTGTCCAAGTGACGGATCTTTGTCGTAGCGACTCTCTTCAGCGTAGTTCCCTGTTTCTCTTAAATAGCAATTTAGAAAGCTTTGCATCGTTGCATGTTCAGCCATTTCCTTAGAATTTCTCAATGTATAACCCCTCCATTTACTAATTCAGTGCCGATTTCTTCAATCTCGTGTAGAAGGGAATGAATATCCTCCGGCTTTGTTCTTGGATTTAATAACGTCAATTTCAAGAAGGTATGACCCTTGATCACTGTTTTCGCGATAACCCCTTTACCCTTATAAAGCAGTGTTTGTTGGATCGTCCGGTTCAAATGATTCAAATCCAAATCCTTTCCTTCCATCCTTTTTGGCTGATAGCGAAAGATGACTGTATTGATTTCCGGTTCAGGGTTTTGTATCACAAAGCCCTCTAACTCTTCCATATAAGAAGCTGTGTATCTGGCGAGCTTCACCGTTTCATCGATCATACTGCCAAAAAGGTCGGTCCCTAGTGTCTTTAAGGAAAGATACAGTTTTAACGCATCGAATCTTCTCGTTGTTTGAACCGACTTATTCACCAGGTTCAAGATGCCCTCTTCATCGTCCTTTACGGGATTCAAGTAATCAGCATGATAGGATAGATAACGGAAATTCACCTCATCCTTAACGAGGAAAGCTCCGCAACTGATCGGCTGGTAAAATAATTTGTGGAAATCCACCGTAATGGAGTCGGCGTTCTCCAACCCTTTCAGTTTGTCAGCATGAGAATGACTCAACATCAGTCCACCGCCGTATGCGGCATCGATATGGAACCATAGTCCCTGCCCACGGGCGATTTCTGCCAGTTCCTCCATTGGGTCGATACTTCCAAAATCGGTGGTCCCACACGTCGCAACAAGGGCAAAGGGCAATAGGTTCTCTTTATCAAGCTTCTGTAGTGTTTCATTCACTTCCCGGACGCTCATTCGATGATTTTCATCGGTCTCAACCGTCACAACCGCTTGTTCTCCCAACCCCAGCTGGGATGCTGCTTTCTTTACAGTGAAATGGGCTTCTTCTGAGCAAAGAATCCTTAATCGGTTAAAGCCTTCGGGTAAACCATCCTGTTGTACGTTATGGTTCCATTTCGAATGACAGAATGCATCACGTGCTAACAGGATTCCCATATAATTGGATTGTGTCCCACCACTTGTAAAGACTCCGCCGGATGCTTCTGGAAGCTTTATTTTTTCAGTCAACCACTTCACCATTTCCGCTTCCACATAGGTGGCAGCCGTACTCTGATCCCAGGAATCCATTGATTGATTAAGGGTTGCGATGATCAGTTCCGCCGCCACCCCGGGGAGAAGGGGAGGACAATGTAAATGGGCCATACTCTTTTGATGGGAAATATGAAGACTGTTTTTTAATATCGGTCCATCGATTTCATCAAGGACGTCTTCAAAGGATTTCCCTTCAGGAGTAAACGTCATGATCGGTTTGATTTCTTCTTTTATTGCACCGGGCATTTTCCCGATAAAAGGATTCCCGGTACCTTCATATAGCTTTTGCAGTTTCCTGCTGACTCCCTCTATCAGTTCATTAAATGCACGGATTCCTTCTTCCCCTTGATGTAGAAAGAAGGAGTCCATATTCTGGCTGGTTTTTCTTTCGACTGTTTTCATTTTCATGGTTTCACTCCGCAAGAGAGGCTATTAAAGCTTCTCTGAATATCGACACCACTTCATCGACTTGCTCTCTTGTGATGATCAATGGCGGAAGGAAACGGACCACTGCCCCATGTCTCCCCCCTACCTCAAGGATCAATCCACGTTTGAAGCATTCACGCTGGATTCCGCTTGCAACGGCAGGATTAGCCGGCTGACTTCCGCTCGCTGAATGAGGTTTAGCCGGATCAGTGATTTCCACACCTACCATCAGTCCTCTTCCTCTTACATCACCTATCTCAGGAAATTCTTGTTGAAGCTCTCTCAAGGATGAAAGAAGTCTTTCTCCCATTTCCCCGGCATGTGCAGCCAAGTGATTTTCCTTAATGAACTTTAATGTTGCTGTCCCTGCAGCCATGGCCATTTGATTTCCTCTGAATGTGCCGATATGTGCCCCTGGTTCCCAGGCATCCAGGTCACGATCATATATCACGACGGATAGGGGAAGACTTCCTCCAATAGCTTTTGAAAGAACAAACACATCCGGTACGATTCCTGCATGTTCAAAAGAGAACAGTTCCCCGGTACGTCCGATTCCCGTCTGCACTTCATCGATGATGAGTGGAATTCCTCTTTCTTTCGTGATTCTTCTCATTTCCTTAATCCATTCGATCGGTGCCGGGATCGAACCCCCTTCCCCTTGAACCGTTTCAAAAATCATGGCAGCCGGTGGTAATATTCCACTTTCGGGATCATCAAGGAGATTCTCGATGTATTGACTGCTGATGCGATGACTTTCCTCTCCTCCTATCCCAAATGGGCATCGGTATGTATATGGGTAAGGTAAGAAATGAGTATCAGGCATCAATCCTTGCACTTTCTTTTTGGGCCCCAGGTTGCCGCTGATCGCCATCGTTCCGTGAGTAGCACCGTGGTATCCGCCTTGAAACGTGAGGATGCTTTGTCTACCGGTTGCCGTCTTCACTAATTTCAACGCAGCCTCAATCGCATCGCCGCCTGTCGGCCCACAGAATTGGATCTTGGCACGATCACGAAATCCTTCCGGCAAAGAGGAGAATAATTCATTCACAAACTCCTCTTTCACAGGCGTCGTAATATCTAACGTATGTAATGGTCGTTTATCACGGATCACTTGTTCCATGGCCTCAATGACCGCCGGGTGATTGTGTCCCAGGGCTAGTGTTCCCGCTCCCGCTAAGCAATCCAAGTATTTATTCCCTTCCATGTCCGTCACATAGATTCCCTCCGCTTCACTGATTGCCAGTGGAATTCTTCTCGGATAGGATCTCGCATTCGATTCGCGCCTCTCTTGTTGGTCCAGTAATTCTCTATTTGAAATGGCATTTTGTATCATCATCAAATCTTCCTTTCGTGATTGATTGGCTTTTGCTTCCAACGTCATCTTAATTGATAATGATTATCAATGTCAATGGTAGTTGATAACTATTCTCAATTAATTTCATTTACTTCTAGTCATTTCGTACGAGGAAGGCACTTTTCTATCAAGGGACATAAAGTTCCTGTCATACATAGGTTTTAAGTAAAAGGATTAACAGATTAGATTAATTACAATTTTACGTAAAGTAATATATAAGTCTATTGTCCCAGCATCATAACCAGTATAATAGTAGTGTAAATTTTATTTAATTGAGAACGTTTTTCAGCCAATATTCGATTTCAATAAAAAAACCGGAGAAAAAATCTCCGGTCTACTTGTTCTAATCGGCTCTTAATGATTCAATTTCTTTCTAAAGGAAGCGTCATACACCTTATCCCGCCGCCACCTTTTTCAAGTTCATTTACATCGACTTCTATCAATTTCTTTCCCTGTAATTTCGGATGACCTTTCAATATCTTCTTATTGGCTTTAGTACTGACTAACAGGGTCTCCGGATCCAGGTTCAGAAAATTGATATCTGCGACTGTATGTTTTACATCATCGGTCCATAGAACGTCGAAGCCCTGACGGCGGATGAATTCCTCCATCATCACGTAGCGGCCACCCTTTTCTGTGATGATTTGTACTGGAAATAGCCTCATATAGCTTTTGGCTATGAGAAGGTCGGATCCGGCAACATTGCAGTTCATATCCAAATGCAAGGTTTCCCCGGTTCGCGGCAAGTCGATGATCCCGATCTCCGAGAATCCGGCCCGAAAGATCTCCTGTTGGACCTCTTCAATACTTTCAATACTTGTCCGCATTCCTGTATTAATAAAGACAGCATCTTTATTCAGAACGAATACATCCCCATTTTCCAATGCCTTCAATTGGTTATTATCCTTAATCGAAAACGTCTTTTCGTCAAACCATGTTTGAAAAAGCTCATGACTATGTACGTATTCAGGCGCCCTCATTGTAATCCCTGCTTCACCTGGGATGACAGTATTTCCATACACACATGCCAGGTCCCTTACAAATACCCTATTGATGAGCTGATGATTAAGTTCAGCCTTCTCTCCCTTTAAGTACAGGGAATAATCAATAACTGTTATTCCTGCGTCTTCCATTGCCTTTATCATACCTTCATGGTTTTCTTTCGCTCTTTCCTGGTTGACAGGTTTTTCCCAACCAACGTAATCCGCCGTTCTTTGATCAGGTATATCCAGTGAAGAAGGCGAGCACACCATCACCGTTTTTAATTCTCCATATTCACTCCAGCAATTCGGATGAATCTTTACCATGAGCCAGCCTCCTTAGTATTAGTCTCCCTTACTTTTCTCCTTTCTCGGATAAATCATTCTGTTCCCTTCACATAATTCATGAATCTCTACGTCAAACTATGAAGGGGAAAGGTCAGGTGAAAAACAGATGAGTAAATGTACGAATCAATCAAATCTTACATGGTGGCAGCTTTCTTTTATCGGGGTGGGCTGTATCATTGGAACAGGTTACTTTCTGGGATCAGCCATCCCTATTCAAAGGGCGGGTTCCTCTGTTTTGATTGCTTATTTAGTGGCCGGAATTGGAACATGGATGGTGTTTCAAGCCCTTGCAAAATTAACGGCCCATCATCCTGAAAAGGGGTCCTTCCGAACTTATGCAAAGCAGGCTTACGGATCATGGGCAGGGTTCAGTAACGGATGGGTCTATTGGTCGGCAGAAATGCTCATTATGGGGAGTCAACTAACCGCCCTTGCCCTCTTTGCTCAATTCTGGCTACCTGCCATTCCTCTGTGGATGTTCACTGCCGGATTTGCAGGTGTTGGATTACTTGTCATTTTGATGGGTGTGCAGAAAGTGGAACAGATGGAGAATCTGTTTGGCATCATGAAAATAGCAGCCATCGTAATGTTTGTCATCATCGCTACTGCCGCCATGTTCGGGTGGTTAGGAACGGGAGCTGCTAACCATCCGCCTCAATCTCCATTAACAGAGATACTCCCACACGATGGAAAGGGTTTATGGCTCGCACTTCTTTTTGCCTTTTATGGATTCGGGGGAATTGAAGTGATGGGGTTGATGGCTCAGGAGCTTAAAGACCCGAAGGATGCGCCAAAGTCAGGGAATATCATGCTTCTTATCTTGACCATCCTTTACCTTTTATCCTTTTATCTCGTATTAAAGCTCGTACCTGCAGGCAGGATCAATCCGAATGAAAGTCCATTTCTAACGGCTCTTAAACAATATGATCTACCCTGGGTCCCCCATGTATTCAACGCCATTCTGGTTATTGCCGGGTTCTCCACCATGGTTGCTTCCTTATATGCAGTCACGACGATGCTGGTGGCATTGGCAGAAGAAGGGGATGCTCCAAAAGTTTTTGCCAAGAAGGGGAAATGGAAGGTGCCCCTCCCCGCTTTCGGACTCACCACCCTTGTTGTCGCGGCTTCGATTGCGGTCGCCATGCTCCTGCCGGACAAACTGTTCGAGTATATCACTACAGCAGCTGGACTCATGCTTCTATATACATGGATCTTTATCCTTGCCTCCTTTTACAAGCTGATGAGCAAAAGTTGGTGGGACCGTATCCAATCAATATTTGCACTCATCCTCATTTTAGCGGCAATCAGCGGCACGCTTCTTGATCATGTAAGTCGCATTGGATTTTTTGTAAGCATCGCCTTTATTGTGCTGATTGCGATTGCGACAATTATAAAAGAAAAAAGAGCTAAAGCCTGAACGCTTTAACTCTTGATTTTCTTTTGCATATTTAGAAATGGACATTGGGATAGAGTCGAATCATCATCACTAAGAAAATACTGCTTCCACTCATAGTTGTCTTCCTGACCATACCATTTAAGGCTGGGATGGGGTTCTGCCTCATCATAGTCAATGAGCCGCTTCCGTATCACTTTCTTTAATTTCTGGCCGAATGCAGTGGAAGAGTTGATTTCATCGAACACCCACCGGGGCTGGAAGGCTACAAGAAAATAAGGAAAATGACGGCTTTTCCGCATCGTATGGGCAGGTGTTGCACAGAAGGCAAAGTAAGGTTCCCCGTCAAAACAAAATTCCCAGGTATGATGATGCGGATCCTTCGCAATATCTTCCGGCCATGGTGATTCATCCAATTCATGAACCCGATTCAATAAACCCCAGAATATATCCTGATAAGAATCAATCGATTGGTCATCGGCCACTATCTCCTCTGAATTAAAAAAGACTACAAGAGATGCATACTTCCCTGTATCCCTTGATATTTCACCATATTGTTTGAGTAAGCAGGTCAGTTTTTCAGAAGCTGCTTGATTTCTTGGATCATCTGCAAATCCAAAGCGTAAGGTATCTGTCTGAAAGCCCTGTTTTCCAGGTACACACGGGTAAGGATGTTCTTCGTCGCACATGACAGCCGAGAAATGCCCGTAGGCTGCTTTCTGCCATGGGGTAAGTTTCTCCCCTTGCTGATCGATCAAACTTTTAGACCATAACATATAGCCGATCCCTCCTAAATAGTACACATTTATCCTATTAGGAGAGAACTTATTGGGTGTCTGTCTAGCCGAATAATAAACGGCAGGCCTGGACACCGAAGTAAATCCCAAAGCCCATCAGAATGAGACCGGAAATGATGGATATGACCCGCAAAATCCCAGGACTGACCAGTTTCCTTGCCCCTGTCGCCACACCGGCCATCGTAAGATCCCAAAGGGTGATTCCAAGAAAGATCCCCATGCTGTACAGGAAAAGCTGTCCTGCTTCATAGGAGCCGGACGTCTGAGCTAATATAGAACCATAGATACCTAGCCAAAATAGAATGCTTAATGGATTGGAAATGGCCATAAAGAATCCTGTGCGAAAAGCCTTTCCTTTTGTTTCATGGGGATTTTGATGAGAGGGCTTTGTAATGGATGCTGATTTCTGGATGCTTTCAATCCCTGTATACGTTAATACAAAGAACCCAAATACCCACAGGAACAATTTAATGACCGGGGTATCGATAAATTGAGAGACTCCAAAATATATGAGAAGCATAAAGATCCCGTCCGCTACCATTCCCCCTACCCCCACAAGCCAGGCATGAAAAAAGCCGAATCGGATCCCCTTGTCCAATTGAGCGGCATTAATCGGTCCCATAGGGGCAGAAAGCGATAATCCCAAAATGATATAGCTTATGAATATACTCATCTTCGACCACCTTCAAATTGACTTCTTCCTATTGTATTCGGACAGGCTGCCAAGTATTAAACCAAAATACATAATTGTGCTTTTTAAGGATATTCTAATCATCGATGCTATTTTCAAGGAGGGAAAAAAGATGCAAAACCAAGGACAACCATCGAATATGACACCACCAGGAACTCAGATGCCACCGAATATGATGAACACTGAAAGTAAAAACCACGGGGGCCATGAGCTTTTTGATGCCCATGAGATCATAGCCGGGATCATCAGCATGCTCGATCAGTATCAAATGTATGATCAGCACATTCAGGATCCTGAACTTAAAGGTATACTTAAGCGCCAGTCAACTTTCGTCACGACTATGTATAATACGATTGTCGGCAGCTTTTCGACAGGACATGACCCAACTGTGCCAACCCAGCAATACAAAATGACTCAAACCAATACCACCACATACGGCATCAAGCCCGGAGCACCTAAGAAGCCGAATCAATCGGTCAAGGACCTTTCCGATAAAGGCTTGTCTGCTTATATGCTGGGACAGACCAAGTCATTGGCCATGCTTCTTGCCATGACGGCCCTTGAGATGACAAACCCTGTATTACGGCGTGTCGTAGCTGACAGCGTCCCGAATTTCATTGAAATGAGCTATGAGATCTTCCTTTATCAAAATAAGCATGGCTATTATCAGGTTCCTCAATTAAACGACCAGGATATGACCCTTATGCTCCAAAGCTATACAACCGTTCCACAACCAAACATGCCTCAATAACGCCTGTCTCCTCTTTTTAAGAGGAGCAGGTTTTTTCACTTACTCATCTTCTTGAACGACTTTCTCTCACGCACATAGGATAGAGGGAGAGTGAAATTGGGAGGTGTTTGAGCTGATTCACACAGTCAAGGTGGGAGAAACACTCAGTCAAATATCAAGAGATTACAGGACCCCGTTCCCATCCATACTTAAAGCCAATCCCGGTATTGATCCGGATGTGATCTATCCAGGTCAAACGATTACGATACCTGGGATTCCGGATACAACCAATAACCCTTACCGCATTCAGGTCTCTGTTAACAACCGGTGGCTGCGTTTGTTCAAGGATGGGGTTCAAATCAAGCAGTATCCCATTGCAGTGGGGAGAGTACTTTTTGAAACTCCCATCGGGGAATTTATCATCATTAACAAAGCACCAAATCCCGGCGGACCTTTTGGAACGATGTGGATGAGTTTATCGAAAGAAAGCTACGGGATTCATGGAACCAATGACCCAAGCTCGATTGGAAATGCCGTGTCCAGGGGATGTATACGAATGAATAACAAAGACGTAGAGGAGTTAGCGGGACTCGTTCCAATCGGTACGCCTGTTTTGATCAGTCCATAAGTGAAAAAGTGTATAGGAGTGCCTATACACTTTTTTCATGTGGTGAAAGACAGAATGTTCCACCTTCCGATCCTTTCACAAAACAGCTCTCCTTGATTCCACGTAATCCAAACCAAAGTGCATATGAAGGACCCTGGCTGCTTTTTCCACATCATATCTATCAACCAGTGCACTTAATCCTACCGGGGATTCCCATATGGACGCCTTTGCAATATGGTAGTCATGAAAGACGTTGGTAACCTTCTCTTTTACCTCATGTGTTGATTTGATTTGCCCGATCACGGATACCTTAGATAGATCCTCTCTTTCTTCTGTATGAGAGTAAGCTTGGTTATATTGTCCAACGATTCTTTTCAACTCATGAAAATCCTGATCTTTAACGATGAGAACAAGATTTTCCTGGTATTTAATGATTTCTGTTTCAATATGATTGGAATCGAGATCATACAGAATCAGTGACTCTCCACCCTGACAGTCAAACATTGTCAGAACAGAAATGTCTTTCTGATAGGCTACCCCGACAATAGGGGCATTTCTCTGTGTTCTTCCGCTAATGACGGTACCCCTTCCTTCATTCAAACTGGAACAAACCACAAGCGGCACATGATGTTCCTTCGCATGTTTAATCGCTCTCGGATGCAGGACACCAGCTCCCATGGTGGCTAAACGCAGCATCTCATCATAGGAGAGGGTGTCAATTTTCGCTGCACGGGGAACGATTCGCGGATCCGACGTATACACCCCATCTACATCCGTATAAATATCACACCTATCCGCTTTTAAAGCGGCCGCAAGAGCGGCAGCCGTCGTATCCGAACCACCCCTGCCTAATGTGGCCACCTCTCCTTTATCCGTGATCCCTTGAAAACCGGCTACCACAACGATTCGTCCTTTTGATAACTCCGATTTTATCCGATCGGTATTGATCGAGGTAATCTTGGCATTCCCAAATACTCCATCGGTTTGGATTCCCGCCTGTCTGCCTGTCAGGGATACGGCTTCCAGTCCCTTATGGTGCAGGGCCATTGTCAAAAGGGAGATCGTCACCTGCTCCCCGGTACTTAAGAGCATATCCATTTCTCTCTTACTAGGATCTGAAGAAAGTTCCCCTGCCAATCGTACGAGTGTATCAGTCGTTTTATTCATTGCTGACACCACAACGACGACATCATGACCTTTTTCTCTTTCCTTCATGACATGAAAGACCATGCGTTTGATTCGATCTGTAGAACCAACAGAGGTTCCACCAAACTTTTGAACGATCATACTCAATGATACCCCTACTTTCCATCAGACCATATTTTTTAAAGATTTCTTCTAAGAAACAGCAGCTCCAGTCTTCACTTCATTTTCCAACGGAATTTCTTTTAAAATAGGAACGGCTTGAATATGGTTATGCGTCTGAAGAAGCGATTCCAGTGTCTCTTTCCTGCCTTCAACAAATACGTACAAGTAATCGTCCAGCTGAATACGATCCTTTAAAATGAACGATGGAAGCCAGTTTTGATACTCATCAGTTTCACGGATTCTTAAGACCCATTGGTGGCTGCTCTCAACAAGAACCTCTTCCGTATTCACGGTACTTACGGCAGAGTCGGTATACTTCCTCTCTATCAACGACAGGAAATCCTCTACCATGGCGCTGCCTGTAGGCAATTTTCCAGCTCCCGGACCAAGCAGGGTAATCCTCCCTACAAGACTACCCTTAAGAGATATGGCATTTTCCACATCCTCCACACCGTAAAAAGGATGGGTGTCATGGACAAGGATGGGCTCTACTGCACCTTTAATATGGTCGACTGAATCCCGCCGGAGAGAACCTATGTGCTTAAACCGTAATCGAAAGGATTCCGCTGCCTGGAGCCACTCTGCAGTCAGGTGGGATATCCCCTTACGTCGGATATTCTTCCAATCGGGCTGTCTGCCAAAGGCTGTTTGACTTAAAATAAGCAATTTATAGAACGCATCATGGCCTTCGATGTCATTTGTCGGATCGGCTTCAGCGTATCCTTTCTCCTGAGAAATCTTTAAGGCTGTATCAAAGGCAAGACCTCTTTTTCTCATTTGAGATAAAATGAAGTTGGACGTCCCATTCAGAATCCCTTGAATTTGTCTGATCTCATTCACCTTCAGAAGCTGCCTGATACTGCCGATCACCGGGATTCCCCCGGCTGTCGTCGCTTCAAATCCGACCGATATCCCCTTCCTTTTCGCCTTCTCCAATAGCTCAGGACCATATTTGGCAAACATCGCTTTATTGGCCGTGACGATATGAACCCCCTTCTCAATGGCTTCGGTTAAATACGTATAGCTCGGCTCTTCCCCCACGATCGCTTCAAAGATCACGTGCAGGTCCGGGATATCCAGGATGTCTTGGAAATCCGTTGTGACGTTGATGGATGGTTCAATGCTCCGCTCTTTTGTGGGATCTTTAATAAGGATCGCCCTAACCTTCACCTCTTTACCCAGGACTTCCTTCAATCTGTCCTGATGAGTATCGATTGCTTCACAGACCCCTTGCCCTACTGTTCCGAACCCTAGAAGTGCCACATTAATCGTTGACATCATTCAGCCTCCTTTTATCGACTTTTCACTTTATACGTAAGAATGATTCATTTCAGTTGAAGATCCACTTGAGGGATATGAGCGGAAAAGAAAAAGGGATACAGAAAAGCCCTCTTCTTTTAAGAAGAGGGCTAAATGATCATGCTCCTCCCCTTATCTTCCAGATCCACATGGAATCTGTAGGAATTGGCACCTTTACAGTCTGATCCTGCAGGTTGCCGGGCTTCATCGGGCCTATCCCTCCGCCGCTCTTGATAAGAGATATAATGTTTCGTTTTGGTATTACTTTCTATTTGAGTATGAATTGGATTATAAAGGGGATTCATTCCTTCGTCAATACTATTTTTAGTATTTTTGAAAAATTCTTTCTAATGTTACAGACCGCATCATTCCCTATCGGTTTACTTAAATTCGCACCCTGTCTGGGAGTTTATCAATCTAATTTGCAAAGAGACGTTTTAACCTGTTCTGGCAGGGAAAACTATTCCATATCCCTTTATTTGAAAGGAACCGGATCAATTATGCTGAAAAAAATGCTCCCCTTATCCATCAAAAAATATATGCTTATGTCCAAACGGCAGAGAATGCGTGAGATTCGGCTGACCATATGGTATATGCCGTTCTTTTATATTTGTTTTTCCATACTGCTTGTAGCACTCACCCTCTATTTAGATCTGTATGCTGACATCTCTCAATATACCTTTAACTTCTTAAGTATGGATGCATCTGTTACGCGCATGCTTGTCAGTACACTCATCGGGGCCATCCTGACGCTCAGTGCTTTCACCTTGAATTCACTGCTTGTTGTGCTCACGATGTTCAGTGGTCAATTTTCACCCAGGATGCTCCTGGATTTCATTTCGGACAAACAAACACAGCACGCCCTCGGAATTTTCAATGGCAGCTTTGTATATGTACTGCTCCTCTTTCTTTTTATCGGAAATTCAAAGGAAGAACTGTTTGTGGCTGCCCCGATCATGACGATCGGACTCGCTTTTCTTACTTCTGTAACCTTTATCTTCTTCATTAACCATGCGTCTACTTGGATGCAGGTACACAATATTACGTACAATATGAAGCAGGTTTCTGAAGTAATGATCAATCAAACGCTGAAACATGACTTAGAAGCCCATCGAACCAGCAATACCGGCGATATGATGGAGCATCATAAGGAGAATATCATTCATGTGAAGTCAAGAGAGTCGGGATATATACAGCTGATCGATTTTCATGGAATGATTGAATCGGCAAAAGATGATCAGCTTGTCATCCAGCTCCACTATAAAGTCGGAGATTATGTTTTGGCCGGGAATGAATTGGTGAGCATATGGGGACCGAAAACCGAGGATATTTCTATTGATCACTATCTCAACTTTATCGAAATGGGCCATAAGGAGACGGAAATTCAAGACCTGCAGATGGGGATTCATAAGCTTGCTGAAGTTGCGATCAAATCGCTTGGGAATGATGATCCCAAAACAGCCTCCAATACGATTGATCAATTGGCCGATCTGATGATAACAGTTGAAGAACACCTTTCCTTCACCCCGTATTTAATCGACCAGGAAGGAAGCATTCGAATCATTCTCCAGACAGAAGCATTTGATTATTATCTCTATCGAGGATTTGGCTATATCAGGCATTATGCCAAAGACAATCATCTCATCATCACTGATATCGTCCGGGTACTCGCTCTTATTGCAGAGTCCATTGACCCATCTAAGCACAAAGCCCTTTGGGAATTTGCCTGTAATACCATTGATCATATCGAGAAAGAAGTGATTTACGAATTGGACAAAACCTTTCTTTTGCAGGAGGTTCACAAACTGGCACGGCTTACCCAGGAGCTTGACGAATATAAAAAAATCGAAAGGAAATTCTATCCTTCGGCAAATGAAAATGTATAAAAAAGCTTCATTCCTTTCAGTAGGAATGAAGCTTTTTTATACACTAAATCCACGTTTCAACTATGTTCGAATCTTCACCCTGGGCTTTTGGAACCAACGAGAACCGGTCTGGAACTTCCATTCTAACCGCTTCTAATGTAGGTCTCATCAAAATATAATGAGTCGGTTGATTCACGTCGAATAGTCTTGCTACAAACATCCCTTGATAATCTTCAGGACTCTCATATATACAGATGATCGGCATTTTATAATCGCTGAAGGGGATTTCATCAAACGATGAGATTAAACGATCTGGGTTTTCCATGGACTCGCTCCTCCTAAAATAGTATTGCCATAACCCCATGTAGGGGGCTCATGCTTCAGCAAGCCGTAAGCTGTTTGAAATGCTACCCTTGCCTTCCTATCGTCCATCATGTCACGGTGCACATTCCCTAGGTTCATATAAAGAATGGCTTTTCTTCGATGATCATGCAGGTTATCACAATGCTGGATCAGCTCATCATATTTCCCTTCCAAATCTTCCAGTCTCTCACTTCCGTGTTTCCCTTCTGCCACCAGCTGAATCGTAGCGGCATCAATGCATCTGGTGAAATTAAACGTTTCTTTAAAGTGATGAAGGGAACGTTCACTATAATGAAAGGATTGATCAAGTTGATCCATTTGCTGATAGGCAAGAGCCAAATGATAATAATACTCGAAATTGGTGTAAACCTCTCCGTTGATTTTCTGTAAAAACTCGATTGCCTTTTTCGCATTTCCCTTTAGTAGCTCAAACATCCCTTTCACATGATAATACAAATGATAGTCATAATCCCTCATATGAAAGGAAAGGCGCTTATTTGAAAATTGATTTAATAGAAATTCTGACTCTTGCATGTTCCCTTTCAACATATGATATCTTGCCCTGAGAAGCTTATACGTTCCATTCAGGGTTTCAATTTTCACCAGGGGATTTTGTTCAATCGTTTCTTTCAATAATTCTACTTTCCCATTAATCTGCTTAATCATCACATCATGCCACAGATCCAACTCTGTTTGTAATTTATGAAAAGCCTTCAGCTCATCTTCAATATTGATCCCCAGTCTTCGATTAAAGAGAGCGAGCTTGTCTTTCGTCAAATGTAAATGCCCGCTTTCGATTTTACTGATGTGACCGGGGGTGCAAATCCCATCCCCAACTTGTTTCTGGGTCATCCCCATAAAGATGCGATAGTATTTAATAAATGCCCCACTATTCATTATTTACCCTCCCGGATGACGTAGTTAATAGCCTTCAGATCAAGCACAAGTGATCAAGCACAAGTCATAGATTTTTTATATCGATATAGGTTCTACTAACATTATACTAATTAATAATCACAAAAAAATTGGGGTTTTCACTAGTTGCAGGCTGCTCTTCCTCACAACTTTATACCTATTATGAATTGTGATTTACCACAAATCGTTTAGCATTAAATGGCTAATATATTGATTATTTTAAGTATAGGTACAATCAATAAACGAAAATAGTTCTAGTTCTATTAACCCATACTTTTTTCCCGATTCCTTATGCACATACATGCTATCTTGAAAAAACGTTTCTGATTATCATTCAATCACATGAAAAAAACCGCACCAATTTCTCCGGCACGGTCTTTATCTATTTCTATTAATTTATTCAGATGGTCGAATGGGCGGGTCCAGTTGGACATCCTCATTTGAGACACTTCTGTTTTTATAAATTATGAGCGATCAAAAAGCGCACTACCCGCAATCCCGGGATTAGTCATCTCATAAGGATTCAGGATCAGATCCAGCTCTTCCTCAGTCAGAACATCATATTCCAGACAAAGCTCCCTCACAGATTTCCCTTTTAGAATAGCTTCCCTGGCAATCCGGGACACAACTTCATATCCTAAGTGTGGATTGACTGCAGTGATGATTCCTACGCTATTTTCCACATATTCCTTCATACGTGTTTCATTCGCTTCGATTCCAACAAGACAGTTGTCTGTAAAGCTTCTGAACGCATTGTTCATGATGCTGATGGATTGAAGGAGATTGAAAACGAGTACTGGTTCCATCACATTCAGTTCAAGCTGGCCGGCTTCTGATGCCAGGGAGATGGTCTGATCATTTCCCATGACCTGAAAAGCTACTTGATTGATCAGCTCAGGCATGACGGGATTCACTTTACCAGGCATGATGGAAGAACCAGGTTGTCTGGATGGCAATGAAATTTCACCCAGCCCTGCACGAGGTCCTGACGCCATCAGACGCAGGTCATTGGCAATCTTCGACATATTGATCATACACACCTTCAAGGCACCAGAAACTTCTGTATAAGCGTCGGTATTTTGCGTGGCATCGACGAGGTGTTCAGCTCCTGTTAAGGGCAATCCGCTTATATCTGCCAGATGCTTTACGACATTTTCAATATAAACAGGATCTGCATTCAATCCAGTCCCTACTGCAGTCGCCCCCATATTTACTTCATAGAGGTGATCCCGTGTTCGTCCGATCCGTTTAATATCACGCTCCACCACCCTGCTATACGCCTCAAACTCCTGACCAAGTCGAATCGGTACAGCATCCTGCAGGTGGGTACGTCCCATTTTAATGACGTGATCAAACTCCTGCGCTTTCTTTTTAAAGGCGTTCAGCATATGTTCCATGGTGATAAGAAGTTTCTCTAATAATTTCAGCGTGGAAATATGGATGACCGTCGGAAATACGTCATTCGTTGACTGTGACATATTAACATGACTGTTCGGGCTTACCTTTCCATATTCCCCTTTACGATGGGCCATGAGCTCCAGTGCTCGATTGGCAATGACTTCATTAGCGTTCATGTTGATGGAAGTCCCTGCTCCTCCCTGGATGGGATCGACGATGAAGAATTCATGAAGCTTCCCTTCCAATATTTCATCAGAAGCTTGCACGATGGCTTGACCTATCCCGTCATAAAGACGTGTGGTCTGCATATTGGCAAGAGCCGCGGCTTTCTTAACCGTCGCTAAAGCATCGATCATCTCTTTATGGATTTTGTACCCCGTAACAGGAAAGTTTTCCACTGCCCGTAAGGTTTGAATTCCATAGTACACATCTTCAGGTACTTCTTTTTCTCCAAGAAAATCTTTTTCTATTCTAAATCCACTAGTGACATTTATCATTTTTTTCTCCTCATTTTCGAATTACAGTTACTCTAATTGATGATTCTATCAATTCATTGGAAAGTAGGCAATATTTTTAATTGCACCTCCAAATTTTACATTGTTTATCAAGAAATATAAAGCCCACAAGGTATCCGCCGGCTTTTCTATCAACATATTTATTTCTGTTTGACCTGCTCCCTCAACCCTACAGCCTATTAACAAGTTTCATAACGAGCTCATTACTTTTATGAAAGACTTCCACAAAATTCTGTAAAGACAGATGAATAGCCATTTCTTTCTTTAGTATAACACCTATTAATCACAATCTGCCTATTCATTAATATTAAATTAGATATATGGACGGCAAAAACCTAAGTTCTACATAGGTATAATTACTCATATATTACCAAAGAAAAGGAGGGGATTATTAGATGGGTATTAAACTGATCAGGATTTCTGTCGTCTACTTCATGATTGGTGTGTGTATCGGACTGTATATGTCCATGGTCCATGACTACAGTTTGACTCCGGTCCATGTTCACGTTAACTTATTAGGCTGGACTGCCCTTACGTTAGCAGGTCTTATTTATCACTTATTCCCGGCAGTATCTTCTACTAAACTGGCTAAGGCTCATTTCTGGCTTCATAATGTCGGCTTGCCCCTTATGATGATTGGATTATTTTTCTTAGTGCTTGGAAATGAAGGTGTCGTCCCGGTTATTGCTGCCGGTGGTGTAGTGACTACGGTCGGTGTCCTTTTGTTTGGAATCAATGTCTTGAAGGAATTGAAAGCAGACTGAAGGTAGTGAGCGCCACCTCCGACGTTGAGGTTGGCGCTCTTTTATTTGGATATATTTTTTGATTATTCATATTTTTCCGACCAATAAGAACAAGATGATGCTACAATAAAAAATGTAGTCATTATAATCAATAGGAGTGATAGACATGTCAGTCAATGTTTACCTGAATTTTAATGGGAATTGTCGAGAAGCTGTTGAGTATTATGCAGAGGTATTCGGTACTGAGTCGCCACAGATCATGACATTTGCAGAAGCACCTCCCCACCCGGATTATCCCCTTCCTGAAGAAGCTAAGAACCTGGTGTTACATACAAGACTGACAATCGACGGCAGTAACGTCATGTTTTCCGACGTGTTTCCTGATATGCCTTTTGTAGAAGGAAACAATATCACCCTGGCCCTAGTAAGCAAGGATACTGAAGAGTTGACGGCCCGTTTCCACAAATTGAAAGAAGGCGGTAAGGTGGATATGGAGCTGCAGGAAACATTCTGGAGTAAGTTGTATGGTCAGGTTACCGATAAATTTGGTATTCAGTGGCAGTTTAACTATGAGGATGAAAAAGCCTATTAGAAAAAAACGTTAAAAAGAGGTCGTTGAATAGGTTCAACGACCTCTTTTTATATAACAAATTGATTTCTATCCATTAATGCATATTGCTCAATACCCAAATCGATCCAAGTACGATCACAAGTGCGATAAATGCAGCTGACATCATTTTTCCTACCTGCCATCTGCCTTCTCCTTCTGTTACGTGCATGAACATAAACAGCTGGATTGCAGCCTGGATAAAGGCAAGAACAAATACAAGAGCAACCATCACATTGTACGCGAGTCCTGCGTAAAGTCCGAACCAGACGGCCAAAAATGTTAATGCAATGGATAAGACAAAACCAATGATCTGTGTCCAGGGAATACGACTATGATTCGCTGTATTGTGTTCCATTATCCCACCATCCCTAGTAAGTACACGCTTGTAAACACGAAGATCCATACAAAGTCCAAGAAGTGCCAATACAAGCTGGATACGAATAGTTTTTTAGCGGTATCTGGATTTAATCCTTGTCTTTTCACCTGGAACATCACAAGTATTATCCATAAAATACCTAATGTTACGTGGAGACCATGCGTACCGGTCAATAGATAGAAAGAAGACCAGTATGCATTGGTGCCCATGGCGGCTCCCTCATGGATCAGATGAAGGAATTCCGTGATTTCCATGTAAAGGAACCCTGCGCCAAAGAGCAATGTGATGATCAGCCAGACCATCATCCCTTTGACATTTCTTCTTCTCAATTCATTTATTGATAACCCTGACGTGAAACTACTGATTAATAATAGTAACGTCATGATGATTGTATTCTTCAGATCAAACACTTCAGATGGAAGCGGACCTCCAACCGTGCCGCTTTCAAGGGCAAAGAATGTCGCGAAAATAGTGGCAAATAGAGCTACTTCCGCACCCAGGAAAACCCAGAATCCAAAAATATTCAGTTTGCCGATCTCCGATTGATATTCAAGTGGCGCATTTGGATCTACATTTGTACTATGTGCCATATTCACGCCTCCCTCTTATACGGATTTTCTGCTTTTTCTATTTCTTCCACACTTACATAGTAACCAGCATCCTGTTTGTGTGAAAATAGGGAACGGTATGCCATGCATCCGAAGATACCAATAAGGGCAAGAATCGCCATCCACCACAGTTCAAACACCAAGCCAAATCCACCAACGAAGAATAACCCGGACATGATGAATGGTGTCCCTGCATTGCTCGGCATATGAATCGGTTTATACTCAACCTTTTCCGGCTTACCGGATTCTTTTCTTTCTTGTTTCATATAGTAGAATGCATCCGCACTCTTCACTTCAGGAACATGTGCGAAGTTATAATGAGGTGGAATCGCCGAACTAGTTGCCCATTCAAGCGTACGTCCATCCCAAGCATCCCCTGATAGTTCCCGTTTTGCAAAACGGTAGCTGTAGTAAACGTTATAGACGATAATCATGAATCCTACTCCCATTCCGAAAGCCCCGACAGAAGAGATAACGTTCAATGCCATCCAGCCATCTTCCGGTCCGTATGTGTACACACGTCTTGGCATACCGGAAAATCCTAAGACGAATTGCGGTAAGAAACATACATTGAAACCGATAGAGAAGAACCAGAAAGCCCATTTCCCTATGCGTTCATTCATCTTATGTCCAAACATTTTTGGATACCAGTACACGAGTCCTGCGAAGCAGGCAAATACCACACCGGCAATCAGCGTGTAGTGGAAGTGAGCAACCAGGAAGTAGTTATTGTGATATTGGAAGTCGGCAGCAGCCATCCCCAACATGACCCCTGTCACTCCACCAATCAGGAAGGTCGGAATGAATGCAACGGACCACATCATGGCGACGGTAAATTCAATCCGTCCCTTATAAAGGGTACCCAACCAGTTAAATATCTTGATCCCGGTCGGTATGGCAATCGCCATCGTCGAAATCGAGAATACACTGTTAACCGCAGCGCTTCCGCCCATTGTGAAGAAATGGTGAACCCACACAACGAAACTTAACCCTGAAATGGCTACTAGTGAGATGATCATCGATTTATAACCAAACAATGTTTTTCTTGCAAATGTTGCAATGATTTCTGAGAAAATACCGAAAGCAGGCAAAATAACGATATATACTTCCGGGTGTCCCCATAACCAGAATAAATTCGACCAAAGCATTGGATTCCCACCGGCTGTAAGCGTGAAGAAATGCGTACCGAATAATCGGTCAAATGTCATCAACGCTAATGTCACCGTTAAGATCGGGAATGCGAAAACGATGATGAATGCTGTGATCAATGTCGTCCACGTGAACATCGGCATACGAAGAAGCGTCATGCCTGGTGCACGCATCTTAATAATCGTGACAACAAAGTTGATTCCCGTTAATAACGTACCAATTCCGGAAATCTGCAGGCCAAGGAGGTAATAGTTAATTCCCGGTCCCGGACTTCCTTCAATCGCCAGTGGTGCGTAGTTCGTCCAACCTGCATCCGGTGATCCACCGAATACGAAAGACATATTGAAAAGGATCGCCCCAAACATGAATGACCAAAAACTTAAGTTATTCAGAAATGGGAATGCGACGTCCCTTGCACCGATTTGGAGAGGGACTACGACGTTCATCAGTCCAAGTAAGAATGGCATCGCCATGAATAAAATCATGATCGTACCATGAGTCGTAAAGATTTCATTATAGTGTTGTGATGATAAAAATTCATTATTAGGCACCGTTAATTGCGCCCTCATTAAAAGGGCATCGACTCCTCCGCGGAAGAGCATGATCAATGCAGCAATGATATACATGATACCGATTTTTTTATGATCAACACTCGTGATCCAGTCATTCCACAGCCATTTCCATTTTTTAAAGTACGTAAGGGTCGCGACGATCCCTATTACGGTGAAAACGATGGAAATGTTTGCTCCAAGAATCAACGGATCATTGAGGATTAAATTATCTTTAATAAAATCAAACATCTAGAGTCCTCCTTTCTTAGTGCTCATGTCCTTCGTTATTTTCTTGGTCTTTATGCTCTTCTTCGTCATGGTCTTCATGATCTTTCATTCCATCATGGTCTTCATGGTTATCATGATCTTCCATGTTTCCGTGATCACCGTGATTTCCATGACTTGTCTCAGCATCTTTATCCGCACCATGTGAAGATGCCTCCACACCATATTTCTCACGGATCGCCATGGCATATTCAGAATTCTTCCCATGGTCGACAAAGGCTAAATGAGTGGATGAAAAGGTCATTTTATCAACCGTATCAGGCAGCATGAGTTTTTCATATGTTTCTTCCGTCAATTTCGTCTCATTTTCCTGAGAATCTTTTACCCACTTTTCATACTTCTCTTCTTCTAACGCAACAAAATCAAACTTTTGGTGTGTCATCCCTTCACCAGTGAAGTTTGAGTTTCTTCCATCATAAGTACCCGGCTCATCAGCCTGTAAGTATAAATCATTCACCATTCCCGGCATCCCATAAATCTGTCCGCCAAGTTGCGGTACCCAGAAAGAAGCCATGGAATCTGCAGCTGTTACCTTGAATAAAATGGGATGATCTTCCGGTACATTGACATAGTTGACTGTCTCAATACCTTCCTCCGGATAACTGAAGATCCATTTCCAATCCGCAGCAGTGGCATGGATCACAATCGGATCTTTATGAGCTGTTGCTTTAGGAGCTTCCCTTAATTCATATAATGCCTTTGTATTTGGGATAGACAAGGCAATAACAATCAATACAGGAATAAGCGTCCAGATAATTTCTAATTTCGTACTCCCGTGCATCTCGGGCTTGTAATCACTATCCTTTTTACTGCTTCGATATTTTAGGAGAATAACAGTAAAGAAGGAAAGAACGACAACCATAATGCCAAGCATATAGTAGATTGACAGCATGATCAGATCTTTCTGCAAGGCCCCAACAGGTCCTTTAGGATCGAGAATGATCATTTCACTTCCCGAACTGAATATAATGATGAAAAATAATGAAACCAGACTGATCAACACAATCAAGTATGGCTTGAATTTATTAAACATAGGGAAATCACCTTCCTTTATGTCGGATTTATCACTGTAGACCTATACTATCAAATTCTATTAAAAGGTACCCTTGTTTCACTCAACTTTAAACAGATTTTCGAAATTTCGTCGAAGTTTATTCACAGAACGGTAACAATGTTGGAAAGAAATGCTCACAACTCAAAAAAATAACTCTCAAAATTATTTGAGAATAATTTTGAGAGCGGTATATAGGTTGATTATTATGAAAATTAAGAGCTTGTTTAATTTTAATCTTCAGGTATTTTAATTTTGACTTACTGCTATCCCTCAAAATTTTTTGGAAAACTTATTCACTTCGCAAAATTTCAATTTAAACCTAAAAACACAAAAAATCTCCATCTAATATTACTGATACAATCACTATTTGGGTAATGATTAATTAAGAGGGAAATAAGCAAAATAGAATGATAGGAGTTGGAAGGTTTGAAAGCTTGGGAAGCAGCCTATCTTGCTGGGATTATCGATGGGGAAGGTTCTATAACATTAACACGCATGCATGATAAAGAATATAGAAGACCTTGTATTAGTGTTGCCTCGACAGACCTGGAACTTCTGGAATACCTCAAAAACCTAACAAACGGTCACATTACTAAAAAGAAAAACTACCATCCAGATCGTCATCAGAATTCCTTTACACTAACCATTAAGACTAAAAATCAAGTTTTAGACATATTGAAATACGTTCTACCTTTTCTTAGAGTGGAAAAAAAGAGAAAACGTGCTGACTGGATCCTCAAACATTATAATAGGATAACAATTAGAAACGGGAAATACAATCCAGAATGTTTGAAGCAGAAATTAGCTTTTGAAGAAGAGTTTTTCAAGTTATAAAAATAAAAAACCACCAAATATGTATTTGGTGGAGACGGTGGGACGTGCACTTCCATGCTTTCGACATGGCACTGACTATATCTTGAACCTGTAGTAAAGGTCCTTTGGCGTATTATGCGAAATATAGATTTATCTTTTGAGAGATATAAATTCCGCATCCTAGTACTGCCGATCTTGGGCAGCCTATAAGTCGATACACGGCTGTTGGATTGCTCCACATACCGCTCGGCATTGCCTTATCACACTGTGTGTGACTTAGGTTTCACCGATAAAGCCAAATTTTCACTTATGTGTTACCACATAAGGCGACTAATAACTAATCGAACCCACGTCCAGAAACATCGCCACTTAAGCGTCTACGAGCGTAGTCGATATATTCGCAAGTTCACTGCAGCTTCTGCCTATCAACGGGCGTCCGTGCAGCTAGTCTGATTGGTCTCTTCCTTTGTCCTCAGACGGTGGACTCCGGCGTAGCCTACTAAGAGTGAGTCCCTTACCCTACCACATAGGCGATGGAGGGAGGAACAGCTAAAGCGCTATTATGCAGCTAAAGCTAGGTTATTGTTAGTTTTGCCAGTTATTATTGGCTTTGACGTTTTATCGTGGACGATCCCCACGGCTCGCAACCTAAGCTCGAACTATCCCTGTCGAATCCGTAACGTCCCCATGATAGAAAGGGAAGAACGGGAAAGAATAAGTTCAGCGTGTAAGTCACTTATTCAATTGTCCTTACAGCCACAAGATTACCTCGCGACATCTATTAGTATAACAAATCCTGAGATAATTGCAAATGCCACATTCCGGAAATCTGTACAATTACATACCTTTTTGACGCTGTGCCAGTTCTCTCTGGATCGAACGGTTCGCTTCTTTTCGTTTTAAATCTTCCCGTTTATCAAACTTTTTCTTACCACGGGCTAGACCGATCAGAAGTTTAGCCACACCATTTTTGATGTATAGCTTTAATGGAACGATACTGTATCCTGCTTCCTTCGAATCACCGATCAATTTATTGATTTGCTTTTTGTGAAGCAGCAGCTTACGTGTTCTGAGAGGTTCGTGATTAAATCGATTTCCCTGTTCATATGGACTGATGTGCATATTATGAACGAAAATTTCTCCATTTTGAACACGGGCAAAAGAATCCTTCAAGTTCACACGGCCGCCCCGAATCGCTTTAATTTCGGTTCCTTGCAGCACAAGACCTGCCTCATATGTTTCTTCTACGGCATAGTCATGACGTGCTTTTTTATTTTGGGCAATAAGCTTGCCTTCTCCCTTTGGCATTGGAATCCCCCTAGTCATCGCTGGTTTACTCATTATTATCTCATATTCTCGAGAAAAATTGAATTGTTACACTTGGAAAAGAAAAGGAGCAAAGGTTATCCCATTGCTCCTGAACCTTTATTTCTTCTTTTTGCGTTTGCTTCGAGGCGCATTTTCAAAGTGTTTCTTATTCGACTTTTTCTTCTTGTTGTTTTTCGGTGGACGTGTTGACCATTCTCCGTCCTTTTTCCGGTCTGAAGATCGATTCGATTTTCCACGATCCAATTTTCCTTTATCAGAGCGGATCGAGCGGACACGGTCTTCACGTTCCTTGCGATTATTCTTCATTCCTACGATTTCAAAGTCGATGGCACGCTCATCTTTATTGACGCTCACGACACGAACGGTGATCTCGTCTCCGATTCGGAATACGTTTGCTGTTCTTTCACCAATCATGGCAAGATGACGTTCATCGAATCGGTAGTAGTCATCCGTCATATAGCTCACATGGACAAGACCTTCAATGGTGTTAGGCAGTTCGACAAACATTCCGAAATTCGTAACGGAACTGATGATACCGTCGTACTCTTCTCCCACTTTGTCTTCCATATACTCTGCTTTTTTTAGCTCATCGGTCTCCCGTTCTGCATCCACTGCACGGCGTTCGCGGCTTGACGTGTGCTCAGCGATATGACCCATTTGGGCGCCCCATTTTTCCCGTGTTGCTTGATCAACCTTGCCTTCAATCAGGTAAGTCCTGATCAAACGGTGAACAATCAAGTCAGGGTAACGACGGATCGGTGAGGTGAAATGAGTATAGAACTCTGTTGCGAGTCCAAAGTGACCTAAGCTTTCAGGATCGTATTTCGCTTGTTGCATGGAACGCAGCATCATCGTCGATACAACCATTTCTTCCGGCTGCCCTTGTACGTCCTCGACAATCTCCTGAAGAGCACGTGGATGAATCGAATTGGCTGTTCCTTTTACAATCAAGCCGAAATTCGTAATAAATTCGAAGAAGCGCTGCAGTTTATCTTCTTTGGGGTCTTCATGGATACGATAGATGAACGGTACTTCCATCCAGTGGAAGTGCTCAGCAACCGTCTCATTCGCCACTAACATGAACTCTTCGATCAGCTTTTCGGCTACTGAACGTTCACGCAGGACCACATCCGTTGGTTCTCCCTCTTCATTTACAAGCACCTTCGCTTCTTTGAAATCAAAGTCGATGGCTCCGCGCTTCATCCGTTTTGTGCGGAGAACCTGTGCCAAGTCTTCCATTTCCTCGAACATCGGTACCAAAGGCTCGTATTTTTTACGAAGTTCTTCATCTTTATCCACAAGAATCTTATTTACATCTGAATACGTCATTCGTTCCGTTGTCTTAATGACACTTTGGAAGATTTCGTGTTTCACGACATCGCCATCAGGTGAAATTTCCATATCACAGGATAGAGTCAAACGATCGACCTTGGGATTAAGAGAACAAATACCATTCGATAGTCGGTGCGGTATCATTGGGATGACCCGGTCTACCAAGTATACGGATGTCCCTCTATCAAACGCTTCCTGGTCAATCGGAGAGCTTTCTTTAACATAGTACGTTACGTCTGCAATATGTACCCCAAGTTTGTAGTTTCCATTGTCCAGCTTCGTTACGGTTACAGCATCGTCCAAATCCTTTGCGTCAGCACCATCAATCGTGACGATTGTCTGATCGCGCAGGTCTTTTCGGTTTGGAATTTCTGATTCGTCGATTTCACTTGGCACATTATTCGCCTGATCCATGACTTCTTCAGGGAATTCGACGTCAATCCCGTGCTTATGGATGATTGAGAGAATATCGACACCGGGATCATTTTTATGACCCAGGATTTCAATGACCTCACCCTCTGCACTCTTGCGACCTTCAGGGTAGGAAGTTAATTTCACGACGACCTTATGTCCTTCCGCTGCACCCATTTGAGCGGATTTCGGGATAAAGATATCACTCGCAAACTTCTTGTCATCCGGGATAACGAATCCGAAATGCTTACTTTCTGTGAACGTCCCAACCATTTGGTCGACACCGCGCTCTACGATTCTCACAACAGTTCCTTCTCTTCTGGAACCTGAAGAAGAAGTAGACACTCTTACTAATACTATATCGCCGTGCATGGCGTTATTCGTTTCATTAGGAGGGATGAAGATATCGTCCATTCCTGATTCTTCCGGTATCACAAACGCAAAACCTTTTGCATGAGCGGATACTTTCCCTCTTACCAGATTCATTTTCTCAGGTAAGCCGTAGCGATTACTTCTCGTACGTACGACCAGCCCTTTCTCTTCCATTACGACAAGAGCCTTTACGAATTCCTTGAAGTTCGTGGATCCTTCAATTCCGAATGCTTCTTCAAGCTCCTGTACCGTTAATGGCTTGTATGCTTCTTCCTTCATGTAGGAAAGGAGCCTATCCACATGCTCTTTAATATTTTCGTCCATGACAATCCCTCCTGATCATCGAATTCATCAAACCGTCCAATCTAATTTCTCTAAGAAACCGTAGACGTCTTCATGAAGCTGTTCTTTTTCTTTATCTAATGTAATCACATGACCGGACTCTTCGTACCACTTCATGTCTTTGTCATCGGATTCAACGTTATCATAGATGATATTAGCAGAATCCGTATTGATCATATGGTCATGCCTTGCCTGTACAACAAACGTCGGTGAATAAATCATATCCACATTTTCACGCACGTCTGCAATCAATTCCTGCAGGGCCTTCAATGTATTCATCGGCGTTTTCTTAAACTCTTCTATTTCTTTTTCAATTTGGTCTTCTTGTTTTCCTTCAAATTTCTTAAATTCACGGGCGTAATCCACGACCCCTTTATACATGACTTCTTCACTTTTTATATACATCGGTGCACACATAGGGACAATACCCTTTACAGGTACAGTGTAACCTAATTTAAGAGAAAATACCCCTCCTAGAGAAAGGCCGGCAACCGCAATCTCTTCATATCCCTTACTCTTTAAAAGCTCATATCCGTCCATGACATCCTGCCACCAATCTTCAGGACCTGTATGAACCAATTCTTCCGGCGGTACACCGTGTCCTTTATAGTGAGGGGCATGGGATGAATAGCCTTTCTTTTCTAAGAAACGACCGAGCATCCGGACATCGGCTGAGTTTCCTGTGAATCCGTGAAGCAATAAGACGGCACGGGGACCTGCTTCAAATGTGAATGGTTTTGGTAATACGGTTTTCATAGCTAGTGACTCCTTTTATCTCATTTTAAACAAACGTTTGATTAGCTGGGAGAAACCTTGATTTTAAAGGCTCCTTTCTGTTAAACAGTTGTTTAAATGATTTTGTTATGCAATCAGATTTTAGTTGTTTTTTTGTTAAACAAACGTTTGATTAGTAGCTCAGAAGCTTGATATCACAGGCTTCTTTCAGTTAAACGATCGTTTAGTCCACTCTTCTCCTCTATTTTTAGCAAACATTGGTCAGACAATCCAATATTTCGCTTGAAAAAACAATTTAGTTTTTGTTTCAAAGCTCTTTTGTAAGATTCCCGTCGAAAGAGTGAGTGCTGGTTGATTTCCGCTCCAGGTGCTCGCTTTCCGCGGGGCGTGAGTTGAGCCTCCTCGGGCTTTGCCCTGTGGGGTCTCAACTTTCCCGCTATTCCCGCAGGAGTCGAGCACCTTCCTCTCCAATCAACTTTCTAAGCATGAAATTATAAACTAATAAATATGTCATTCGAATTTTTAGAAAAGCTTTTTTTCATAGTATGTATAAATAGTTTTCAAATTTTATTAGATACACTAATTCTTTCGAGTGTTTGTTGTCTCTTCTTTGCTAAATTCGATACTTTCAGCTCTTTCACGCACACCCCTCACCATCAAGCAAGCCCTTATTGACAGAGCCTAAGCAGATCATAAGTAAAAAAATAATCTTTAAGAATTAATCCTGTTTAAATAAAAAAACCTGACTTTAATGATCAGGTTTTTGTACGTATTAGATAGCTACGATGGCAATGGTTAGTACGAAGAATAGTACCGATAATACGATTGTGATTCTGTGCAGTACTAAGTCAATACCACGAGCTTTTTGTTTTCCGAAAAGTTGTTCTGCACCACCAGAGATGGCCCCTGAAAGTCCAGCACTTTTACCTGACTGAAGTAATACAATGGCGATAAGTGCGATTGATACAATAATAAGTAAAGTGACTAATAAAGTGTGCATGAGTCCCACCTCCTGATACGAACATAACATTACTACTAGTTTACCATAGGGATTATGTAGTGGACAAGGTAATATTGTTTGAATTGTGGAAAGAGTTGGTTAGGGATGCGATTGTACGTCGGTGTAGAGTGGCCTTAGATGAGATGTGCGTTTCGATTTTGGGATAATATGTTAATCGGCCGGATTTTGGGTTATTTCGGCTGGATTATTTTCGAAAACGGCTGGATTTTCATCTGAAACGGCCGGATTTTTCTCAAAAACGGCTGGATTTCTACCCAAAACGGCCGGATTTTCATCCGAGATCCCCCTAATAAGCCACTTGGAACAGTCTTCTCCTCAAAGAATCATATGAAATGGAGTACATCTCCATTGAAACGTTCTTCTTTAGCTTGTCAAACCCCTATTTTAGCTAAAAACTCTTTCATTATAACGTGCCTTGGCAAACCAGGGTGATGATATAGAAAAAATAATGCCATCAAAAATCACAAAAACAGCCCCATCCAAAGACGGGGCTGCTTTTCAAATTGCTTGTATTAGCGATTTACGTTATAGAATGTTTTCGCTCCAAGATATTGAGCTGTGTGAGCCAATTGATCTTCGATTCGAAGTAGTTGGTTGTATTTCGCTACGCGGTCTGTACGTGATGGTGCACCTGTTTTGATTTGACCAGCGTTTGTTGCTACTGCGATGTCAGCGATTGTGCTGTCTTCTGTTTCACCAGAACGGTGAGAGATGACGGCTGTGTAACCAGCGCGCTTCGCCATTTCGATTGCATCGAATGTTTCAGTCAGTGTACCGATTTGGTTCACTTTGATCAGGATCGAGTTACCGATACCTTGCTCGATACCTTGAGAAAGCTTGGTCGTGTTTGTAACGAATAAGTCATCCCCTACTAATTGAACCTTTTTACCGATACGGTCAGTCAGTAGTTTGAAACCATCCCAGTCGTTTTCGTCAAGACCGTCTTCGATGGAGATGATTGGGTATTTGTTGCACATTTCTTCGTACCAATCAACCATTTCTGCTGAAGTACGAACAACGCCTTCTCCAGAAAGATGATATTTACCGTCTTCTTTGTTGTAGATTTCAGAAGCTGCTACGTCCATTGCAAGAAGAACTTCTTCTCCTGGCTTGTATCCAGCTTTTTCGATTGCTTCGATGATTGTTGAAAGTGCTTCTTCATTGGACTTAAGGTTTGGAGCGAATCCACCTTCATCACCAACTGCAGTGTTGTAGCCTTTAGATTTAAGAACTGACTTCAGGCTGTGGAAGATTTCTGTTCCCATGCGCAGACCTTCTTTAAATGTAGAAGCTCCTACAGGCATTACCATGAATTCCTGGATGTCTACGTTGTTGTCAGCGTGCTCTCCACCATTAACGATGTTCATCATCGGTACTGGAAGCTGCTTCGCGTTGAATCCACCAAGGTATTGGTATAATTCCACTCCGAAGAAGTCAGCAGCTGCACGGGCAACAGCCATGGAAACACCAAGGATTGCGTTGGCACCTAACTTACCTTTGTTTTCTGTACCGTCAAGAGCGATCATTGCCTGGTCGATTGCTACTTGTTCAGTGATGTCATAACCGATCAGTTCTTCAGCGATTTCGTTGTTTACGTTATCGACTGCTTTTTGTACCCCTTTACCAAGGTAGCGGTCTTTTTCTCCGTCACGAAGTTCAACGGCTTCGTATTCACCTGTTGAAGCTCCAGATGGAACTAGTGCGCGTCCGAAAGCACCTGATTGTGTATATACTTCTACTTCGATTGTTGGGTTACCGCGTGAATCCAATACTTCACGAGCGTATACGTCTGTAATAAATGGCATTTAGAATCTCTCCTTATTTTTTAATTAGTGTTTTTCCAGTCATTTCAGCTGGTTGATTAACATTTAATAAATCTAGCATGGTTGGAGCAAGATCTCCTAGCTTTCCACCTTCACGAAGCTCGATTCCTTCTTTCGTTACGATGACAGGGACCGGGTTCGTCGTGTGGGCCGTCATAGGCTTGCCTTCTTCGGTCAGAACTTCATCTGCATTTCCGTGGTCTGCTGTGATGATGGCTGTTCCGCCTTTTTCAGTGATGAGGTCAATGATTTTCCCAAGACACTCATCCACTGTTTCCACCGCTTTGATCGTCGGCTCAAGCATTCCTGAGTGACCGACCATATCCGGATTTGCGAAGTTCAAGATAATCGCATCCTGACGGTCTTCACGGATTTCCTCAAGTAAAGCATCCGTCACTTCATACGCACTCATTTCAGGCTTCAGGTCATACGTTGCCACTTTAGGGGAATCGATCAGAATCCGTTTTTCCCCCGGGAATTCATCTTCACGGCCACCGCTCATAAAGAACGTGACATGAGGATATTTCTCCGTCTCGGCGATACGCAATTGCTTCAGTCCGTTTTGGGAAAGGACTTCACCAAGTGTATTATCAAGATTTGTCGGTTTGAATGCTACAAATCCATCAACTGTTTCACTGAATCGTGTTAAGCAGACAAAGTGAAGGTTCTTCGGATGCTTCTCTCCGCGCTCAAATGAACGGAAGTCTGCATTCGCAAATGTATTCGAAATCTGGATCGCTCGGTCAGGACGGAAGTTGTAAAAGATTACAGCATCATCGTCTTTAATCGTTGCGACCGGCTCTCCGTTTTCTTTCGTCATCACAGATGGAATGACGAATTCATCGTAGATTCCATTTTCGTATGAATCGTTCACAAGTTCCATCGGATCATGATAGCTTGGGCCTTCACCGTAAACCATGGCACGGTAGGATTTCTCCACACGTTCCCAGCGCTTGTCACGGTCCATGGAATAGTAACGACCAGAAATCGTCGCAAATTGGCCAACGCCGATTTCTTTCATTTTCGCTTCAGCATCCTGGAGGTACCCTTTCGCTGTCTGTGGTCCAACGTCACGTCCATCAAGGAAAGCATGAACATATACATTCTTGATGCCTTCTTGAGCTGCTAAACCAAGAAGAGCATAAAGATGTTCAATGTGACTGTGAACCCCACCATCCGAAAGTAGTCCAAAGATATGAAGATTCGTTCCTTTTTCTTTCGCGTGATTGATCGCATCGATGAAAGTGGCATTCGTTTCGAATTCCCCTTCACGAATCGCTAAATTCACGCGGGTTAAGCTTTGGTACACGATACGTCCGGCACCAATATTCAAGTGACCCACTTCGGAGTTCCCCATTTGTCCTTCAGGAAGTCCTACGGATTCGCCACTTGCAATTAATTGATTGTGAGGGTACTGATTCCACAAACGATCAAAGTTCGGTTTGTTCGCTTGGGCTACAGCGTTTCCTTCTTTTGTGTTACGGCAAGCAAAACCATCTAAGATGATTAACGCTACTGGTGACTTACTCATGTGTGCTTGCCCCTTCTAAAAGCTGCAAGAAGCTTTGTGGTTCAAGGCTTGCTCCACCTACAAGAGCACCATCGATATCCGATTGAGCCATGTATTCTTTAATGTTATTAGGTTTTACACTACCGCCGTACTGAATTCTCACTGCGTCTGCCGCTTCTTGAGAAAATTCTCCTGCAACCACTTGACGGATATGTGCACATACTTCGTTCGCATCTTCAGCTGTAGACGATTTACCTGTTCCGATTGCCCAGATTGGCTCATAAGCAATGACAGTGTGTTTCACTTGATCTGCTGATAGACCGGCAAGTGCTCTTTTCACTTGGTTACCAACAAGTTCTTTTGTTTCATTGTTTTCGCGTTGATCGAGCGTCTCCCCTACACAAACGATTGGAGTTAAGCCGTGTTTGAAAGCAGCCAGAGTCTTTTTGTTCACTGACTCGTCTGTTTCATTGAACATTTCACGACGCTCTGAGTGTCCAAGGATGACATACTTTACGCCTAAATCAGAAAGCGCTACAGGACTCACTTCCCCTGTGAATGCTCCGTTTTCTTCAAAGTGCATATTTTGAGCACCAATTTCTACCTTGTATTCTTTTGAAATGTTCACTAAGCTTTCTAAAAATAGGGCTGGAGAACAAATGACAGAATCGACAACCTCTTGATCAGGAACTAATCCTTGTACTTCTTCAGTAAAAGATTTTGCTTCTGATAACGTTTTGTTCATTTTCCAGTTACCTGCAATGATCGGTTTACGCATTGTATTCATCCTTTCTGTTTTATAATCGGTTCCCAAAATTGTTGGTCTTTGAAAAGCGATTATTTATCGTTAAGAGCCACTACTCCAGGAAGTTCTTTACCTTCCATGAACTCAAGTGAAGCTCCACCACCTGTAGAAATATGACTCATCTTGTCAGCATATCCGAATTTCTCAACGGCTGCTGCAGAGTCACCGCCACCGATAACAGAATATGTATCTGTTGCATCGGCTAACGCCTCCGCTACGGCTTTCGTTCCATTTGCAAATGTTTCTAATTCGAATACACCCATCGGTCCGTTCCAGATGACAAGCTTAGAGCTTTTGATTGTATCCTGGAATAACGCTCTTGTTTTAGGTCCGATATCAAGTGCTTCCCAATCAGAAGGAATCGAATCGATATCCACTTCCTCCGTATTTGCATCATTTGAGAAGTCATCAGCAACGACTACATCAACAGGCATAAGGAATTTAACGCCTTTATCTTCTGCTTTTTTCATGAATTGCTTGGCTAAATCAATCTTGTCTTCTTCAAGAAGGGATTTTCCTACTTCATGGCCTTGGGCTTTTACGAATGTATAAGCAAGTCCTCCACCAATGATCAGGTTGTCCACTTTATCTAATAGGTTGTCAATGACACCGATTTTATCTTTTACTTTTGCTCCACCAACGATTGCTGTAAATGGGCGTTCAGGATTGGATAGAGCTTTCCCTAATACGTCCAGTTCTTTCTCCATCAGGAGGCCCGCTACAGCTGGAAGATGTTTGGCAATTCCTTCAGTAGAAGCATGAGCACGGTGTGCAGCACCGAATGCATCGTTTACATAGAGATCAGCAAGAGCTACAAATTCTTTTGCGAGTTCAGGATCATTCTTCGTTTCTCCCGGGTAGAAGCGAACGTTTTCCAGTACCAGAACGTCACCTTCAGCCATGTCGCTGATCTTCGATTGAACAGCTTCACCATACGCTTCATCCGCTTTTGCTACCTTTTTCCCAAGAAGTTCGGAAAGTCTTTCGGCTACCGGTGTTAAGCGCAGCCCTTCCACGACTTCACCTTTAGGACGACCTAAGTGACTAGCCAGAATGACTTTAGCCCCGCCATCCACTAAGTACTTAATAGTTGGAAGTGCAGCTTGAATACGAGTTTCATCTGTAATCTTGCCCTCAGACATCGGTACGTTGAAGTCCACACGGCAAAATACGCGTTTTCCTCTTACATCGACATCTTTAATCGACTTTTTGTTCATCGTAAAAGGCCTCCTTTAGTTTTCAATTTCTACATCTTTTTCAAAAAAATAGAAATAGCAATAAGAAAAGGGAGAGGGGAATCTTCCCCGCTCCCCTTCATCACATCTTCATTATAGATGGTGGGACAAAATTTATCCATCAATCACCATGCTAATGATGTCAATTCACAAAATTTTATCGATTAAAGTCCTTTAGAAGCGATAAACCCTGCAAGGTCAACTACACGGTTAGAGTATCCGCTCTCGTTATCATACCAAGAGATTACTTTGACCATGTTGTCTTCTAGAACCATTGTAGATAATGCATCGATTGTAGAAGAAGCCGGGCTACCGTTGTAATCAGTAGATACTAAAGGCTCTTCGCTGTACGCAAGGATTCCTTTAAGATCGCCTTCAGCCGCTTCTTTAAGAGCCGCATTCACATCTTCAGCTGTTACGTTTTTATCAAGTTCAGCAACTAAGTCTACTAGTGAAACGTTTGGAGTTGGAACACGAACCGCTCCACCATTCAGTTTCCCTTTAAGCTCAGGAAGAACAAGAGATACAGCTTTCGCAGCACCTGTAGTTGTTGGAATCATGTTCTCAGCAGCTGCACGTGCACGACGGTAATCTTTATGTGGTAAGTCTAAGATTTGTTGGTCGTTTGTGTAAGAGTGGATGGTTGTCATCATTCCACGCTTGATTCCGAATTTATCGTTAAGAACTTTAGCGAATGGCGCTAAGCAGTTTGTTGTACATGAAGCGTTAGAGATAACATCGTGGCTAGCCGCGTCATACTTGTCTTCGTTAACACCCATAACCACTGTGATGTCTTCATCAGATGCAGGAGCAGAAATGATGACTTTCTTCGCACCAGCTTCGATATGTTTCGCTGCGTCAGCACGCTTAGTGAAACGTCCAGTAGATTCAACAACGATATCTACACCAAGATCTCCCCAACCAAGTTGAGCAGGATCGCGCTCAGCTAATACTTTTACTTTTTTACCGCCAACTACAAGGTAGTCGCCGTCAACAGTTACTTTCTCTTGAAGAGTTCCGTGAACTGTATCATATTGTAAAAGGTGAGCAAGCATGTTTGCATCAGTTAAGTCATTAACTGCTACTACCTCTACGTCGTTATTTTTAAGTGCTGCACGGAATACATTACGTCCGATACGTCCAAATCCGTTAATACCAATTTTTGTTGCCATGAATAATTTCCTCCTTTAGATAGTTAAGGATGATTTTTTTTATATTTCAAAAGGGCTTACCCTTTTAAAAGCTCTCTCGCTGCTCCTTCATCCGTGATGAGCACGGTTTCCTTAGGAGCACTCTTCATATACGCCCGAATCGCTTTCGCCTTCGAGCTGCCGCCTGCGACGCTAATGACGTTTTCGATGTGACTTAAATCTTCTAATTGCAGGCCGATCGTTGGCACCTTATGTACCACTTCACCCGCTTCGTTAAAATAATAACCAAATGCCTCCCCGACAGCATGACCATCTGTGATTTTCTCAAAGTCCTCATCAGTGGTCTTTCGTCTTTCAGCCATTGTGATAGCATCTCCAATCCCATGGAGAACCATGTTAGCCGATTTGATCAAATTTAAAACTTCTTTGATCATCGGTTCCTTCAAGAAGGACTTGTATACTTCTTTACTAACCTGATCCGGCACATATAAAACACGATGTCGCGTTCTCGTATGCTCAGCCATCTTGGCACATATGGTGTTAGCCTGGTTTTTAACGTCTTCTCCAATTCCACCCCGAGCAGGAACAAACAAGGTTTCGTCAGAGAAATCCGGTGTAAGCATCTCTGCTACAGCGGCCATCGTCGAACCTCCAGTCACAGCGATGATAGTATTTCCTTTCAGGCGACGTTTCATACTAGAAGCTGATGCACGCCCTAATTCTTCTTTTACCCAAGGAGACTCATCACTATTCCCAGGAACGATTACAATTTCATGAAGATTAAGTAAAGATTTTAATTCCCGCTCCATTACGTTGATTCCCGAAACTTCTCTCATCATGGTTTCAAGGCTTTCTAAAAGCTGAATACCATCCTCCGTCATAATCATTCCAGAGGTTTTGATATCAATGAGATCTTGATTGTTCAGGAATTCCACTTCGCTTCTCAGTACACGTTCGGTCAGGCCCATGTTCTGAGCAAGACTTCTGCGTCCGACAGGCTGCATGAACCGGATGGAACGAAGAATCTGATGCCTTTTTTGCATAACTTCAAGCAGGTCAGGTAATAATCGCTTTTGTATGTCAATTAAAGATTCCATAGTTAAAAGCTCCTTCAAATGAAGTGAGTGGATATGGTGGACTTATAAAGTCCCACATAGACATATTATGTCCCACTACCTCCAAAAAAATTCATCCCTGCTTTCAAAGTTCATTTTATCAGGGTATGAATCGTAATTCAACTAGAAACTATCGGGTTTTTTCATGTAAACGCTTGCTGAGCGTAAAATAATCAATTTGCCCATATTGAAGGATTTCCCCGTCCAGTTCCAAGACAGGGATCATGAGTCCGAAACGTTCGGTCAGTTCATCAGTTTCCTCGATGTCGATTTCGATTATCTCGAATCCCAGTTCATCCTGAATGAGCTTTAAGGTGATTTTTGCGTCTTCACATAGTCCGCATTGGTTTCGCGTGTAGAATAGGACTTGTTTCATCTTGGTTCCTCACTTTGTACTAGGTTGGGGTGATCGGGAATGGTATGTGCGGTCTGTGATTTGGGCTTGTGCCAGGCACTCTTGCGCAACCTGGTGCCAGGCACAAAATGCGTTTATGGTGCCTGGCACCGACCGACCCAAACCGATCTATTCATATCTCTTCCTCATCGTGGAAGAAGCAATCCCTAATTGATCGCGGTATTTAGCAATCGTCCTTCTTGATACATCATAGCCTTTATCCAATAAAAGATTGACAATTTTCTGGTCTGATAGTGGTTTCTTCTTGTCTTCTTCATCGATCAGCTTTTGCAGCTCATTTTTCACGCTCGTCGCGGATACCGTTTCGGAGTCCTCAAGCTTGACCGATTTGATGGCTGAGGTGAAGAAGTACTTCAATTCATAAATTCCATAAGGTGTTTGCATATACTTCCCTTTTACAGCCCGGCTTATAGTGGATTCATGAACATCGATTTCATCGGCCACCTGCTTCAAAGTCAAAGGCTGGACGGCTGATGGTCCTTTAAGAAAGAAGGCTTTTTGCTTCTCAGCAAGCATCTTCCCTACTTTCAGGATTGTCTGCTTTCGCTGCCTTAAACTTTGCAGCAGCCACTGGAAGTCCTGCTCCTTTTCCTGAAGATAGGACTGAACTTCCTTATCAGGGTGACGCTCAAGGAAATCTGTGTACTCTTCATTATATGTGACGTTAACGGTTGTGCCATCATACAACGAAACGGCCACGGTATGTCCGTCGATCACCTTCACGACCAGCTCAGGAATAATGAATTCAGCGATATGCTGAGAATATTTTGAGCCGGGTCTCGGATTGCAATGCTGAATGAAGTCAGCCGCCTGTTGGATGTCTTTCAGCTCTACCGAAAGATCCTTGGCGATTGCTTTCCACTTCTTTTCGGCAAAGTTTTGAAAATGATTATCTACAATCCTCGTAACTAGAGGAGGAACATCGGCTTTCCTCTGCAGCTGAAGGGATATGCACTCCTGCAGGGATCTCGCTCCTATACCGGCTGGTTCTAATTCCTGAAGCCTATTAATATAGTTATCTAGTTGAATCACTTCCAAACCATGTTTATGAATGAAGGATTCTTCGTCTACTCTCAAATAACCATTGTCATCCAAGCTGTATATTAATTCTTCCATTATCTTTCTTCCTGAAGAAGTAAGCGATTTCAAATTTAATTGAACAGATAGTGCATCCGCAAGGGACTTCTTTGGCACTGATACATATTCATACCAATCCACCGTGTTTTCGTGATTTCCGGCATTTCGTTTAAACGTATGAGGTTCTCGTTGATGAAGGGGATCTTGCTTTGGCGGTTCTAATTGTATAAGGGGATTCTCTAATTGCTTAGCTTCTAGATAAGCATTCAGTTCCATCGTAGAATATTGGAGGATGGTGATGGCTTGAGAAAGCTGCTGCGTCATTTGAAGTTTCAGTTGTTGATTTTGAAAAAGTCCTGCTTTCAAATTCATGATTCGTAACCTCCCATTCATTTATTCTACAATAAAATTGGTGTTTCGTTAATGGGAATTCGTTGGTAGTTGGTGGGTTTGTACTATATATGTGGCTTTCTCTCATGAAATTCCACAGAGAGAGAGGTAGTTGATTCCCATCCATCACAACAACATTCTTTTTTATTTATAATCAATAGAATAAAAAGCTAATAATGAAAAAGCACCCTGGAGGATGCCTCAATTGAATATCACTATAAGATAGAGGTTCTCCGGAAAGTTGTGTTATTTAGCAGATTTACTTACTAATGAAGAGCGATAGATGCCTTCGGATATTTCTCCCGGTTTAATTCGAGTCTTATTGTAGAGAGAATCAAAGTCCGTAATCTTGTACTCTTCTGCTAGCTTTAGCATTAATTGAGCGCATGCTTTAGCATCATCTGCAGCATGATGGTGATTATCTAATTCGATTCCAAAATAAGTACATATAGATGATAGCTGATAGGCAGGAAGACCCTTTACCATTTTTCTGGACATTTGATATGTGCAGAGAAATTGGTTGTATACGGGCTTCATTTCATAACGAGCTAAATTATCCCTCAAAGCGTATCCATCGAAGGAAAGATTATGAGCAATCATCAACTTATTCTCTATTTTTCCCTTGATAGAATGATAGAAAGCATCGAACGTCATCGCACCTATAACATCTTGAGGTTTAATTCCATGTATTCTAATATTAAAATGATCAAATTTCTCTTCTGGATCGATTAATTGATAAATTGAATCAACAATTTCTCCATTTTCTACAAATACCATTCCGACTGAGCATATACTGTGTCTTGCACGATTAGCCGTTTCAAAATCAAAAGCTACAAAATCTTTCATTCCAAGCCACCATCCCGGTTTTAGATTATTCTTCTTTTCTATACTCTAACTATTCTGGTGCAGGGCGAAACACCTTCTCGCAACTTTCCTATGTATCTAATTCAAAACCGATCCGGCACTTCTTCAAAATAGGTATATTATTGATTATACAATATACTAAAAATACCCTTAATCTCAGGAACGAAAAAAGATGCCTCCACAAATCAAAAATTTGTAGAAACACCTTCATATCACTCTTTCAACTACGCCCTCGGAGGGAATCGAACCCCCATTTTAAGAACCGGAATCTTACGTGCTATCCGTTGCACCACTTTCGGTTCAAAAAGCCGTTAGACCTTGTTGTATCAATAGTTTATGCTTGTTTGATTGTTTTTCATTGCGTATTATACCTAAAAACAATGATACTGAAGCATGCCCATAATTGCAAAAATTAAAAGACCTAACTCTCCTTAAGTCAGGTTTTTGATATTCATTTATTGGCATCTAACCGCTTTAATACATAAGTCATCATTTATTTTGATAACTATAATGATAAACAGTTTGAGAATTACGTAATAATCTAACTCATATTGTTCCTCATCATTAGTATTTGTTCCATGTAAATATTTATTTCGAATATCATGGCCATTAGTGAATTTTGATTTATTTAAATAGTAATCAAGATAATCTTGTTCATTTCTTGAGAATAGAGTGTTTTCAAATTCCACGATATTTCGAGTGTTTAAATCCTCTATTACTTCTTGTATATTTTTAGGATAATGCCAATAACTAATTGTTTCATTATAGTAGAGTTCCATAAGAACATATATAACCCTTTGGTCAACAAACTCTAAGTGGCCAATATCACTTTCACGAATTAAGTTATTATCGAATAACCATTGCATCCTTTTCATTTGATACTCCTGAAAATCAGCTCTAGTTAACTTTTCAGAAGTCACCAAGTTATAGAAATTCTTATATCTCTCTTCCTTACTTGGTAAATAGAATATACTACTCTGGTCAGAAAACAATAAGAATGAAGCTGTTTCATACCAGTCGCTGGAGGAGTATACATATTTTTTTTCATTAAACGACATTATATCTTTATTTTTAAAACTTGAAGACGACATCTGAATTAATTCATGGTCTATCTCCCCATCTTCAATTAAGGTATTATACTGTTTAAAAATCCTATCTATCTCAGGGAGAATAGTTCTGCACTTTTCAAAGTAAGACGCTCCACTCGACGGCATTTTAACAATAAAGTCATTAATTTGAAATTCTTCTTTAAAATACATACAAAAAAACCATTCAATCATTTCTTCTAATCTTACTCCAAAAACATTTAACACATTAAGATAACTATATACCTGAGCATCAGATAAGATTTCTTTATAATAAAATGAGGTTGACTGGAAATATAAGTGATCTGCTTGCGGTCTAATTACTGATTCCAGAGCGCTGCTTTCACTTTTTTTAGAAACTAATTCTAACCTCATCTTTTCATCTACAATGCCAAATAGATAAATAAAATTATTCCAAAGAGTAGGATAATCAATATTTTCTTCAATCCACTTTCGACTAACCTTGACCTCTGTTGTTCCCCCATCCATATTAAATATTATTTCTTCTTCTTGGTTATTAGGATATGAAATCATCACTTCTGATTCAATACCAGTTCCCTCGCTGAAAATTTTTTCTTCTTCTTCTTTAGCTTTCCTCATGGCATGTAATTTGATTTTATCAGGTATACTAATCCCCTTATTTGTTGGAAAGTTAATAATTTTCCTTAATACATTGATATTTACTAGTGGAGAGTTAATATATTCATCAATCAAGCATAAGGTATCAGCTTCACTCAAAGATGGTGGCAAAAATATATCATCTTCCTGGAGAAATTTCGACAAAATGGTCTCTGCATTCCTAGAGTCCGATAATAGCTCATCTTTAACTGCTTCATTATAGTACTCAGTCAACTTCTTAAACTTGAGTACTGTACAGATATGTACATTTTCCTTCTCAATAAATCTCCGGAAATCCTGAATATCTATATTCCGAAATAACTTGAAGCCTTCAAAAATTTCAAGAAAATCATTAGCAGCATCAACGGTAATCTCATTATAAAAATCAAGGAAAAAATCCTTATGAGAGCCCACAAATATACCAATTTTTCGTCTTATTTCTTTTTCAAAAGCTTCTATATCAGTACTTGTTTCTTGAACAATATAGTCCCTAAACCTTTTAATATTTATATATTTCAAGACATTATGGAAGTCTAATATTTCATTAATACTCCAATTAGAATTAATAACGTTATCTTTAATTTTTTCAATTATTTTTTCCAATTCCCAAACACAAATCATATCATACTCAGAATAGAATTTAATACCTGACATATATACTTTCCTCTCTAACATTTTTCCCTAACCGTTTAGGCGTTTCAGGTAACCGTCTCACTTTATACTGTTTAGAAATATTGAATTTTTTATTTTACCTATTTAGATGATTTTAATACTTTCCACTTTGAATAATGAAAGCTGAATAAGAGATTCTCTTTTAAGATAAGAAACTTTTTAGTACTTTTCAATCTTGTCTCTGATTATCAATTAAATTAAAGAATTTCTGAAAAAACATAGAGATAACTTCCAAATAATTCAAACAAAACCCTTTTTGTAAAATGAGTTCCCCACTTGGTTGTTTGATTTTCACTCCCATCTCTTCAATGAATTTTATTTTTTCTGAATACCTACTAGTATCTATTTCTCCTCCATCATGTACTATGATGTTCCTAACTTCCCTATAATAATTCTGAATTAGATTCCATTCGCTAATTTCTCCTGAAAAATCAACACCAAACTTTTTCTCAATTCTTTTAAGATAGATAGAAATTTTACTAGTAGTTTTAATATTTGAGCTATAATCACTTGATGTAATAATTTTCTTTTCATAATAATTAGCAAGATCTTTCAACCCTTTTTCGAAAAGAGAGAAAGAACTAATTAGCATAGAACTCCTGAGCAAGGAAGGGTGTGTCTCTGCTAAAGTCCAATAGTCATCTGACAAGTACTCACCATATTCATCCTTCTGTTCTTCGCTCCATCCGTTCGTTTCTTCTTCAAACCTCTTATTAAACCCATCAATTTCAGATTCTAAAAATTCTTCCATTTTATTCACGTAAACTTTATGATTTTCTATGGAATGTTCTATTAGTATTTGTTGAAAGTTGATTCTTTTAAAGATACTCACAATTGGCCTCCAAAAATAAAATAAGTTAGTAAATAATCTTCACTTTTTAGAAGAGATTTGTAGACGAAAGATTGATACTACGTATTTTAACAAGGAATAAACTAAAGAGGAGACCTCATCAGTCTCCCTCTGTTTTATTGCATTTCTTGTAAAAGTTTTTGCGTTTTAATCTCAGAAGAAACCCAGTATAAAGTCAGTTCAATTAACTGCTTTAAATCGTTAATGTCCTTGTTACCCCATTTACGAACATAATGAGTTTCGTCATTGCCTAACCAGACTGCTCTTATAGCTACATTTTGAACGTTCCGGTCTGTTACATTTTCTTTGATACATTTTCCTAAAAATTTGCCCCCAATCTCTTCTTTATCTTCCTCTCTAAAGGAGATTAGATAATCTTTTATAAGGTACTCTAATGATTTCCTATAACCCATACCCGCTACATGATTGAGTTGACTTTCTTCAGCCTCTTTTGCCTGATTATAAATTACTGAAAACTCGGGTGAAATATCGTTTATTTCCTCCTCAAATTTTCTTTGCATAGGCCTAATTGGAGCCGAGTTTAGAAAATAGAAATCTCTTGAGCCGTTTTTTGCTACACGGTAGTAACTTATAAACAAATGTTGACAGGTTTGTCTAGTACAGTAATAAACAACTTCTAAAGAATCTTGATTTTTAGTTGAGTTGTTAAGAATTACATTCATAATTTTCGGTGAAATTCCGTAATGACAATGAGGACATGTATCAGCTAATCTGTTAATTCTTGCTGGCATGCGTAAACTGGTATCAGTCGTATTGGGTACTACATACTTTATATCAATCATTGAAACCTACACCTTTCCTCTTATTCTTCGTTAAGGTCTTCTACAACTTCCTCTAAAGATTCGTCAACACCTTGAATAACAGGCGTATCATATCCAATTATCAAAACACCTTTCAGTGGAAGTTTTAATCTATCCGTTGAATATAACGCATCAAAAAATTTACACACTTCATCGAAATTATTATTCAATCTATTTTTTGTTCTGTACTCATTAAGAACTGCTATGGTTAAATAGTCGACGTTTTGCATCATACAAGCTTGAAATAGATCCTTTAGAAACTGATTGTTCAATACTCCTCTACCTGCTTCTACTTCAATAACTGATTTATCCTCTTCGTTAAAGGCATCCGCTCGAAATGACTTTTCTAATACATTATTTCTACCAAACAGAACAGGTACTTCAATGAAATTCCCGTCAGTATTATGACTACCTTCCACTTTATAACCAATGCTAATTAGACCACCTCTACATTCCGCTAGAATGTCATTACTTCTATATTTTCTATTCGTATTTAAAATTCTTCTATTCATTTCTGAAAAGACTTGTACTACTTGGGATAGAAAGTCAGGTAATTTATTATTTTTCGGGTAGAACTGATAATTAATCATATATTCCCTCACTATTATATTAAATTAATATTACTTAATAAGCGGATATCTATCTGATTGCGTTGATTAGGAGAAATAATACCTTCTAAACATAGAGGTGGTCTTCTATTTCTTATTTTTGCTCTCCTTTTAACAACATCTATGTTAAAGAATTGATACATAACAGCTATTATAGCCTCGTGATATCTATCTATCGGTAGTCTAACTCCTCTTTTCCCTTTACTACGAGGATAATTTATGTCTTCTTGTCCTATTAACCAATAGATTATCTCTACAAATTCATATTCATTATAATTTATACCATTTAAAATTATGTTGAAATTCGGGACCACTCTGGCATTTAATCCATAATTTAAGATATCCAGTAGAACATCACTAAGTTCTATAGCTTTTTTCAATCTCATATTAACAGGGAATGATAGAATATATCTCTCAATATCATTAATTATGTCTCCGTGTGACAAACTGGTTCCATTCAAGCTAAATCTGTAATCACCAATACTTTTATAAGTGGGATATTCTAAAATGAGATTATGTACATTACAAGGCGGTTGATAGACTAAAGAATAATCATTGACAGGGCCATTAATATTGGCATAATTTTTTTTCATTGTGTGGATTACTAGAGTGTAAGGCATGGTCCAGCTCCCTTCTAAAATATCACTTCAGTTCCAGTACTTAAATACTATCATAAATCCATTTTTTTACACAAAAAAATATCATATTAATCATAATAATGGAAACTAAAAATGCCCTGCATCAATTTGCAGGACATTTCATATAATTCATTGAATTTTGCCTCAAAAACCACAATAATTTACAATATAACCTTTCACAAATAAATCATCGTACCCAAACCTACACATAGATATAACAATTTTGCTAAAATCTAATTTTTCTTCTTTGGAACAGAACGATCTCTTTTTATGTGTGCTGCAACAAGGAATGAAACAGGATACTATTTCCCACAAATCCAGCAGTATTCGATTGCTTTATTTCTAAAAAGGGTTTTCGGCTTCCCTTGAACATCTAGAACATCTAAATCAAAACCTTCAATACCAGCCCTATATTCGGCCTCTGTTACTGGCGGTTGACCAGTCTTTCTAAGTAACTCCTCTTTAGTGATTTTTATCATAAACCTCCATGGACATTAGGAACCATCTTCTCTAATGTAGAAAGTTCTTTGGTCCAGAAATTTCTAATCACTTATTCATATCCCATTTTACTTTTGACGGTTTCGACAGGGTGATAATTTTTAAAAGCATTGACAATATCGTTTCTTCCAATATTTCTTAAATAGGATAGAGATGGAAATTTGCCGATATCACAGCAAATAGGTTCTAACTCACTTATAATATTACTAATATCTGACCAAAAACCAATTGGTTTTCGAACTTTATATAATACATTCATCCTTTCTGCTACCCACCTTGTGGAAGGATAATGGGAAGTTATAGCTGACGATATATCCGTTCTACCCATCTCTTTTAATTCAGTGTGCGTTGGGAAACAGTTGAGCTGCTCGCAAATCGGCCTTAATTCACTTTCAAGGTTATCGAAGTTTTTCCAATAACCTCTTCCTTTAGTGTAGTTATAGTAGTCCAAATATCCAATGTCATCTTCATCAAATTGATAATTGACTGTTTGCTTACTATTGACATTAATAAATGACATGAGATTGTTCATTTCCTTTTTAAATCCCTTACTAGATTTAAAGGTGCTAGGAAAAATCTCATATAAGACATATTCCTTTGATAATAAATAAGCTTTTCTCTTTTTAAGATATCTTTTTATATAAGCACTATGTAATTCTGTATCCCTAGGATCTCTATAATCAGCCATTAAGACTTCTATTAGGATATTCCCTATAATAAAGTCAGGGACTGCTGTTATACTTCCAATCTTTATTTCTTCATCTCTTAAGTGATGGACCTTATTTTTAAATAAGGTATTATCAACTAGCCTTTCCCATCCCGAGTCACAAAAATGCCCATCTTCCGCTAAGATATACCTTTTTGATAAGTGATAACCCATTGTCTGAGAAAATTTTTTAAATCCTCCATGATAGTTCTTCACATAATAAACTAAATGCCTTTTATCCATTACAATTAATTCTTGAGAAGTTGGAAAATATCCTAGTCCATTAATAAGCAACTGAAATTCCTTCTTTATATTTTCCTCATCTTTTAAATGTTCATTTTTCGAATGAAAAGTTTCATATTTGAAACCAAACTTTTCAGCAAACTCCTTCATACCACCATGATAATTTCTAATTGCAACAGTTAATTCGGTCCTTCCAATTCTTTCAAAGTATGTCCTAGTTGGTAAGAATCCACCATTCTCTTCAACTATCGTTTTAATTTCAGATAAAAGTTTATCCTCATTCCTATATAATGGATATCGCTCTTCGGATAACCCCATATCTAAGTCTTTTCTTAATTTTTTCATCCCTCCATATACTTCACTTACAGCATAGATAAATGATTCGTATCCTAATTCATTCAACTCGTCTGTAGGAGGTAATTCTCCATGCCTCTCAAAAATATTATAAGCTTCTTTAACAATATTACTTACTTCCAGCCAGTAACCTTTTTTTTCCTTAAAATTTATTTCATATCCTAACCTTAATGCCGTTTCATACTTATCATGATACTTTTGAAACACATTAAGAATATCACTACGACCTCGTGAGACCAATTCTTCATGGGATGGGAAATGACCAATTTCTTCACATATAGGTAATAATTCTTTCTTCAGGTTGTCAAAATCCTCCCAGTATCCACGTTCCTTTCTCACCTCATACTTATAACCCGTTTTCTCGGCTACAGTTTGAGAAGAATGGTGCTTTTGTAGGGCGTTAACAATATCGTTTCTTCCTCTGCTAATTAATTCAGTTGTATTGGGGAAAAAGCCCAACTCCTCACATATAGGAAGAACCTCTTTTTTTATATTGTTAATATCCTTCCAAAACCCCCTTGTTTCTTTAGGATTATAAGTAAAACCCAATTCTTTCATAACTGTTTCTTTTGAATGATGACGATCGATAGCATTTAGAATATCGTTTCTTTTATTTTCCCTTAAGTATTTATAGCTAGGAAATTCACCTAACAATTCACATATAGGCTTTAGCTCTTTAACTACTTTTTGGATATCCTTCCAGTAACCTGCAGGTTTGGGCATTTTATCACTCCATAGATAAGAATAAAGGGTAACCTTCTTCTCGTTTTTTCACCTCTTTTGTTTGAGTTTTTTTAGGAGCTTTAGTCTACTTATATCCTCCTTTAACAAAACCTCGTACAATTAGTTTCAAAACTAATAAAACCGATATTTCATTAAGCGGTTTATCAAAAATTTCCTGATGTGTGCGTAAACCTACTATGTACTAACTGACTTTATATAGAGGCATAATAAGTGGAAAATCCCCCCCCCTCATTATGGTCTACTAAATGGTGGCCAAACTTTCACCTTTTGATAAAACATTATATTTAGTAACCTTATTGATTAATAGAATTAAAACTTTAACCAGGTCAACCATTTAGAATCCAACATCGTAATATTGTTTAGGCTGATTGAGGAAGCACATGAGTTTCAATGATATTTAATTGTAATTCTATTTTATCAAGTCTTTAAGTTGGTCAATAGTTAATATTTCAGCTTTCCTCCTGTGTATCATTCTATGACAATTTGCACATAACGGAACTAGATCTGTTGCAGGATTAATTACAACCGCTTCTTGAAGTGTACTTAATGGCTTGATATGGTGAATTTCTATAAAATCTCTTCCCCGCTCTCCATATACTTCCTCAAAATTAAAACTGCACACCCAACAATTTAACCCATGTATTTCAATTGCTTTTTTTCTATTTTTGGGGTCACGTTCATACTTATTTACGAAGTATGACTTCTTTGTCCCTTCTACATAATTACCTTCTTCTATCTCTTGAGCTTCAATATCTGAAATAACAGTCTCATACAATCTTGATGTCTTTGCTTGTACTTTTAATAACCGAACAACATCTGCATACCTTTCTCCTTTACTATTAAGTATTTCTATTACTTCATCTATTGACTGTCCTTCGAAAAATCCTCTATAATCCGCTTTTAAACCTAAATAGTAAAGGATATTGGCTGAATTACGGCCATTAGTATTACCATTCGCCCCAAGTACATTTATATCCATCCACCTATGCATTTTGTTGTTGAATAAGTGTTCATATATAACTTGTGCTTTCAACTCATCTGAATAAAAGTTATATTCACGATCTCGATTATTAGGTTTCAAAGGTGGTAAAATCCTATTTTTCATCAAATCTCCCCTAACGCAATTTGAAAGAGTTAAACAAATAAAAACTTAAAGATTTATTTTTAAATAATGCTCATTCTTTCTTCTTATGAGTGTTCTTTTTGTAATTCCTGTCATTGCTTCTACCTCCTTATAAGTATGAGTCTCAAGGAGTTTCAAAGCATGCTCAACTTGTTTCTTTGTATGCTTTCGAGGTCTCCCCTCTCGGAAATCATCTTTCATCCTTGCAAGTGCCTTCCCTTCTTGTGTTCGTTCTACAATTAGATTTCGTTCCATTTCAGCAACTGCAAAAAGGGTTTGAAGGAAGAAGCGACCCATAGTGGTATTTTCCAGCAGTCCTACATTTAGAACATGGACCTTTATCCCAATCCCAAAAAGGTACTCTATCACCTGAATCCCTTCTTTCGTATTTCTAGCTAAACGGTCAAGCTTCGTCACTACCAAGGTGTCCCCAACTTGAAGTACACCGAGTAATTTTCTAAACTGGGGTCTATCGGTTTTTGTACCTGTGAACTTCTCTTCATAGATGACTTCGCACCCTTCTCTTTTTAATTCCTCATTTTGTACAGTTAAATCTTGTGCCATAGTGGACACCCGTGCATAGCCATATTTCATTGTATTTTCTCCTATTATTTATGTCACTAATTTTTGTCACCATCTAACACCTTGATTTTACTGAGTATGGAAATGTGTGTCAATACCCTTAAGTTTTGTCACCAAAATTAAGATTTATAGTATTTTGTATTCTTTGGATTTTTACACTTATAAAAATTTACTTTACTAGTCTTAAAAACAATGAGAAAATTTTACAATAATCAGTTATAGGAATATTTAGCAATTTTTTAAGATTCATTTTCCGTTACTAAATGAACATACAACAGATTAGTAGTGGTAATTTTAGGAGGAGATTTAGTGATAGTTAAAAGAGGAGATATATATTTTGCTGATTTGTCACCAGTTGTAGGTAGCGAACAAGGCGGGGTTAGACCAGTAATGGTAATTCAGAACGATATCGGAAACCGCTTTTCTCCTACTGTAATAGTAGCTGCAATCACCGCACAGATTAGAGAACCGAAACTTCCAACACACATAAAACTAACTGCCAATAAATTCAGTTTACCAAAAGACTCCATTCTTCTCCTTGAACAAATTCGTACTATTGATAAAATGCGGTTAAGCGAAAAAATCAGTAGCGCTTCTGAGGATTCAGAAATCATGAATCAAATAACGGAAGCTTATATGATTTCAGGGGGCGCTATTCCATTTACAGAAAAGAATCATGAATCCTCTAAAAAAGGATACTTATATACACTAAATCAAACTCTCAATATTCTTGAGGATACAGAGTACGAACTAAAAGAAATAAGAGGTAGAAATCCAAAGAATTCTATTAGTAGTAATGTAGCTGAATATGCAACTGCTTTTCTGAATACACAAGGTGGTCGTATTCTATACGGAGTTACTGATGATAGTACAGTAAAGGGTTTTAAGGCAAGCAGTCAACAAATTGATGAAATCCAGAGAGTGGTTTTTGATTCTCTTCGTACAATTGAACCGACACTTTCAGCAGACCATTATCAGCTTGAATTCCATCAAATTTACAACAATGAGTCAGAACCCATTGAGGATCTACGTGTTTTAGAAGTTGTTGTTCCTCCAAGTAGAGATAAAAAAGCGGTTTATTTCAATAAAGGAAAAGAACTTCATATAAGAGTAAGAGGTGTAAAACATCATTTAAAAGGTACGGAAATAGTTTCGTTTATACAAAATAAATCTACTGAATAGTAAAAAACAAAAAATCAAGATATCCATGCTTTTTAACTATCATGGATGTCTTGATTTTTTGTTTTTAATAACTCTTCTCTTCTTGTGCAGATGATTGTTGTTTTCGTTTTTCAAGTATTTTAAAATCAGTTTAATAATCCATAGTTTTTTGCTAATTTCCAAATGGCTCCACGTGACGTATTGTAAATGTCAGCGATTTCTTGAAATCCTTTACCGTCTACAATATAGTGTTGTTGTAACTCTTTTTTTGAAATTAAATCCTTTAATTTCGGTTTTCGAATTTTTATCTTTTGCCCCACCAATGCATCTGAACAATTGTACAAAACAGCAATTTCTTTCAGGGTTTTCCCTTCAAGGTATAACCGTTCCATCTCCTTAATAATTTCATGAGAATTTAAATCTTCTCTAAAATTTTTGTTTTTTACTTCCACATCATTTTCCACTAAATACTTTCGAATCGTAATTTCACTATTACCAGTAATATTAGAAATTTCTTTTAAAGAAAGTCCTTCTTTATATAACTTGGTGAGCAGTTTTGTATCAATTTTCTTCTCAAAAGAAATACCCTTTAATGTTAGTCTTTTTCGAATTGTGCTATCAGAACAATTAAACATCGAACTTATATCTAGAACTGATGCACCAAAATTATACAGTTCTAATAATATATCATTATCCAATTCTCCAAACCTATTATATTGGGTAGGAAAATCTATACCCAACTCCTCTAATCGGAGTCTTTCAGTATTCAATTTAGCTATTTCATCAAATGGAACACCTTGCTTAAATAACGATAATACTATATGACTGTTAATTGTTCGTAAAGTAGAGCTATTGACGACACTAAAACCTGCTTCTTTCAGTTTAATGCTAATTTTCCTGCTGGAGGAGTTAAAATGTTTTGCTATAGATTTTATGCTCATACCCAACTCACAATACATATGAGTAACTTCTTCAAGCATAATGTCATTTCTTCTATGGTTAATTGACACATCGTTTATGCCATGTTTCTTTAATATTTTTGTGATTGTCTGATGAGAAGCTGAGAAGTATTTTGCAATTTCACTAATTCTTTTCCCTTCCTCAAACATGTCCAGAATCTCTGTTGGGGATAACTCGTCTCTGAGTAGTTTATTTTTTATCTGAATACCATTATCACGTAATATAGATGTAATTCTTCTTGCGGAAGAATTAACCTTAGCAGCAATTTTTTTAACCGATTCTCCTTCATGGTAGGAGCTTATGATAAAATCAAGATACTTTTCCTCAAAATCCTCTATTAATCTGAATTTCAATGCATATTCTCTTACATTCTCAGAGTAACAAGGAAATCTCTGACTATGAAATTCCTTAGAAATTTGAGATATAAAATCAACTTCACCCATCTTTTTACTTAACCAGTCTTTATCTTGATACGCAAATATCAAGTTTTCTTTCTTCATAAAAGTAATAATTCTATATGGCAGAACTTTAATCTTTAAACCCATTTCACTTACGGACATTTTCAAATGGTTATCTCTAACAAAACTCCGCCACTGCTTCTCAAGTATATCGTAATTTACAATTTTAACTGGATTATCCGTATGTACATTATGATGACAACCATCACATAGCGTCACCAGATTTTCTAAATCAGTTAGCCGTATATCATTTTCACATGTTTCTACGAAATTAAGGCGAGAAGATTCGTCTAACAAATCAATTTCGGGATTCTCCTCTAGTATCTCTTTCAATATTTCAGAAAAAGGCTTTAAATGATGAGCATGTAAATCCCTTGGTTTCCCACAGTTCACACATGAGTAACCATCACGCTTGAAACATTTATCTGATAAATAAGCTAGGCGATTTCGAATCAAACCACTTACTTTTGTAACCCCGCCTTTCCAACGAGGATGTTCTTCATTTTTTTTACCCCATTTTTCCTTTCTTTCTTGGGTTGTAAATGAAGGATCTCCTGCATTTTTTCTTACAGGAATCCCAAATATATATAAGCGTTTAATTACAAGATTATTACTGCAGCCAATCTTTTTAGCAATTGTTCTAGAGGACAACTTTTGGTCTACATATAGTTTTTTTAGTAACTTTTCATTCAATTCTGGGTAAGTATTGGCCTTTCTTTTTTCCACCCCTAAAATTTCTAGAGCATTCAGAACGTTTCTTTTAGTTGTACTCATTATTTTTGCAATTTCAGAAGAACTCTTTTTTTCTACGCAATACAAATGAGTTAACTCCTTTTCATCCAAATAAGAGTTACCCACTTTCACCATTTGTTATCACCTTCATTCTATTTATTGATACATCTTATAATTATAGCGCTAAAAACCTATACCGTTATGCCCGAATCCACCACAAATAAAATAGAATCGTTCTAAAAGAACAACCGAGTATATATTTTTTTGGTTTCAGCTATTTGTTGTGGGATAAATAGTAATTTACTTATAAAATATGCAGTAAAGAACTATAATTAGAAGAGATTATATCTTGGATTATCTCCGTATAAAACGGAAACCCTTACAAATAAATCTCTCATCTCTCCTTGCATCAAAGCTCCTCCTTGACTCCTATACGGCTGAAAATAAGTGTTTTTCAAGGTGATGTCATAATTACTATATCCGCCTGCAAATCTGGTGTAGACCTAAATTTTTTTGCCTTGTCCCATTGCCAATTGGGAATTGATTCTACACTTCTGTTTGTAAAAACAATATTTGCAAACCGCATTAGCATATCCCTTGGCTTAGCAGCTCTCTTTATTGAAAATGCAGCAAAAGCCTGAAAATTTTCGTCACCCCAGTTTATTTCTTGTTCAAACATCATAACCATCAATTCTTCCAAAGCAAGTTGTTCATCTGGATAACTGGCAACAGATCTAGGAGGATAAAATCCAGTCCAAACATTAACACAATTATTCAGTGATGAATGTCTAAGCAAATCTTTAAACATCATGAAATGGGTTTTATTTGTTGATTTATCTACTTGAACTTTCAAGTCAAATAATCCTCTTTTAGTCTTACCCTTTTCTACTTCTTGGTAGCCATTAAACCGCTATAGCTTCTTTGGTACACAAAACCTAACTGTATTCTGACTGAGGATAAACAAACATTTATAGCTCCTCTCCTTTCCAAATTATTCTAATAGACATTTTACAGTACCCCAACTTTAATTAATAGGTCCAATGTACTGGTGCATTTGAATTTCACGAGTCCCCACCTACATACAAATGCGCCTCCATGGTACGTACCATTAAGATTTCACGCAGAGATTTATACAAAAAAAGAGTCTCATTAAGAGACCCCAATAAAAATATTATTTTATTCATACCCTTTTACAATAATCAATTCTTAAGATTTTTTATCTTAGTAATCAACTTTAGATATTCTTTCTTATATATTAGGTGGATTGATTTTTATATTATCTGTACATCGAAAGTATTGTAATAACACTTCCCACATTGGCGCATATTGCTTTAAAGTTTTTAATGATTTAACCCTATCCGAATCAGATCTGTTAGTCGTATTTTTCTCACGTTCCTTCGACAGCTTCAATGAACGCTCGCTATGTTTATCTTTATACACTCTTACCATCGAATAAGCTGATGCCTCTGTTAAACCAAATGTAAAGTCTAATTCTCCATTCTGTTTTAACCTTTCAAGGTATTCATTGACCCCTAAATCACTATCCTGAATAACACAGAAGTGTGCGTCATAGTAATATTTAAGACCCAACTCTTGCTGTAATCTTTTAGCAAATTCATCCCTAAAAGCCTTAACCTCTTTCATTCTGGTCATAAATAAATCTCTTCCTGTAAGAGCATAAGCATTAAGTAATGTACGTCTAAGACTTGCGATTTCCTTAATTTCCTTTTGTTTTAGCTCCCTATGATTATTATGAAGAGTGCATCCCCATACTTCTTTTTGATGTATAATCACTTTTGCCTTAACTAATTTGTTAAAAACTGAGACAAGGTTACTTTTCAAGCTTTTTAATGATACCTGTATGAATTCATCCAGCATTTCAATATCGTTATCCGCCTTATTATATTCTTTATGCACCTTTCCGAACTCCTTCTGAACATCTTCTAGATGTCCAATCCGAGAACCATACAATGCACCAATCAGCTTCCTATCAACTATTTCTAATTCAGTAAGCCACATGTTCAAACTCATTGGTTTCACCTTATTGTCCTTCTGAATTAGATAATTGACAACGAGTGAATTTAATTCAAACTCACCTACTAATTGACCTTGACCATTTTTAGACCTGTTATCAACTCGTTCAAGTTTTTTTTGACGTTTTCCATAGCAGGTGATAATTCGTTTGGAACCCCTACCTTCAACCGTAAAAGATTCCCACTCAGTATAGACAGTTTTGCAAAGAAGGATAAACTCCTTTCCTGAAAGGTTGCCCTTTTTCTTTAATGACTCCTTCTGAGCTTTACTCCCATACTTCTTTACCAATTCTACTAATGTAAAAGTATTCATCATTGTTTTCCCTTTTCTAATGGCTAAGATTTGCTGTTTTTTGCAGCCATCTAGTTCACTCCCTTTCTTCAAAAACTATATCTAAATCGTCACTTTAATCATATTTTCATTGCTTTTATAGACTACTAATTTCTGTACCAAATCGACCTCATAAAAATAATAAATATTAATACCTCGATTAGGTACAGTTTTCCATCTATGATATATCATGTTTTATCTAATACTCCAATGTATAAAAGGCTTCAATAATTCAAAGATGACTATCATATTTGTAACTCTATTTATTATCAATCAAGAGTTACGGGCTTGAGCGCCCCGTCACTCGCTACGCTCATTCCTCCTAGCCCAGTTCCCTCCCTCGGAAAACCGCCGAGGAAGGCAACTTATTACAATCTTTCACTAATATCAACTATATGTTGACACAATTCTGGTGGAATTTTAGACCTGTTAACAGACCCTTTCATCCCTTGCGTTCCTGTTCTTGACCCCCTCGGTGCAGCTTCATGGCAAGGCATACCATTCTTACACATTGGCTTGAATTCAGGATTAGAGTGGTTAGTCCATATGTCAGTTGGTTTCATTCTTAAATCCCCGTACTGACAGTAGGTGACTGTAAACCTAGGCAATCCTTTGATAAAATTCATCTTTCTCATACCTCCACGAGGATTTTCAATAAAGTAATATCTTGGTTGTAATTCTTCAATTAAATTAAGGACATGCATATTGACCTTATCGCAAAACTTGGCATACTCACTCTTTGGTGCGAGGTTACCATCGTCTTCTTTTGTCCTATGATGAGAAATGCCTGCAATTGAATATGAAGTACAATCTGGACTGGCCCAAATAATGTCCACCTTACCAAACTGCTCATGAATTTGCTCAGTAGTTACTGTTAAAACATCAGCGTATAAATCGATATTATCATGCTGACGATCCCACTCAATTGAGTAAACTTTGTGACCACCCTTTTCAAATGCTTTACCAATACTTCTTGTCCCAGCGAATAATTCTAATACTTTTAATTGTTTCAATGTAAATATTCCTTATCTTTGGCAGAATGATGCTACAGCAACTATGACTTGCCAAGGTCATATGGTTCACTCCCCTTTCATATGGTAATAATTAGCACCCTAATGCTTTCCTTCACTCTTTTTAATCAATAACCCCAACCTTTTAAAATGTTTTCAGCAGAAGAAACTTTAAATAGACCTTTAGACTTGCCACAGAAAACACAAAAAGGAGAGAATTTAAATACAATCTCCTTATAGAAAGCACACTTACCCCTAAAAACTTAAGTTAACTCATACTCAACAAACGTACACCAATTAAAATGAACGTTTAAGTTTTTATAGGATATGTGTGCCTCCTAATGAGGCGGTCGCATTTAAAATTCTCTCCTTATAGTAAATTTAAAATTATTATTTTATATTAATTATATCAACCTAATAATTATACCAGATTCAGCAAACGAATTCAACTGTTTTCTAGAGTTATATTTTCTTTAAAATTGAACAATACCAATCTCGGACTTAATTACATTATAAACAATAACTATAATATTCATTTACCTGATATTAATGAAAAAAATTCGTCTCGTATCGGTTCTTTTTACACCGTGGACGTGAACATACAGGTCATTCAGTTCACCATAGTGTTATTTGAGTGGGTTCTTAAATTAAAAATTATTCAAAACCTTTTTCTATTGCCTGTTCAAGATCCTTTCCATAGATTTGAACATAACGTTGTAACATTTCAAGGTCACTATGTCCAGTCAGCCTTTGCAGTACAAATAAATTCACTCCTGCTTCAACTTTCAACCGACAGAACGTCCTTCTGAAAGCGTGAGGACTCACTGCAACCTCTTTCTCAACGTTTGAAGTAACCCCATAGTGCTTCAGCCTCTCTTGAACAGTCCGAGGGCTAATAGGGGCATTCTCGACACTTACAAACAAAGCATCATTCTCAAGTATACCCCGCTCCTCACAATAAGCTTTAAGGACTGTCTTTAGACGCTTTGTCATCGGGATACGTCTTGCATATCGATTTTTTGCCTGTTGAATGTTGACCTCTCCATGACCATCAAATAATAGGTCTTGAACTTTAAGAGAACATAACTCTTTTAAACGAAGTCCTACATGTGCAAAGGTTAACATGATAGCAAGGTCACGAAGACCAACAAATTGAGTTATATCTGGAGCGCTTAATAACTTTTCTAATTGCTTTTTTGTGAAGGTTGCACCAATGGTATGGCGTTTTCTAAGTTGAGATACACCTTCAAATGGGTTCTTATCAATGTAACTCTTCTTTATGCAAAAATTAAAGAACGTTCTCCCCGCTCTCATACGTGCGTTGATTGAAGAGACGGCTCTGTTGTTCTTCAACATATATTCAACCCAGTTCTCGACATCTTCTGTCTGCATTGCTCGGACATCATCCAGCGAGACTTCCAATTCATGAAATGCTTTTAATAACCCTTTTAGTTCTTTTTCGTAAAACTTAACTGTATCTGGTGAGAGTCCTTTGATAGTACAATGCCTCAAAAACTCTTTGGACACTGTTTGAATATCCCTAGAAGCCTGCTCTTTCTTTGGTACTAACGTATTTAATACCTTGGTGCTAGTCGCTGCTTTTCTTCTTGCCATGTTTATTCCTCCCATTGCGTGTTATTCGTTGCGTGGTATAAACAATTGAAAAGCACCCAAAAAACCAAACAAAAAAAGACCTCATGCCTGCTGATAAACTCAACAAACACAAGGTCTCAACTACGCCCTCGGAGGGAATCGAACCCCCATTTTAAGAACCGGAATCTTACGTGCTATCCGTTGCACCACGAGGGCATGAAATGAATAACCGTCACGAATATATATTATAAGCCAGGTATTGCTTGTTTGCAATAGATATTATGGTATATGTCTTTTTAAGATTATCCATTACTATCTTTTAAAAAGTTAAATGGGAATTTATTTGTAATTAGTGAACTCTAACAGGATCTGCTTCACTCTTTATCTAGCCTATTAAAGAATCACAGAGTGGATTGAAGCGGAAGGCACTTGACTCCTGCGGGAATAGAGGGAAGGTCGAGACCCCACAGGGCGCAAGCCCGAGGAGGCTCGACTCCCTCCCCGCCGGAAAGCAAGTGCCTGCAGCGGAAAGGAACGGTCCACGTTCTACCCCAATACTTTTTATAGAAGTTATCCAAACTACAACTAACTTGCCCCACACACTTAAACACCAACAAACTTTACAACGAGAGTCCCGTTTAAAAAAGGAATGAATGGGTATCATGTAGAAAGGATTTATATACAGGGTATTAAAGGAAGCGTTTAGTTTGACCTTTATTGACCATGGGTGTATGATTACAGTACAAAGTGAATAAGTAATTCAGAAAAATAAAAAGGATTTCTAAGGAGGAACGAGGATGAATTTAATTCCTACAGTAATTGAACAAACAAACCGCGGTGAACGTGCGTATGACATTTATTCACGTTTATTGAAAGACCGTGTAATCATGCTTGGAAGCGGCATTGATGACAATGTGGCAAACTCCATTGTAGCACAACTTCTTTTCCTTGAATCTGAAAACCCGGAGAAGGATATTTCGATTTACATAAACTCTCCTGGTGGAAGCATCACAGCGGGTATGGCCATCTACGATACAATCCAATACATCAAGCCTGATGTACAAACGATCTGTATCGGTATGGCTGCTTCAATGGGTGCGTTCCTTCTTGCAGCAGGTGCAAAAGGTAAGCGATTAGCCCTTCCAAACGCTGAAGTGATGATTCACCAACCACTTGGTGGAGCTCAAGGTCAAGCTACGGAAATCGAAATCGCAGCGAAGCGAATTCTTTTCCTTCGTGAAAAACTGAATCAGATCCTGGCTGATCGTACAGGTCAACCACTTGATGTGATTTCAAAAGATACCGATCGTGATAACTTCATGACAGCTGAAAGAGCGCTTGAATATGGACTGATCGATCGCATCATCACTCGTAACGATATGAATAATAAGTAAGAATACTGAAACCCCCTCATGGATTCGACCATGAGGGGGTTTTTTTACTCTATTTCGATTGTTTTTCCTCAACCGGTATTAAAATCTCACCGTTCATCCCTTTTTTCAACATCAGATGTAATATCGTTTTAGATAACTTACTAGGGTGATATGGTTTGACTAAATAATCATTGGCTCCCAGCGTAAGTCCTTTTTCTTTTTCATCTAACGCCGAAGAAATGATAATCGGTACTTGGGCAAGATGTTGGTCCGTTTTCATTTTTTCAAGTACATCCCATCCCGACATGCTGCCCTCGAGCATAATATCGAGGACCACGGCATCAGGCTTCGATTCCTGCATTTCCATCAAGGCCTCATTTCCTGATGGGGTGTGCTGCACCTTGAAACCACTGTCCGACAGCTCTGCTTTCAATAAGGATGCAAGATTGATATCGTCTTCAATGACGATGATATTCATCCCATTCCCGCAGTGTTCATCCTCTTTAAAGGTTTGGATGGTCACGAGAGGTAAGCGGATGGTAAACACGCTTCCTTTCCCCTCCTCTGATGAGACAGTGATTTCCCCATCATGGGTCTCGATGATTTCTTTCACAATTGTAAGACCTAAGCCCGTGCCTCCAATTCTTCTACGGTCGGAGTTGTCCACACGATAAAATTTGGTGAATAAGTTTGGAATCGCATCATTTGGTATGCCGAGCCCTTCATCTCTTATATCTATGAGAATACTATCTTCTTCTTCCCGTAAATAGACCGTAACGGTACCCCCATCCGGAGAATATTTGATGGCGTTACTGATCAGATTGGTAAATGCCTGAGACAACTTATCCCGATCTCCAAGGACGATCGTACAATCCGTCTCCCTTGCAATATTAAAAGAGTGATGGGGTGCATTGACCTTTTGGGTATCGATCACATGCTGCATGATCGGGACGACATCCTCAAATCTCCTTTCGAAGGTTTGGCGTCCCGACTCCATGCGCTGGACATCAAGGAAATCGTTGATGAGGGACGTCAGCCGCTTTGCTTCTTGATAAATCGTCGTTAAGTATTTCTTTGTTCTTTCCGGTTTTAAATCTTTCGTCAGCATCAGTTCCGTAAAGCCAAGCACGCTCGACAGCGGGGTGCGAAGCTCATGACTGACCGTACTGACGAATTCTGATTTCATTTGATCGACTTCGAATTCTTTCGTGATATTCCGGTGGACGAATATGGTGCCGATCTGCTCCTGCCCACGATAAAGAGATTCGGAGTATACCTGGAAAACTTCTTTACTGTCCACCAGATGATAGGTAAGAAGATGTTTACCTGTCTTCCCTTCTTTCACGATAGTCTCATAATATTCATCCAGTTTTTCTTTGTTTTCGACCCGATCGATCAGTGCCTGCTTCCATGTTTGATAGCATGCCTGTTGAAGTTCATCGATCTCCCCCTCGATCAAGGCCGTTAATTTCGTATTCATTAATAAGCTGTTGCCGTCTTTATCGATGAGTTGTATTCCTTCTTGAATATTATTCAGGATATCCTGCGTTAATTGACGGTTGGCCTCGGTTTCTTCAAACAGGCTGATCTTTTGCAGAGAAATGGAGATTTGCTTTGCCAGGCTCGTGTACTCAGCCAACTCCTGCTTATTGAAATCATTTCCGAAACGGCTGAACACCATGATGGCTTCCACATGTTGATCGGCGGAAAGGACTGGTAAAAATAAGTCATACGAGTAAAGGGTTTCTTCATGATACCCCTTCTCAGGAGGCAGCATTTCCCGCTTGAGGGAGAAAGGTTCTCTCGAATCGAATAATCGTTGATGAATCCCGTTATAAATGTACGTCAAAAACTGTGCAACACCATTTTGAGAGATCCCAAATGACGCATTGGACTTTTGCTCATCCATGAGAACAATCATGCCCCGTGAAGCCCCCATCACCTGACTCATACTCTTCACAATGCTTTCCAGTACCTCTTGTTTGTTCAGGGAACTCGAAATCCCATGAATGAATTCGTTCCGGCGTTCGAGCTGTGACTCCCTGTTCTTCGTCATATTCAGCAGATGCTCAAGTTCGGACTGCTGGGATTCCAGCTCATCCTGCTGGGCCTGCAGTTCTTCATTTTGGGCCAGGAGATGCTCTTCCTTCTCCTGGATTTTATAAATCATCTTTTCGAATGCCCTGGACATCTTACCGATTTCATCTTTCCGTTTATTCTCAAACGTCCACTTTTGGTATGAATCGTTTTCTGCAATTTGTTCAGCGGCAGAGGCCACCTGGTTGAGAGGATGACCGATTTGTTTTGCAATCATTCTCATCAATCTCATCAGAACCAGCAGCATAAGAAAAATGAAGATCACAAAAGCCGTTTGACTTAATGACTCTTTCCGTTTCAACTCATCATATGCTCTTCGCTTGCTTTGTTCAATGGAGTCCGCATACCCATTGAGCTGGGTTTGAAACGTTTCGATGGTAGCAGTGGCTCCGGCTGCCGAAGCCTCTTTCACAGCCTCTATATCCCCCTTTTCATAATCACTGATGATCCGCGGCGCCATATCCTTGAAATAAAGATTGGAAAATTCCTCTACATCTTTAAAAAAGAGTCGATCTTCCGGTTCTGTTTCTACTCCTTTTAATTTCTTTAACGTGTCATCCACTTTTTTCTCTTGATTAAAGATACTTTTTTTGAACTCCTGCCTTCCAAATGCAAGGTATCCCCTCGCATCAAAGAAGGCCTTTTGAAAATCTCTGTCCAATTGTTCAGCCAGGTCTTCTTTTTGATTCAACAGATTCCTCTGAACCTCGTACTCGTTCGTAATGGATTGATCATACAAAGACAAGAAGGCTGCCCCGATGAAGAAAATGACGATGAAGCCGCTCATCATTCCGATGAATTGATTGCGTAAGCTTGTTTGAAATAATTCGTTAATTTTCTTCATTCAATATTTCCTCGATCCGCTGAACGAGTTCTGCCGGACTGTACGGCTTGGCGATGAAATAATCGGCTCCGGATTTCAACACGAGGTCCTTGTCCGATTGCTGGCTCTTGGCAGAAACCATCATGATTTTCACCGTACTTTTTTCAGGTGAATTCCTCACCCTTTCAATCACTTCCAGACCAGTCAACAGAGGCATCATATAATCGAGGAGAATGAGATCATAGTCATTTTCCATGATGTGATCGACCGCTTCCCGGCCATCGGCTGCTTCATCGAGCTCATGTCCCTCGTCTTCGAGTGTATCCACCATCAACATCCGGAGGACTTCTTCATCTTCCGCAATGAGAATTCTCGCCATTTTTATTCCCCTTCTTTCTCAAATGCTTTTTTCATTTCATAGTAGGATTGCTTCAATCTCTCATGGGAGGTCGGCTGGTCCCATGTATCCCAGGAGTACGGATGAAATTCTGCGGGGTTGATGAATCCGTCCCCGGTACGGGCAGGATATGAGAAGTCCTTGCCTCCATCCCTTTCGTATAAACCGATCCTGATGGACTCAAGGGTCGTTGAGCTTTGCAATCCTTTACCTGACCATATATCCCCCATCGCTTCTTTAAGGCTTGGGTCCTTCACATTCAGCAACTGCCAAGGAATACGGATTTCATATCGCCCTTGAGAGGAGTCAACGCTGATATCCGTCAAAGAATCATACGCTTTATCCTGAGGATTCGATGTCCCGAACTGGAGGACCCCTGTTTCATAGGACTGAAACGGGATATTCTCCCCTCCTACATCCAATGATTTGTTCAACGTCAATAGGATCGGGTGATACTCCCCGTTGTTTTTCACTTTCGCATATTTCTCTTCTTCAATCATATGAAGGACATGCCCATACTGATAGTGATGGGTGTCATAATAGCTGTCGACCCACAAACGTGCCTCCTTCTCTCCCTTTATGTGAAGTGCAAAGTCCACTCCTTTTGTGGATACACCCTTCGCATTCGGAATCGTGGATTGACCCTGATCTTGAATCGTGTCAAAGAGTAGATAGGTGTCCTTCTCTTCCGAAATCTGTTCCGAATCGACACGTATATAGACAAATCGCTCATCACTCGTCACATAGAGGCTGTGTCCATCCTTGTTAAAAGCAGGTTTGATCCCATTAAAGGTCCAATCTTCGGTCCTTCCGTCCACGTGGATCATGCTGGATTTACTCAGCCCCGGATCAAAGCTCAGCATTCCGAACTGCTGCTCATTGGTTTGGGCATTTTGCCAGAAAGGGCGTCTGTCGGGGTTGTCATAGTCCATCGTATTCCACGTCCGTTTGAACCACTCATCCTGCCAGGCGAACACCATTCCACCGGCCATTTTTTCTTCCACGATATCCTCGAATAATCGCCGGTCGATTTCACCTTGTTCTTTTTCCGAATGATGACCCTGATCCATGCCGTAGACGTTTTCATGTGTCAGTCCCCGTGATCCCGGGACACCGAACTCCGCTACGACTAACGGCATGGAGTGTGCTTTCTTCATATCATTCAAATAGCCGGCATAGTTGTTCTTTTCTCCCCGTTGATCGATATAATCGACATACTCCGGCTCGTAATTTAGAAAATCGGGATAATACGGATAAATATGATAGGAAGCAAATAAACCCGTTTTCAATTTGTCGGTACCCTTCATGACGTTCGGATTCACAGACACCATGTCTTCTTTCTCCAGGGGTTCACTTGGATGATCCAACAGATCGGTCGTGACCCAGTTCGTAAAGCTCACGGGCCTTTGCCATTGATACGTATCCGTTTCATATGTGATTCCTTCATTCATTCTTTCAGTGAGCCAGATTTCAAAAGGCTGTGCCTTTTCCGTCTCAATGTATTCTCCCTTGAAATCTTGAAGTCCTCTATGCTTTTCATTTGTCGCAAGGACCACTTCGGGATCCCACTCCACCCCGAAAATCCAGCCAAGGACGTAAGGGGATATGTCATAGGTGAAAGATCCGGACGCATGACCTTTCCGTTCCGGTATTTCAGCATTCCCATGCACGAGATCGATGGTCTTCTTGATTTCTGTCGAAAATTCGTCGGTGTTTTCCTTTGCAAAGGCATCCTCGGACCTTAAGAAGATCTCTTCATTGACCCACACGCCGTGGAATAAATACAGCGGTTTTTCGGCCATTTGATTGTACTCGTAAAAAGCTTCATAAAATTCGGGAGGATGGATGGTGTAAATCCGGAGGGAGTTCGCATTCATCGCTCCGATCTGCTTGAACCACCTCAGATATTCCTCTTTGGAAATCGCGGTTTCACCAGGGAAAGAACCCGGCCTTGCAATTCCCATATTCACCCCTTTTATGAGGAGATCCTCCCATTTCCCGTCCTTCTTCACCTGAATGTAGTCTGTGCCGGTTTTCCCAGCGAGCTTCAGATCATTTTCTTTGGTGACTTCAACGGTTTGGGTCTCCTTACGGTCACCACCCTTTTGGATATCCTTAAGGATCGCCGTCATCAGAGGAGTATACGCCTTCCAGTAAAATTGTGACGTGTCATCCGGACTGGTTGACCCCGTCCATTTTCTCCAGGAAGTAAATCCTACGGTCTGGTACAGATCGGGGACATCCCCCTGATCCGCATAATCACCGCTGAAATAGTACGTATTGTATTGACGGTTCTGCCCGTGAACAACGGCTGGGAATGTAACCGGTAGATTCAAGGCTTTCATGGTGTCCTTCCCGCTCTCTGACAGTGACAGCGTATAGTTGGCCATGACCTCATCAGGGTTGATCGCTTCCACGATATCAAACCAGTATGAATAAGGCGTGCTGATTTTTTCGCCGATTAACTCTTCACCCTCAGGAGTAGTGAAAAAAACGACACCTCTCTTCCCGATGTCATCCTTATCCAAGACCACCAAACGGTCATTTTCGTCCACAAGCACATAACCCGGTCCCGTGAACTGATACGATTCACCATACTGCTTCTCGTAGTTATCCCTCACCCATTGAGGCACTTCGCTATTCGTCAGTTCAGGGAAATACCTTCCGATCCAGCCCGACCACTCCAGATTGAACAGGGAATAGAATTTCTTCCTTGTTGCTTCTTCCGTAGGCTGTGCCATGGAATTGAACTCGGCGATCAATGTCTTCCCATCGTTCATTGCCATGTCTTTCAATGCGTCCATATCCTGGTCGGTCAAGCCTCCGTAAAGCTTGGAGGACCGCTTGCCAGAGACATTTTCATTATGGAACTCCTCTTCATACACACCATACGTATCGGCTATGTAGACCGCATCATACCGGTCGGTGGATGAAGGGATATTCTTAATATTATAGGTTTGATCCTTTTTCGGAACAAATCCAATATAATCTTTCTTTAAATCATAACGCTGCCCATTCGTTTGCACATATTTCTGCTGATTCAGAAGCCACATCAGCCCTTTATGTTCACGGTACGTCGTATCAGGGACCGTTTTATCAATAATCAGAAGGTCCAGGTCCTTCTCATTCTTAACCTGCCAGAGCCAAAAAGGGGCAGACACCAGCAGGACGATGCCTGCGATGAACAAGACAAATGAATAAGATTTCAGCTTTGTCATTTCGAAACTCCCTTTCTCGCCATTTCTCCCCAGCCCCTTTTTTTGCGGATCACGTCAAGGATTCCTTCGCAGCGCCATAAAACGGTCAGCGGACGGTACCATAATGTCTCGGTTAATGAATAGACGAAAAGCCTCCCGATGTCGGATGCTTTCGGATACTTTCGGACGGACCATTCTTCCAGGAGCACGGCTGCCATGGAGAGGATCGACCCATACAGGATCGAAAGGAAGAATAATAGAATCGCAAATTCCAGATAAACCCCGCCGAGAAATAGAGATAGAATCATAATCACATACCCCATCAATTCTACAACCGGGCCAAAAAATTCTATGATCAAAAAATATGGCATGGAAACCATCCCGATCGAACCGTACTTAGGGTTGAACAGAAGGCGGCGATGAATCCAAAGGCTTTCAAACAATCCTCGATGCCATCTGCTTCGTTGACGGCGCAAGTATTTCAGAGATTCCGGTGCTTCCGTCCAGCTAACAGGATCCGGTACATACACGATTCTTTTATCTGCTTTCTGTTCCCTCACATACCGGTGGAGCCTGACGACGAGTTCCATATCTTCCCCTACTGTGTGGGAGTACCCTCCCGCGTCCACGACCCAGCGTTTCGAGAATACCCCGAACGCACCTGATACGATAAGAAGGAGATTGTGCCGGCTCAAGCCGATTCTTCCCATAAGAAATGCCCTTAAGTACTCAATTACCTGCATGACGACAAGGGGCGACCTGGACAGACCCACCTTCACAATTTCCCCGCTTTCGATTTCGCATCCGTTGGCGATTCGAATACTCCCACCGGATGCTATGACCTCACCGTCGGACTCGACGATCGGTTTCATCACTTTCAGGAAGGCCGTCCGCTCCAAAACCGAGTCTCCATCTATCGAACAGAAATAAGGATAATTTGATACATTGATTCCGGCATTCAAAGCATCCGCCTTGCCTCCGTTCTCCTTATCAATCACCAATAGATTTTTGTACAGCCTGGATTGGTACACACCCTTAACCGGCTGTGTATCCAGCTGCTCTCGAATCACCCACTTGATCTTCACCAATTGAAAGGATTCCACGAGTTTTTCCATGGAATCATCGGTTGAACCATCGTTAATGATAATGATTTCGTATTCAGGGTATTCAATACTGAGCAATGACCTTACCGTGGCCATAATGCCGACTGATTCATTGTAAGCAGGGACCAGTATGGAAACCGGCTTCGTTTGATGGAGATGTAAGAGCTCTTCGTAAGGCTCCCAATCATCCAGTCCATAGGTTTTCCTTAATTGAAAAAGGGAGATCACGAGGAGAATCGTATAAAAAGAGATGACAAGAATCATATAAATGAGGACAAACCATCCAACCGACATCAGGATACTTCCCCACTCTGCTGTTACATTCATGAAACCGCCCCCCTTTCCAACCACTGTTCTGCCATATCCCTGGCATATTCATCTTCTGCATGAACAGCAATTTCCCTTAACACATCTTCTCCGTTCTCCAGGCGCAAAAGTGATTGAGCCGCTTGAGAACGAACGTAAAAGGATGGGTCACTCATAAGCTCCGTTAAGTAAGGAGTCAATTGCTGTGAACGGATGTAATCACACGCCTTAATGGCCATCAGCCTCTCCTGCCAAGAATCTGCACGCAGGTGAACTGAAAGTCGCTCAACATCAAGATAATATTCCATGCCTACCACTGCCTTCAAAGCTCGGATCTTTAGTTCCGTGGAGTCGTCTTCCAATATTCTTTGCAGGAAAGGCACATGCTCCATTCTGTTCCTTGTCCCGATTGAATCGATAAGGGCAAACCTCATCCCCTCAGGCAGTTCTTCAAAAACATGTACCAATGGCCCGAACTGTTCTTTCCTTAACTGGTGAAACAGGAGACTGTATTCAAACTCCGTCAGCTCATGCTTCGGCTCTATTAATCTTGCAACCAGATCTTCCTCCTCAAACATCACAGCTAGCTTTAAAAGTTGGATCTCTTCCGCCTTACTTACACTTTTTGAAGCGTGAAGCTCCTTCAACGGTTCTACCATACTCTTCATCTTAAAATCCTGTATCCAATAGAGGGCATTCATCCTGATACTCCATCTGCTGTGCCTAAGCTGAGAAAGGATAAACGATTGAAAGTGTTCTTCTGCAAACACTTGTAATCGTTCCTGAATGTCATCAGAGGCAAACATTTTTGAAAAGCCGGCCAGTAATTCCACTAATGCCCTGATCTGCAAGGGGCAGCGATCATTCAAACTTTCACTCCCCCTTCCTTCATGCAGAAATTGAAAGAGTGCTAACTGATATTCTTCTTTATACTGCTCGATATGCGACCGATTCTTATTATCTATTATCTTCTTTATCAACAAGTACAGGCACAAACCCGTTAATACGACCAGCAAACCGACTAACACAACAAAAAAATAAAAAAGCTCCTGCGAGAACACTGATCTATCTCATCCTTTTCAGCATTTGTCCTAAACGTGCCTCAAGCTCAAGTAGTTTAAAAGGTTTCGTCATATAATCATCCGCACCAAGCTGGAGTGATCTCGAGATGTCCCTTTCACTCTTCCTTGAAGTAAGCATCAACACTTTGTAACGATCTGAATCACTCTTCTTACGGAGCTGCTCCAGTACTTCCAGGCCATCCATCTTCGGCATGACCCCGTCCAAAATCACAAGACAAGGATCCTCCCTATGCCAGTCCGACCCTATAAACGCTGCTCCATCTTTAAATGTCTGGATATCGTACTGAATATGCTGTTCAGAAGGCAGCTTCGACACAATATCCTTCATCACCGTCCTGATGATGGGATCATCATCTACGATGGCGATTTTCATACGTTTATGGGGAATATGCTCACTTGCTTTATTGTCAATCTTCACAAGGTTCCTGCCACTGCTTTTCGCTTCATAAAGTGCATTGTCTGCAAGCTTCAGCCACGTATCAAACGGTTTCATCGGATCTGAAATTTCTGCCACCCCCGCCGAGAATGTGCAGGAGAAGGACGGATCTGCCTGAAACACATATTGGCTGAACCCTTCACGTATTTCATCTACAAACGAGCAGGCTTCTTTAAGGGGGGTATTAGGGAATAAAATGACAAATTCCTCCCCTCCAAAGCGAAAAACGATGTCCTGAATTCTGGTTTTGGACTTTAATTGTGAAGCGAACTCCTTCAGCACCCCATCCCCTACAAGATGTCCATACCGGTCGTTCACACCTTTGAAATGATCAATATCGAGAACGGCCACACAGTATGGATCCCCAGTACGAGACCATTCACCCTGAACCTGGGCATAAGCCTGACTCAAGTATTTACGATTATAAACAAGGGTCAATTCATCGATCAACACGAGCTCTTCCATTTGTTTCTTTCGCTCCATCTGTCTTTCCACACGCACAATGAACTCATCCAGATCGAAAGGCTTAGGGATAAAATCATCTGCCCCCATCCGATAGCATTTCATCCGGACTTCCTTGCTATCGTCCACACTCACCATGACCGTCGGAATAAACTGCTGCTTTAACTTCTTCTTGAAAAAATCCAGTACCTCAAATCCGTTCGTTCCGTTCATATAGATATCGATAATGGCACAGTCCGGCCTTACATCATAATAAGACATGATGGCCTTTTCCGGGTTGGCAATCGGGACCACATACCATCCGATTTTCTCCAGCTCTTCTTTCATATACATAAGGAAAGATGTATCATCATCAATTATAAGTACGACAGGCTCTTCTCCTGTTCGACTTTGTTTGCCGGGGAATACCTCAGCCGATTCCTCCTCATAGTGATAACAGAATTGGATAATGTCGAAGAGCTCTTCCTTCACTTCTGCAATCGTCCAAGTCCGCTCTTCTTTTTCTTTGTACTGACCCATCAATTCCCGGGCATGATCTCCCATTTTATGTAAGCCAAGAATCGAGGCCGAGCCCGCCATGGAATGGATGAACCGGTAAACATCTTCATGGCGGATGAATTTGTCAGACTCCCATTCTTCTAACTTTTTTCGAATATTATTAAAGAAATGCTTTGTGTATTTTTCCATTCGGCATCGTCTTCCTTTATCGTAAACTTCTATTATTCATAAAGAATAAGTTGACATGTAGTGAATTTATTCCAAACTCATTTAATTATACTCCCGCATTCTCCAGTTTAATAGGTGGGGATTGGAAATATTATATGTCTTTTTTGCTATTTCACTTTGCAATATCCTGAAAAGTAAATGTAACAAAAAAGCGGGGAGACATCCATCCTCAATGTGAAATATATGGAAAAGGGTCCTAAAGAAGTAGCTGATCCTTTCTTGACAAAAGAGAACCAAAAAAAGCTGATAACCACTCCCTGGTCATCAGCTTTTCATCTGTATGAAGTTGATCTTATGCTTCTTTTTGAACGAATCCTTCAAGGGCAACGAGTGCTTCTACTTCGTCGCTTCCGTCCGCTACCAGCGTAATGGACGTACCCGTGGAAATAGCTAAACTCATTAAGCCCATGATGCTTTTCGCATTGACCTTCTTCCCATCCTTTTCCAAGAAGATTTCAGATGAGAAGCGGTTTGCCTCCTGTACGAATAATGCAGCCGGTCGTGCTTGAAGACCTGTCTTCAATTTCACTTCTACTTGTTTTTCCACCATAATCATTTCTCTCCCCTTTGTCCTTATTTATTGCATCTTTTCTCCCGCTCTGAGTTTCTCAGCAAGCTGGTCAATTTTACGTAAGCGGTGATTAATCCCTGATTTACTGATGGTGCCGCCTGACACCATTTCCCCTAGTTCTTTCAACGTGACATCTTGATAATTCACCCGTAATTCTGCTATCTCCCTTAGTTTATCGGGTAATATCTGTAAGCCTACATGCCTTTCAATAAACTTAATGTTTTCGACCTGTCTTAAGGCCGCACCGATGGTTTTATTCAGGTTGGCCGTCTCACAGTTCACAAGACGGTTAACGGAATTTCTCATATCCCTGACAATCCGTACATCCTCAAATCGCAGGAGGGCATTGTGAGCCCCGATGATATTCAAGAACTCCGTGATTTTCTCTGCTTCCTTCAAATACGTAATGAAGCCTTTTTTCCGTTCAAGGGTTTTACTATTCAACCCGAAGGAATTCATCAGCTCGGACAACGCATCGTTGTGTTCAGAATAAAGAGAAAAGACTTCTAAATGATAGGATGAGGTTTCCGGGTTGTTAACCGAACCACCTGCAAGGAACGCCCCCCTCAAATAGGAACGTCTGCAGCATTTCTTTTTGATCAAGTCTTCCGATATATTATGGATAAAGGTGAAATTTTCACCCAGGATTTTCAGTTCCTCAAGAATCTTCTTCGTATCTTCTTTGATTCGTACAATGTAGACATTGTTTTTCTTCAGCCGCATCTTTTTTCGTACCAGAAGTTCTACAGGGGTGTCGTACCCCTTTTTGATCAAGGTATAGATTCTTCTGGCAATGGCGGCGTTTTCGGTTTGAATATTGACGACGAGCATTTGATTTGAGAATGACAACGAGCCATTCATTCGGATCAATGCGGATAATTCTGCATTCGCGCAGCAATCTTTCACTTCAATATTGGTCAGTTCTTTTTTTGTTTCGGACGCAAACGACATCCCCATCACCTCCTAGCAAACGCTTGCACAACCTTATACAAAAGAAATTTTTGTCGTTTAACTGGTTGATTTTTTAAGATAAGAATATATGATATCAGCGACCTTCTCCGTGTTATGACGAACAAGATGGTTGTCATAGGAGAGAATCTCTTCTGCAATCACTTCTAAGCCCATGGATTTCAATTTATCCACATCAAAGTGGACGGGGCTCGCTTGTTCTTCATTATATCGGACCTGCACCTCATCGGGTACCTGCTTTTTGTTGACCAGGATATAATCAATACTTGGCGTTTCCAAATGATCATATAATGCCTTTACATGGTCACTCGCTGAATAATCCAATGTTTCCCCTGCCTGGGTCATGATGTTGCAAATATACATTTTTTTCGCTTTCGCCCTGCATACAGCATCGCCAATTCCCGGAACAAGAAGATTCGGTAAAATACTGGTATATAGGCTTCCCGGACCCATCACAATTAAGTCGGCTTCCTTGATGGCCCGCAAGGTTTCACCCAGTGGCTTGATGCTATCCGGCTCTAAGAAGACACGTTTGATCTTCTTCCCGGCTTTCGGAATGGTCGATTCTCCCGTGACAATCGTTCCATCCTCCATCTCCGCCTTTAAGATGACGCTTTGATTCGCTGAAGGTAAGACCTTCCCCTTCACATTCAATACCCTGCTCATTTCCTGAATCGCATGGACAAAATCACCTGTGATGGAGGCAAGGGCTGCAATAATCAAGTTTCCTAAAGCATGACCGGAAAGTTCATTCGTTGTTTCAAAACGATGCTGAAACATTTGTTCCACCAATGGCTCCACTTCTGAAAGAGCAGCCAGGACATTCCGTATATCTCCCGGGGGAGGAATATCAAGGCTGTCACGCAAACGACCGGAACTGCCGCCGTCATCAGCGACAGTGACAATGGCCGATATATCGATAGGGTGCCGTTTCAATCCCCGAAGAAGGACCGGTAAGCCCGTTCCTCCTCCGATCACGACGACCTTGGGTGTATGTGTCATGTTGTTAGACCCTTTCTCTTCTGAATATCCCGATGAGAAATTTTCGTTTGATAGTCATTTTCAAAATGATGGCCAAGATACTCTGCCAATGCAACCGATCGATGCTGCCCGCCTGTGCATCCTATCGCGATCACAAGCTGGCTCTTTCCTTCCCGCTTGTATTGAGGAAGCATGAACGACAGTAAATCGGTTACCTTCTCGATGAATTTATTCGTTTCATTCCATTTCAATACGTAGGTGGACACTTCTTCATCCAATCCCGTTTTCGGTCTCATATGATCGATATAGTGAGGGTTTGGCAGGAAGCGTACATCAAACACCAAATCAGCATCGATCGGGATCCCGTGCTTGAAACCGAAAGACACGACATTCACCGTGAAAATCGTCTTCTTGTTCACCGAGAATTCCGTTAGAATCTTTTCCCGAAGCTCTCTTGGCTTCATGGTTGAAGTTGTATATATTAACTGCGCACGTCCTTTTAGTTCTTCAAGGAGCTCTCTCTCCTGACGAATCCCTTCAAGAGGCAGACCTGAAGGAGCGAGCGGATGAGAACGGCGCGTTTCCTTGTATCTTCTGACAAGAGAGGAATCATCTGCATCAAGATATAAAACCTGCGGTGTCACCCAGGAGGTTTCCGCTAATTCATCCAGTGCTTTAAATAGATGATCAAAGAATTCCCTTCCCCTAAGGTCCATCACAAGGGCGACCTTATTCATTTTATTACCGGACTCTTTCATCAGTTCCAAAAATTTTGGCAGAAGAGTCGGCGGCAGATTGTCCACACAGAAGAATCCCAAATCCTCGAAGCTCTGAATGGCAACCGTCTTACCAGCTCCTGACATCCCTGTTATGATTACTAATTGAACATCGTTTGTAGAACCTGTACTCATACTCTTCCCCCGCTTTTATCGTAATGTTGTATAAATAAGTTCGTTGATCAACTTGGATCTAATCGATAAGACAATAACTTAAAATCAGGAGTATAGGTAAACGTTCCATAAATCGTATTCTTTCCGTGTAAGAGGTAATCCAGAATATGATAATCTCCTTCAGCCATCGGAAGGTCCTTAATATCCTCAATCGGATGCCATTTAATCTTACCCTCTTCCGATTCCTGAAGGTTCACCCCATCCGCTTCGGTTGCAAAGAAAGAAAACATCATCCACTCTGATTTAATCTGATCGCCTTCTTTAATAATGAACGTAAAGACACCTTTCAAATCAGGATTCTTTAAATAGATGCCCGTTTCCTCACGATACTCACGAATGACAGCATCCCGGATTGATTCGCCGGACTCCATTTTCCCACCTGGAGCGACCCACCAATTCCTTCTTGGCTTTTGGAGAAGGAGTACCTTGTCTCCATCCAGATATAAACAATTTGTGACACGTTGCACTACCTTCACCTCAATCTTGATGATTAGGGAGCCAATGTATACATTAGTCCCACTTTCAGTCATTCTCATTCCTTATATTATACTATGATTGTAGACAAGCTACAATGTCTTGGCTTGTTGTTTGAATGCTGTCGATTCAAATCGAAAGATATTGGGACATGTTTCTACATGAAGAGGATAGGTACAGATATACACGGGTCACTATAACAGGGGAAAAAAGCAAAAAAAATAGACACAGGCGAGTCCTGTGTCGTCTACGGGATTTATTACTTAAAAGGGGGTCAATTTCTTATTATCTATATTACCCGAAAATTGTTTCACTAGTGTTACAACAGATTTAAAACGGTATTACGGAATTGTTAATGTATCGTTGCGGGATTTGCGAATTGCGGCGAACGCTGTAAGAACCTGTCATTTTTGGGTTAAAAGTCATAATTCTTCATAATTTGATCCGCGATTAATTCGTACCCCTTACCATTAGGGTGAAGGGAATCATGGAAATAGTTTTCCTTGGATTTCCCTTTAAATAAAGGATTGGTTGAAACGTACTTTACGTTCTCATGTTTTTTGGCTTCTTTCATCATGGATTTATTCCAATCATCCACGTACGCCTCGATTTTATCGCTATCTTTATCCGGGTAAGGATTGTATAAACCTAACACGATGATATCCGCTTCTTTGCTCGCTGTTCCGACAATATTCAAGATCTTATCCAGGTTGTCGAGATAGTCTTTTTTCGCCTCCACGATTTCTTCATGATGCAAAGGGAACAGGTCTCCACCATTGTTTTTTATTAAATCATTGGTTCCGATGTTGATGATATATACATCTGCTTCACTTAAATCCTCCGCTACCTCCGGCTTGACGATCTGGCCAAGCAGCTGATCCGATTGCTGCCCCGGTACTCCAAGGTTTTGAAAGCTATATGACATCTTTGAGTTTTTTTTATTTACTTTCTCTTCTAAACGCCCGATATATCCTGCTTCTTTTTTATCCCCATACCCATATGTGAGGGAATCTCCCAATGCGATTACCCGTTTCTTAGATGATGACTTGGTCTCATCGGCAATAAAACTAAAATACACAACGGGGATAAGAGCAAACAGTGCGACTAAAGAAACGATTTTCCATATTTTCATTCATGATCCGACCTTCCGAAATAAACTAAGATGACTTTCATAATATTGGTTATTCCCTTTTGGGAGGGTTGTAATCCTGTTTATTTATGGAAGTTATCGGACAATTTTTTTATTTGCGTTGAGGGGCGTAACCTTTTTTGGATAGGAGAAATTGACTGGTAGATTGCTTTTGTATGAATCTGATTCCACTTAACATGGAATGTATTGTTTGTTGGGCATGGTTCTCACGGAATTTCCCTTGATCGGCAGTAGCCCCGCATGCGGTATAGGGTATTAACAGAGGTTTAGTTGAAAAAATCCGGCCGTTTTTAATGATAATAGAGCCGAAATCGACAATAATCCGGCCGTTTTTGGGATTAATCCGGCCGAAATCAGTAAAAATCCAGCCGTTTTACTTTTTTTACCAAAAAAAAGCATTAAATACCCTAATTACACATTTTGCAAATTCACAAACCCCCGTCAAAAACGAACGATATTCACTCCAGAGGTCCGTCCCCCTTACTTCTTCTGAACACCAAACCGGGCATTAAGCTGGCCACGTATCATTTTTTGCTTTGCTTCTTTTCTCTCTTTTCTGGATAATTCATGTTTGATTTCTTTCGTGGTGACCCCTTCTTCTCTCTGGTCGGCGATGTCCATTAATCGTTCCACGTCGGAAAAGGAGTATTTGCGATAGCCCCGATTGGAACGGTGTGGAAAGATCAGATTCTTCTCTTCGTAATAGCGGATCTTTCTCTCGGTCAAACCGGTCAATTCACTGACGACACCGATTGATATCACTTTCTTATCCTTATAGGAAGGTTCATTATCCACGTTCTCCTCATCCTCCTAAGCAGGGAATATCTTGATTATACATGTCTCTCTTACGGATTTGACCTATTATGTTAGAAAACCTTACAAAGAATTCTAAATTGGAAGAAAACTTTACAAAGTAGCAGATTTATGTTCAAAATCCCCCTACACTATGGGTAACAATCTAAAAGGAGTGAACACGGATGCCATTTTTACGTGAAGCCGTTGAACGAGAGAGGCAGCAATTTATTCGTCGGTTAGTAGAAGCTGGTGTTTACAAGCCATGTGATGAGGGGTTGAAGAAGCTGACGCTGTCTGAATTGGTGTATGTGTTCAATAAGCATAAAAAAAAGTAAATTCACCAAAAAAAGCCTTACGAAGGGAATCTTCCTTCGTAAGGCTTTTTTGATTAACCGTTTTTAACTTTTTCTTTCAGCTCTTCGATATAATGCTGAGCCGTTTGAGCGGCGATACTTCCGTCACCTGTTGCCGTAACGATTTGGCGAAGTTGTTTTTCACGGACATCTCCGGCTGCAAAGATTCCAGGAACCTTTGTTTCCATTTGTTCGTTTGTTTCAATATAACCTTCAGAGTTAATGATCCCGAGGTTAGCAAATGGTTTCGTCAGTGGAAGCATTCCGATGTAGATGAAGATACCATCAGCCTGGAAATCCGTTTCTTTTCCATTTTCTGTAGAAACAAGGGTCACACTTCCCACTTTGCCCTCTTTGTCGTTGATTTCCTTCACCGTATGGTTCCAGATGAAATCCACTTTTTCATTATCAAAGGCACGCTGTTGCAGGATCTTTTGAGCTCGAAGCTCATCACGACGGTGAACGATTGTTACTTTGTTAGCAAATCTTGTCAGGTAAACCCCTTCTTCTACAGCGGAGTCTCCCCCACCTACAACAACAAGGTCTTTTCCTTTAAAGAATGCTCCGTCACATACTGCACAATAAGATACTCCGCGTCCGCCAAGCTCTTTTTCACCAGGTACACCGATCTTTTTGTACTCTGCACCCGTCGTGATGATCACTGCACGGGCTTTAAATTCTTTCGAACCGGTTTTGACAGTTTTAAACTCTTCTCCGTCAACGATCTCTTTAATGTCTCCGTATGCGTATTCCGCACCGAATTTCTTCGCATGATCAAACATTTTATTAGAAAGATCAGGTCCCAGAATATGGTCGAAGCCTGGGTAGTTCTCCACTTCTTCCGTATTCGCCATTTGTCCGCCCGGCACTCCTCTTTCAAGCATAAGCGTTGAAAGACTTGCACGTGACGTATAAACAGCTGCAGTCATTCCTGCAGGGCCTGCACCTACAATGATTACATCATAAATTTTTTCTTCAGACATAATGACATTCTCCTTCCGAAACAGTCGTAAGCATATTCTTTATTTAAATACTATGGTTAGAGGTAGTAATGGTGCTTGAGCCTTCCACACATAGTATTTACTTCCTACACCTATCCTATAAAAAATAGGATCGCATCGTCCAAAAATATGCTCACGGAAGGTAACTTTCAACGACTGAGATGTATTTTGTCAAGGTACTTGCAGATAAATTGAATCGATCACATAGCTGCTTCTTCGTGACCTTTTCATTTCGCAGTCGGTTCCAAACGAATTCGGTCGCCGCTGCAAAAGCTTTGGCATTCTTGAAGGTTTCCCGTTCTTTTATGCCTCTGTAGGCGATCGTAAACCAAGTAAGGAATAATCCCGACTTCACGCTCGTGATCGGTTGATGATCCCCATAAAGGTGGAGAGCCACTTGATGCATATTCTGTATCTCCTGGTTCACTTTAATCGAGCTGTTTCCGTTGCTGTTCAACACTTGTGCCAAATACACCTTTTCGACAATCGACAGGTCCTCCACATCACAAAAGTCAGCGTGAGTGAGGATGGCTCTCTGATTATCCGAAATAGACGTAAGAAACAGACCGAATAACTTTTCTTCCGTATATTCACTTTGCAGCTTCTTCAAAATCGATGTGACGTGATTTTCGAAGCCCTCTTCCTGCTTTTTATCGTTCCAAGGCTCGAGTCCTTCTTTTTCAGGGTTGATTTCCAATACCCTTTTCCACGCATTACGGGCTGTATCCTCATGCCCCGTTTCATAAGCAGAACAAGACAACCAATAATAGAAGCTCCCATCGCCCTCGTAGCCAATCTTCTGAAGGGACTTCAACCAATCATACCCCCGCTTCGAATGACCCACAAGCGCAAACGTAGCCCCCAGCTTGTAACGATGCTCATGAAGTAAGGGACGGACCTTCTCAAGGCCCTGAATCAATTCGTCCAGCTCGTCATGACGCTTTTGATAGAAATAAAAAACAGCCGTATTGCACAGGGCATGAAGATTTCCAGGATTCTTCTCCAGCACCTCTTCCAACGTAGCAGCTGCTTGATCGACTTCTCCTAAATAGAAGTAGGCCAGTGCCAGATTATTATAAGCTGACCAGAATTCAGGATAATCCTCAATGACCTTCTGTAAGGTATCCACGGCTTTTTGAAAATGTCCTGATTCAAGAAGATCTCTTGCTTTCTCCTGTTGGACGATAAGCTCATCATGCTCGTATAAATCGTCCACAATCAAATCGGAATCGAGCTCCAAAAGCTCTAATAAGTCTTCAGCATCCTCAACGAATTCACCATATTCTTCTTTGTCAAGATAAGCTGAAACCTGTTCGTACGCCTCTTTAAACAAACCTAAATGGGCATAATTATTGGCCAGAAAATAATGACACTCAGCCATACGGGGATCCAGATCATCCAGGATTTGATGCAATAAATCATTGGAACGCTTGTATTCACCAAGCTCTGTATACACAATCGATAATTGACAGGCAATCATCGGTTCTACTGGTTCTAATTGAAATGCTCTATTTAAATATTTTAACGATCTCTTAAGCTCTCGACGTTGATAAGCCTTCATCCCTTTGTTGTAGTAATACTCGCCAGTCGGGACAAAAGACAACACTTTCGCTTGCTCACTACCTAATTTTGACCCTTTTCTCATCAAAGTCCTCCGAAACGTTCATAGTATAACTACAGTAGTATATCATACAATACCCCTGTACTAAACTACCATATTTTGAGGGACGGACCTTTGCGCGTGCGCAAGGTCCGTCCCTCAGGGAGTTATTTATTATGACGTTCCACAAGGACTTCCAACACATCTTGGAGTGGAAGTTTTTGTTCCCTTAAAAGGACGAGTACGTGGTAGAACAGATCTGCGACTTCCCATTTCAATTCTTCACTGTCTCTATTTTTCGCCGCGATGATCACTTCTGACGCTTCTTCGCCTATTTTTTTAAGGATTTTATCTACGCCTTCTTCAAAGAGGTAGGTCGTGTATGCTCCCTCCGGCCGCTCGATTTCACGATTTTCAATGAGCTTTTCCAGAGTGAGGAGGATATTTTCTGTTGATGATTTCTCCTCACCATATACTCCTTCATGGAAGCAGCTTTCTTCCCCTTTATGACACGCAGGGCCTTCCTTATCGACAAGAACAAGGATGGCATCTTTATCGCAATCCCACGTGATGTTCTTGACCGTTTGGGTGTTCCCGCTCGTTTCTCCTTTATGCCACAGCTCCTGACGTGAACGGGAGTAAAACCACGTTTCTCCCGTCTCAACTGTTTTCTTGAGAGACGTTTCATTCATATACGCCAGTGTCAAAACCTCTTTTGTCGAAGCGTCCTGGATGATGGCAGGTACCAATCCTTTATCATCATACTTCACGGATGCGATCCAATCGTTATTAGTCATCGTACGTGCACCTCCTGCTCTCTTAAGTAGCTCTTTACTTCTTCAACGCTCGTTTCTTTATAGTGAAAGATGGAGGCAGCAAGGGCCGCATCGGCTTTGCCTTCTGTAAATACTTCTTTGAAGTGCCCGGCATTTCCTGCACCGCCTGAAGCAATCACCGGAATCGAAACCGCTTCGCTGACTGCCTTCGTCAGTGCCAGGTTGAATCCCTGCTTCTCTCCATCGCTATCCATGCTCGTTAACAAAATTTCTCCCGCACCGAGGGATTCTACTTCCTTCGCCCATTCAACGGCATCCAGGTCTTTCAGCTTTCTGCCTCCATGGGTATAAACTTTCCAACCTTTGCTCTCTTCATCGTATTTGGCATCGATGGCCACTACGATACATTGAGATCCGAAGTAATCCGCTCCTTCACGAACAAGCTCAGGACGCAGGACGGCTGCAGTGTTAAGAGAAACTTTGTCTGCCCCTGCGCGAAGGATGGCTTTCATATCTTCTACTGAGTTAATCCCTCCCCCTACTGTAAAAGGGATCGCCAATTCCGCCGCTACATGCTGAACGACTTCCACCATCGTTTTCCGTCCTTCATGTGAGGCTGAAATATCCAGGAAGACGAGTTCATCGGCACCTTGTTCGTCGTACACTTTAGCAAGTTCAACGGGATCTCCCGCATCTCTCAGCTCCACAAATTGAATGCCTTTTACCACCCGGCCATCCTTCACGTCCAGACAAGGTACAATCCGTTTCGTTAACATGTCTTCACCTCATTTATGGCCTCGCTCACCGTGAATTTCCCTGTATAAAGTGATTTTCCGCAAATCGCCCCAGAGACGCCTTGGCTTTCGTATTGTTTTAAAGTCTTCAGATCTTCAAGTGAGCTAATGCCTCCAGACGCAATCACTGATTTCCCTGTTTGTTCGGCAAGATCTACAACCGCTTCAACATTAGGACCAGATAGCATTCCGTCTGTGGCAATATCGGTGAAGATGAATGTTTCTGCGCCGGCTTCAGCCAGTTCTTTGCCTAAATCGACGGCTTTGAGACCTGACGTTTCCAACCATCCGTGGGTTGCCACATATCCATCCTTTGCATCCAGCCCGATGGCAATCTTATCACCATATTCCGCCAGCCATTCCTTCACTAATTCCGTGTTGGAAACAGCGATACTGCCGATGATCACACGATCGACGCCCCGGCTTAAATAGTGCTCGATATCCTCTTTGGAGCGGATGCCTCCCCCGATCTGCACCTTCGCTTCAAGCTTCTCTGCAACCTTGATCACGAATTCATCATTGATCCGAGAGCCTTCCTTTGCCCCATCGAGATCCACCATGTGAATCCACTCGGCCCCTTCATCGGCGAATTTCTTCGCCATATCAAACGGAGAGTCTCCATAAACCGTTTCCTGATTATAGTCACCTTGAACGAGTCGAACGCACTTCCCGTCCCGCATATCGATGGCTGGATAAATCGTAAAGCTCATGAGACCCTCTCCTTCACTCGTTTTGTAAAGTTTTCTAACAGCTTCATTCCAAGCTCTCCGCTTTTTTCAGGGTGAAACTGCATTCCGTATATATTTTCCCTGCTCACGACTGCCGGGATTTCGACTCCCGCATAATCAGCACTTGCCGCTATCACGTCTTTGGATCCTTCGTGCACATAATAGGAGTGAACGAAGTACACATAGCCCTCTGATAACCCTTCTAAAAGGGGGGATTTTTTTTGGTAACGCAGAAGATTCCATCCCATGTGAGGGACTTTGAACGAGTTTCCTTGACTGTCCTCTTTTGGGATGTGAAGCACTTCACCAGGTAGAAGAGCCAATCCTTTTGTTGATCCATTCTCCCTACTTTCCTCAAAAAGGAGCTGCATGCCCAAACAAATGCCTAAGAGCGGCTTCCCGCTTTGGGCAAAAGTGAGGATGGTTTCTTTTAAATGAGTGGTTTCGAGAAGACTCATAGCATCTTTAAATGCTCCCACCCCCGGTAAAATCAACCCATCTGCGTTCAGTAATTCCTCTTGTTGATCACTGATAAAATAAGGAACGTTCAACCGTTCAAGTGCTTTACTGACGCTGAACAGATTCCCCATCCCATAGTCTACAATGCCGATCATGAATTATAACATTCCCTTCGTTGACGGAACCCCTTTTACCCGGGGATCGATCGTGGTTGCTTCATCCAAGGCACGTCCCAGTGCTTTAAAGATCGCTTCAATGATATGGTGGGTATTGTGACCATAATGAACGATGACATGAAGATTCATTCGTGCTTCAAGGGCAAGCTTCCAAAGGAATTCATGAACAAGCTCCGTATCGAAGGTCCCGACTTTCTGACTTGGAAGTTCTGCACGGAACTCGAGGTGCGGACGATTACTCAGGTCCACGACGACTTGGGCAAGGGCTTCATCCATCGGAACCATGGCTGAGCCGTAACGCTTAATACCTTTTTTGTCTCCCAGTGACGCAAGTAATGCCTGTCCCAAGCAAATGCCGATATCTTCAGTGGTGTGATGGTCATCGACTTCAATATCGCCATTTGCTTCGATCGTACAATCAAATTGTCCATGCTTTGTGAACAAATCCAGCATATGACTCATGAATGGAACGCCCGTCTTAATCTCTGAGTTTCCCCCTCCATCGATCCCAAAATTCAAGCGAATATCCGTCTCATTCGTCTTTCGCACAATCTCTGCACTTCTCACCATGATGTCCTCCTTTTTGGAGGGACGGACCTCTGCGAGGTCCGTCCCTCTTCCTTATTTCTCTTTATCGAATCGAATCTCCACTGCCCTTGCATGGGCTTCAAGACCCTCTAAGCGGGCAAGTTTTGCGATTTTTTGATAATTTTGCTGCAGTGCTGTTTCACTGTATGAAATGACACTTGTCTTTTTCATAAATTCATCTACATTTAATGGACTTGAAAAACGTGCTGTCCCGTTCGTCGGGAGTACGTGATTCGGTCCTGCAAAGTAATCCCCGACAGGCTCCGAGCTATATCGGCCAAGGAAGATCGCTCCGGCATGATGGATTTTCGCCATCGTTTCGAACGGCTTCTCCGTTAGAATTTCCAAATGCTCCGCTGCGAGTTGATTCACAACTTCGATTCCTTCTTCAATATCTCTCGTCACGTAGATGGCTCCGAAATCATTGATGGACTGACGGGCAATGTCTTCTCTGGGAAGGGAAGAGAGCTGTCGTTCCACCTGTGAGGATACCTCTTCGGCCAAGGTAGACGAATTTGTCACAAGAACGGCAGATGCATACACGTCATGCTCTGCCTGTGAAAGAAGGTCTGCGGCGATTTCATCGGGACGCTGATGCCCATCTGCCAGGATCACGATTTCACTCGGGCCGGCGATCATATCAATATCCACATCCCCGAATACTTCCCGTTTTGCCAGGGCGACATAGATGTTCCCCGGTCCTGTTATTTTATCCACGGGAGTGATGGATTCCGTTCCATACGCCAGTGCGGCTACGGCTTGAGCACCGCCCACTTTAAAGATGTCTTCCACTCCGGCAATTTTAGCTGCAACCAACACGCCTGGAGACAGCTTTCCGTCCTTTCCAGGCGGAGAAACCATCGTGATTCGTTTGACTCCCGCTACTTTAGCAGGCAGCACATTCATTAATACAGAGGAAGGATACGCAGCCGTCCCACCCGGCACGTACACGCCGACCGAATCGAGGGGGGTCAGCTTTTGACCGAGCATCGTCCCATCCTCGTTGGTTGTAAACCATGAAGATCTCTTTTGCTTAGAGTGAAAGTCACGGATATTATCCGCAGCTTCTTCAATGATCGAGATCATTTCGGGATCAAGAGTTGTGAAGGCTTCCTCTATCTCACTTTGAGAAACCCTGTAGTTCTCTAATTGAACCCCATCAAATTTCTCGGTATACTCACGGACTGCCTGATCTCCATTCTCCTGCACAGAAGCAATAATCCCCTGAACCGCTCTTCGCTGATTCTCCGTACCACTGTCGACCGAGCGCTTAATCGACGCCCCGCTCATATCCTTAATAATCTTCATACAATTTCACCAGCCTTTTGAGGGGGACGGACCTGCTTACGACAGCAGATGCCGTATTCCCTATGTAATCTATATTTAGAGGGACGGACCTTGCCTGAATAAACAAGTATCCGAACCTCAGAGTCTCATTATAAGTGTTGATATCCCTGTATTTGACCGGCTCCAGGCAAGGTCCGTCCCTCTTACCCAATGATACGTGTCAGCCGGGTGACGAGGTCTTGGATTTTTTCGTCTTTCATTCGGTAGCTGACGGGATTGACGATGAGGCGTGAGGTGATGTCGACGATGGTTTCGTATTCCACAAGCCCATTTTCCTTCAGGGTTCTTCCCGTTGAGACGATATCGACGATGCGATCAGCAAGTCCGATTAATGGAGCAAGCTCAATGGAACCGTTTAGTTTAATGATTTCCACTTGCTCACCCTGCTCCCGGAAATAGGATGACGCAACATTCGGATATTTCGTTGCAATTTTCGGTGCCACATCACTCATTTTTGTATCCGGCAATCCTGCGACCGCCAAGTAACAACCACTGATCCGTAAATCAAGCAGCTCATATACGTCTCGCTCTTCTTCCAGCATAACGTCCTTCCCGGCAATCCCTAAATCAGCGACTCCATGTTCCACATACGTCGGAACATCCATCGGCTTTGCCAGGATGAATCGTAAATCTTCCTGGGGAACCTCGATGATCAGCTTCCTCGAATCATCGAATTCAGGTGGCAGATTGTAATCTGCCTTCCTTAATAGTTCCACGGCTTCTTCAAATATCCTGCCTTTAGGCATGGCAATGGTTAACGCACTCATGATGTTTCACCGCCTTTCGGATCCTGTCCCACTACGAAGTGCACATTGCTGAAGCCCTTCGTAAACTCGTCCACATCTCCTACGCCCTTCCAGTTCTGCAGTACCACATTGACTCCTTCACTTCGCAGCTCATTAGCCAAACGAATCGCTTCTTTCCTGCGCTCATCACTGAAAAGCACGCACTGCTGAAGAGTGGAAGTTAACTCAACCTGCATCGCTTCAAGGACATAATCGAGACGTAACCCGAAGCCTGTCGCACCGGAGTTCTTTCCGAATTTTTCGAGCAGCTTGTCGTAGCGACCGCCATTTCCGATGGCAAACCCTACATTTTCTCCGTACACTTCAAATAAAATACCGGAATAGTAACTCATGTGGCTAACCAGACTCAAGTCGAACTTCACATATTGCTCGACTTCGTAATCTTTTAAAATACTCCACAGCTCTTTCAGCTGTTCTAATGCGTGCAGACCTTTTTCCCCTTCTAATAGAGAATGGGCTTCACCCAGCACATTTTCTGATCCCCGTAATTGCAGGAAACGGAACAATCTCTGCTTATCGATGGATGAAAGAGCCAGCTCATTGACATGCCGACGATATCCAACATAATTCTTCTCATATAAATATCTTCTTAACGTATCCGCCCGTTCTTCAGTCCCGACGATCTGAGTGAACAGCTCCTGCACAAAACCGATGTGGCCGATGGAAATTTTGAAGTTTTCCAATCCTGCTTCTTTTAAAACCAATACCATTAATGCAATTACTTCAGCGTCGGCGCTGACTGAGTCGTCACCGATGCATTCGATTCCGACCTGCTCAAATTCGGCCGGACGTCCACCTTCCCGTTGCTGAGCTCTAAATACTGAATTGGAGTAGGCCAGTCGCAGCGGTGCTTCATCCTTTAATAATTTTGATGCGGCAATCCGGGCGATCGGCGCGGTCATATCCGGTCTTAACACAAGGGTGTGACCCTGTTGATCCAGAAGCTTGAATAGCTGCTGATCTAATATCGCCGATGCTTCACCAACGGTTTCATAATATTCAAGGCTTGGGGTTTCAATAAATTTGTAACCCCACAGCTTCATCGCCTGTTCCATTTTCTTTTTCGTCTGATCTTTGATTTCGTATAAATCAGGAAATGTATCTCTCATTCCCAATGGCTTCTCGAACATGAATAACTTAGTCATAAGAACCACCTTTGGCGTATTAATTCATCTATTTTTCCCCGATTAAGGGATTGCTACTAATTGTCGATTATTCAGAAATCCTTTAGTTCGCTAATGTGCTAATAAAATAAAGTTATTTGTAGTGTAGCGTTTCTTTTTTTATTCGTCAACCGTTTGATTTGTGGATTTTTTTGAAAAACAAAAAAGGCAAAAATAGAACTCAATCTATCTTTGCCTTTTCCCTTATTCTTCTCTTTTCAATCCGTAGATGGCATCTTCTCGCCAGCGTTCGGCCAGTTCGTCTTTGGTGTAGATGATCCTCATGGGATTTCCACCAACGAACGCTCCTGCCGGGACGTCTTTGTGTACGAGGGTTCCTGCCGATATGATGGCCCCGTCTCCAATCTGAATACCCGGTAATATCGTGGTGTTGGCCCCGATCATCACTTCCGATCCGATTTCCACCTCACCTAATCGGTATTCCTTGATCAAGTATTCATGGGCGAGGATCGTCGTATTGTACCCGATGACTGTATTACGCCCAACCGATATTTTCTCAGGGAACATCACGTCAAGCATCACCATCAGGGCGAATGACGTGTGTTCACCGATCTTCATCCTCAAAAACGTTTTGTACAGCCAATTTTTCATTCCCAGAAAGGGTGTGTACCTTGCCAGTTGAATCACGATGAAATTTTTGACGACCTTCCCAAAAGGAACGGTTTTGTAAACATGCCAGAGAGAATTTGCTCCTTCTACAGGGTAGCGGGTCGTTCGTCTCATGTAGTCGGAACTCCAACAACCTTTAATAAGTCTTTCATATTATCTAGCATGAAGTCCGGTTCGTAGTGAGCCAGGTGCTCTCTTCCCTTCGCACTCCACGCGACACCTGCCGATAGCACTCCTGCATTTTTCCCCGCTAAAATGTCGTGGTGATTGTCCCCGATCATGATTGCTTCACCAGGCGAGGATCCCAATGCCACGAGAGCTTTCTCAATCGGTTCAGGATGAGGCTTCGCGTTCTCCACTTCGTCCAGGGTGATGATGACTTCAAAGAACGGACGAAGATTCATCAGGTCCAGTCCCTTTAACACAACATCACGGACTTTCGTTGAGACAATCGCTAATTTATATCCATTTTCATAGAGGGCTTGAACGGTTTCATACACCCCTTCAAACTCAGTGACAAGGGTGTCATGATGCTCATGATTATAAGCACGGTAGTGAGTACACATTTCTTCCATTCGGTCGGGGTCCAATCCTCCAAATGACTCTTCTAATGGTGGTCCCATAAAAGGATGAACGTCCTTTTCCTCGTACTGACCTGGATAATAATGATTCAATGTATGCAAAAAGGATGAAATGATTAAATCATTGGTGTTGATCAATGTTCCGTCTAAGTCAAATAATATTGTTGTAATCCTGCTCATAATGTCTCTCCTTTTCTTTCTTTGCATCGACCCTGTTCCAAATGTAGGCAACCGCCATCGTTAACAAAATCGCCGTGACCAGCCTGATGATCAGGAGGGGCAGGACAGGGATGCCGAGTGGGATGAAGATTAACGTATCCTCCACCACGGCGTGACATGCGACTAAAAAGATGAAGGCAATCGTGACATCCTTCTTACTCACTCCATCTTCTTTTACCGCCTGAATCATGACGCCTGCTCCGTATGCCAGGCCGATGACGAGTCCCGCTACCATCGTGGATGATGTATTTGCATTCATGCCAAGCGCCCGCGTGGCAGGCGACATCCAGCGTGAAAAAACATCCATCCATTTCAGATCTTTCATCACTTGAATAATCATCATAAGAGGAATGACGATAAGAGCTAACTGCAGGACACCAAATCCTGCTTTTTCGAGTCCCAGGAGAATGATTTCCCCCCACCCGTCCGGCTCAGCTTGTTGTGGAGGCATCATACCGTACTTGGCGATTTCAGATCCACCGTTCCAAACCAGATTGATGACGACCGCCGATACCAGGGCCAATCCGACTCTTACAGCGACAATCAGCCAAATCTTCACGCCCACCTTTGCGGCTACGGTTGATTCAATGAACAAATTATGAGAGAAGGAAAGCATCACGGCAATGATGAATACTTCTTTCACCGTTAAATCAAGGGATAGGATTCCACCTATTCCTGCGTACAAGTTAAGAAAATTCCCTAACACAAGAGGAATGGCCGCATCACCTGAAAGGCCGATAAGCTTCATAAACGGAGAAATCTTCTCCATGACCCAAGGAAGGACAGGTGTGTATTGAAGCAAAAACACAATCAGCGTGATTGGAAAGATGACCTTCCCCAGTGACCACGTTGTTTTCAAACCTGTGAGGCCGCCATTTTTCAAAGATGACATCCACATACTCCCTACTCTCCTTTTGTTAAGCGTTTACGCTATCCGTCTTTTCATCGTATGCCTTCTTCGCAAGACCGGCTTTTCTTCTGTAAAAGAATACACCGATCGCAGCTATGATAAGGACAATGGAAATGACTTGAGCGAATCGTAAAGACCCCATCATCAGACTGTCTGTTCTCAATCCTTCGACAAAGAATCGACCGATGGAATACCAAATCACATATGTTAAGAACAGTTCTCCACGACGAAGACTGCTTGCTTTTCTTCTCAAGACAAGAAGAAGAATCAATCCGGCAAAACTCCAAAGAGATTCGTATAGGAATGTAGGGTGATAGTACGCTCCATTAATATACATTTGATTAATGATGAAATCAGGAAGCATCAGGCTTTCAAGAAATGCACGGGACACTTCTCCCCCATGGGCCTCCTGGTTTACAAAGTTACCCCAGCGACCGATTGCCTGACCTAAAATAATGCTCGGTGCCGCAATATCAACGAGCTTCCAGAAAGACAGCCCTTTTATTTTGGCAAACACAATCGTAGTAAGGACAGAACCGATCAATGCACCATGAATGGCGATTCCACCATTCCATACTTTAATGATATCCCCGGGGTGATCGGCATAATAATTGTCCCATTCAAAAATGACATAATAAGCGCGGGCACAAATGATCGCGATGGGAATCGCCCAAACGAGCAAATCGATGAATGTATCGGGATGAAGACCCAATCTTTTGCTCTCACGAATGACTAAATACAGTCCTAATGCGATCCCAAGTCCGATGATGACACCGTACCAATGTACTTGGATCGGACCGAGTGAAATGGCAATGGGATCGATTGGTGTAATGTTCTCGTTCATTTTGTCTCTCCTTTTTTTCCATTAAGATGGCATGTGATCGTTATCGGATTAGATATCTTCATTCTCTCCATCTTCAATCACATCAGACAATCGGTTTGTAAATTGCTCTGCTGCATTTACGCCCATACGTTTCAGACGGAAGTTCATGGCAGCCACCTCAATGATAACCGCGAGATTTCGTCCAGGACGAACAGGCACGGTGTATTTTGTAATATCCGTATCGATAATTTTCATCGTCTCTTCTTCCAGTCCAAGACGGTCGTACTGTTTCGTTTTATCCCATAGCTCGAGATTGATGCAAAGGGTAATACGCTTATAGCTGCGGACCGCTCCTGCACCAAATAACGTCATGACATTGATGATACCCAAACCGCGGATTTCCAACAGATGTTCAATTAATTCAGGAGAACTGCCGATGAGCGTATCCATGTCTTCCTGGCGAATCTCGACACAATCATCCGCTACAAGACGATGGCCTCTTTTCACTAGTTCAAGAGCGGTTTCACTTTTACCAACACCGCTTTTCCCTGTGATCAACACTCCGACTCCATAAATATCCACCAGTACACCATGGATTGCCGTTGTCGGGGCAAGCTTACTTTCCAGATAGTTTGTCAGCCTCGAAGAGAATCGTGTTGTTTTCATTGAAGAACGCATGACAGGTACATCATACCGGTTCGCTGATTCCACTAACTCAGGAGGAATCTCCAGGTCTCTGGAAATGATGATACCAGGCGTGATATCTGTACATAGAGCTTCCATCCTGCGCTTACCTTCTGCTTCATCCAACAGCTCCAGAAAAGACAACTCGGTTTTCCCTAATAATTGTATCCGCTCTGCAGGATAATAGTTGAAATAACCGGCCATCTCCAAGCCTGGACGGGAAATGTCACTCGTTGTGATCGGTCTATGTAAACCTTCTTCTCCACCGACAAGCTCTAATTTAAACTTCTCGACAATATCTTTTGTGCGGACCTTTGCCACATGCAGCTCCTCCTTCACATTACACTCGCTTCATATTTATAAACGACTCTTACTCTAACCTATTTTAGCAATTATAGAGAAAAGCGCAAGGCAGCTTACTTGAGACAGTAGCACGGTAATGCCATTAAGCTCAATTGAATGTTGCTTGGTTTAAATTACAGTGACCACAAAAAAAACTCCGGCTCAACAACCAAGCCGGAGTCTTTTCCTATTTACTTTTCCTTCATCGGATCCATCACGGTTTTTTGAATCACCAGATTGGCAATCGACAAAATGATCGATGCCAGAAAAGCCATGCCAAAACCGGATAACTCAAAGCTGCTTCCCATCAGACCATCCGTTAACAGTAGCGTAATGGCATTAATGACGAAGAGAAACAGCCCCAGTGATAAAATCGTCACCGGCAGGGTCAGGATAATCAAAATCGGTTTGACCAGAACATTCAGTATCGAAAGAATAAAGCTGGCTCCGATTGCTGCCCCGAACCCGGATACTTCAAATCCTTGAAAAAATCCTGCCAATGCAATAAAGATTACTGCATTGATTAAAATTCCAATCATCCACCTCATTATTTGATGGCTTCCTCCTCATTTGGCAGCACGAAGCCCAATAAACCGTATACGATGGCCAGAGGAAAGAATCCCGTCGGAATAAGCAGGATGATGAATATCACCCTAAGAATCGTTGCATCGATTCCCACATAACGGGACAAACCTCCAAGCACCCCGGCGAGCTTTCTGTCAGACCTTGATCGTGCTAATTGTTTTCTCATCGTTATTCCTTCTTTCTCATCTTATGCGTTGTCCTTATTAACATTCTTCTCTTCATACTTTTTTATGAGGACAGATCCCGCTTTTGTTTCCGCAAAAAGATGAAGCTTATCGTCTGAATCGGTTTTACGACTGAAACGAATCGACTTTTGGACCACTTCATTTTTTTCTTCTAGTACATCAATACCCAGCAGCTCCAGCTTAAAACTACCGAAGTTTGATTTAGCCTCTCCGGAAATGTTGATGTTTTCAGGAACGAGTAAATCGATGTTGCCCGTTACGGTCTTTGCGTGAAGCGTGTCGGCTTTCTCCCCCGTCAAGGCACATACGACGTTTCCGTTCAGGGATTGTACATCTGAGATTGAGATATCCCCTTCTACATGGACCTTGCCGTTAATGGACTCAGCTTCAACACGTTCTGCTTTCACGTTCAAAATGGAAATCGCACCATTGGATGTTTCCACTTCGGCTTTCTTGGCTACCAGATGATCGATATAGATCTTTCCATTAGCAGCCTTGGCACGAAGATTCTGGACATCTAAATGCTCTGCCTTCAGTCCTCCATTAAATAATCGGACAGAAACCCTTTTATATTGATGCTTAGGAATGTAGAGTTTAGAGTCCACTTTCATCCACTTTAATTGCGTCGAGTAATACAGTGTATCCCCGTCTACAGCAAAGGACGTATTCTCCATGAACTGCTTCCTCGCTTCTTCATGATCTTCCGTACGATAAACCTTCGCCTCACATTCCACCCGGACTTCTTCACCATCCCAAGGGATCAGCTCTACTTTTCCATTGGCCACATCTATATCAATTTTCTCAAAATCCGTATTGGGCTGTTGATACACATGAGACAGCTCCACCGATTGATTCCACTGAAAGTCAAAGTCAAAATTCTTAATCTTGTTCAACGCAGTATTCATGAAATCTAGAAGCTTATCTTTCGGATTGCCCGAATGAGTAGAGTGTTCTTGCTCACCCTTTTTACCTTCTTGAAAGATGGACACAAATTCATCAAGGAAATCCTTTTCTTTTACCTTTGATGTATTTGGCTTTTGATCGAGTGCTTCCAATAATGCCACTGCCTCCTGAGCAGAAATCGTCCCATTTTCCAACATATCCAAAATGCGTTTGCGTTCTTCATTCATACTCTTTCATCCCCTTTATTGATTATAAAAGTACTTTAATGCCTTTATACACATTCCAAATGACCACGACAACACTAAGTAATATGGCTAAACCGATCATGATGACGGTGAATATCGGCAATCCCGCACCACTCGCGAAAACCCCCATATCCAAAAACAAGCCTGCAATCACAAGGGGAACCGCAACGACCGGTAGTAAGTGAGATAAAAAGGCTGCTTTTGCGTCCTTTTTCACATAAGGATTATCTGATACAAAATAAACGATCAGCGGAAAAAGGAAGCCTGCAAAAAATATACTGAAATAGCATAGGGCTGATAATACCTTATTGGTCTCCATCTTCATCATCTCCTCTACTATTATTTACGATACGTGAAGCAAAAGGTTTCAATGCATTTGTTTGTAATCTTATTTTCACATAGTGGGAATGTTCTTCACTCCAACTTGAGGCTGATTTTAGGTAGGTATGGAGTTGTGGTTTTGATTGGTGCCACCATTACCAAGCATCATTTTCAGAACCTTTTAATGAAGTAAATAGTAGTTGATTTCCGCTCCAGGTGCTCGCTTTCCGCGGGGCGTGAGTTGAGCCTCCTCGGGCTTTGCCCTGCGGGGTCTCAACTTTCCCGCTATTCCCGCAGGAATCGACCACCTTCCGCTCCAATCAACTTTCTAAGCATGAATTACTTAATGGCTACATTGAAATAAAAACATCTTTGAAAACCCTGCCTGCATTTTCACTCCAAACCAAAAAGAGAGATACATAAAGCATCTCCCTCTTTAATTAATTGGTCACTTCTTCTTTTTCTCTAATCTTCTTCTTCATTCGTTCACGGTCGCGCTCAAGAACGGGTTTCAGGTACTTACCTGTGTAGGAACCTTGTGCTTCCGCCACTTTTTCTGGGGTTCCGCTTGCAACGATCGAACCACCTTTGTCTCCACCTTCAGGACCAAGGTCTACAAGGTAATCGGCTGTTTTAATGACATCGAGATTGTGTTCGATGACGAGGACCGTATCTCCGTTTTCAACAAGACGTTGAAGAACAACTAATAGTCTTGCGATGTCATCCACATGAAGTCCAGTTGTCGGCTCATCTAAGATGTAGAGAGAGCGGCCGGTAGAACGGCGATGCAATTCTGAAGCAAGCTTCACACGCTGGGCTTCTCCCCCTGATAACGTAGTGGCCGGCTGACCTAAAGTGATGTAGCCCAGTCCAACATCAAAGATGGTTTGCAGCTTACGTTTGATCTTCGGAATGTTTTCGAAGAATTTCACTGCGTCTTCGACTGTCATCTCAAGTACATCGGATATATTTTTATCTTTGTATTTCACTTCAAGTGTTTCCCGGTTGTATCGTTTCCCGTGACAAACTTCACATGGAACGTACACATCAGGAAGGAAGTGCATTTCGATTTTGATGATCCCGTCTCCGCGACATGCTTCACAACGTCCGCCTTTAACATTAAAGCTGAAACGGCCTTTTTTATAGCCTCGCACTTTCGCTTCATTGGTTGTGGCAAAAACATCCCGTATATCATCGAATACCCCTGTATAAGTAGCCGGGTTGGATCTTGGGGTACGGCCGATTGGTGATTGATCGATATCAATGACCTTATCAAGGTTTTCAATCCCCTTCACTTCCTTATGCTCACCAGGTTTTGATTTCGCATTATGAAGCTTTTGAGCCAGTGACTTATGCAGGATTTCATTGATCAACGTACTTTTACCGGATCCCGATACTCCAGTCACCGCTGTAAAGATTCCTAATGGCAGCTTCACCTTGACATTGTTCAGGTTATTTGCTTTCGCTCCCACAATCTCTAAGTACCGGCCATCAGGTTTACGTCTTTCCTGTGGAAGAGGGATGAACTTCTTCCCTGAAAGGTACTGACCCGTTAATGAGTTCGAGTCCTCCATCACTTCTTGTGGTGTTCCCGCAGAAACCACTTCTCCCCCATGCACACCAGCTCCAGGTCCGATATCGATGAGGTAGTCCGCAGCCATCATGGTGTCTTCATCATGTTCCACTACGATTAATGTGTTTCCTATTTCACGCATGTTCTTTAAAGTATCAATCAGTCGATCATTGTCCCGCTGATGCAGACCTATCGATGGCTCATCCAGAATGTACAGGACACCTGTCAGACGGGAACCGATTTGAGTGGCTAAACGAATACGTTGAGCTTCCCCCCCCGATAGCGTACCTGCTGCCCGGCTTAATGTGAGGTATTCAAGTCCAACGTTGACCAGGAATCCGAGGCGTTCACGGATCTCCCTCAAAATAAGATTGGCAATCTTCATCTCTTTTTCCGAAAGCTCGAGCTTATGGAAAAACTGCTCTGCTTCTTCAATCGAAAAGGCCGTTACTTCCCCAATATGAAGTGAGTCTATTTTTACTGCTAAGCTCTCTTCTTTTAAACGGTGGCCATTACAGGTTGGGCAATCCTGCTGCGCCATGTATTTCTCCATCTGTTCGCGGATATAATCAGAGCTAGTTTCACGATAACGGCGCTCAACATTAGGGATGACTCCCTCGAAACGAAGATAGTTTTCACGAACTTGACCGAAATCATTCTCGTAACGGAAGTAAATCTCATCCTTGCCGGATCCATATAGGACCTTATCCATTTGTTGTTTCGGAATATCCTTTACAGGCATATCCATCGGAATCTCATAATGATCACATACGGCTTTAAGAAGAGACGGATAGTATTGGGAGCTTGTCGGTTCCCAAGGAGCAATCGCATGCTCATTAAGGGTGTGATCCCAATTCGGGATGATGAGCTCCTTATCCACCTCAAGCTTTGTTCCTAAGCCGTCACAACTTGTGCAGGCACCGTATGGACTATTGAAGGAAAACATTCTTGGCTCCAGTTCCGTTATGGAAAATCCACAGTATGGACATGCGTGATGCTCACTGAATAAAAGCTCTTCTTCCCCGATTACATCGATGATCACCTGACCGTCTGCCAATCTAAGTGCCGTTTCAAGTGAGTCGGACAGACGTGCTGCGACACCTTCCTTCACGACGATTCGGTCAATGATCACTTCAATGGAGTGCTTTTTATTTTTTTCCAGCGAGATTTCTTCCCCAAGATCCTGGACTTCACCGTTGATGCGCACTCGAACAAATCCCTGTTTCTTGATTTCTTCAAGGGTCTTAACGTGAGTTCCTTTACGGCCTGAGACAACCGGTGCCAGTACTTGAAGCTTAGTTCTTTCCGGGTATTCAAGAATGCGGTCGACCATTTGTTCAATCGTTTGGGAGGAAATTTCGATCCCGTGATTTGGACAAATCGGTTTCCCTACTCTTGCAAACAACAGTCTCAGATAGTCGAAAATTTCGGTTACCGTCCCTACAGTCGAACGTGGATTACGACTCGTTGTTTTTTGATCGATGGAAATCGCCGGGGACAACCCTTCGATGGCATCGACATCAGGCTTATCCATTTGACCTAAAAATTGACGGGCATAGGCAGAAAGGGATTCGACATAACGTCTTTGTCCTTCTGCATAAATGGTGTCAAATGCTAAGGAAGACTTACCAGAACCCGAAAGCCCGGTTAAAACGACCAGTTTATCCCGTGGAATTTTAATATCTATATTTTTTAAATTATGAGCTCTGGCTCCTTGTACGACTATTTGATCTCGGGCCATCATTCGTTCATCCTTCCGCCTTAAGCTCAAGAATGGTATCACGAAGCTGTGCTGCGCGCTCAAAGTCTAATGCTTTGGCTGCTTCCTTCATTTCCACTTCTAAGCTAGCAATAAGTTTTTGTCGCTCCGGTTTAGACATCTTGGAGACTTTTGTATGCTCTCCTTCATAAACCTCTTCATCTTCTGCGGTACGAGTCGCTCTGATGACGTCTCGAATATCTTTTTGGATAGTAGTCGGGGTAACACCGTGTTTTTGATTGTATTCCTCTTGCATCGTCCGGCGACGCTCTGTTTCGTCCAGAGCTTTTCGCATTGAGTCTGTGATTTTATCTGCGTACATGATGACCCGTCCGTTACTGTTACGGGCCGCACGTCCGATCGTCTGGATAAGGGAACGCTCAGAACGGAGGAATCCTTCTTTATCAGCATCCAATATCGTAACGAGTGAAACTTCTGGAATGTCTAATCCTTCACGAAGCAGGTTAATTCCCACTAATACGTCATACTTTCCTAAGCGGAGATCCCTTATGATTTCGATCCGTTCCAATGTCTTGATTTCCGAATGGAGATATTGAACCTTGATACCCATTTCCTTTAAATAGGCAGACAGGTCTTCGGACATTTTTTTTGTTAAGGTAGTTACAAGTACACGCTCATTTTTCTCGATTCGTTCATTGATCTCTCCTATTAAATCATCGATTTGACCTTCAATAGGACGAACCTCGATGACCGGATCCAACAACCCTGTCGGTCGAATGATCTGCTCCACCATTTCAGGACTATGCTCCAACTCATATGGACCAGGTGTAGCAGAAACATAGAGGAGCTGTTTTGTTTTCTTGTCAAACTCTTCAAATCGAAGCGGACGGTTGTCCATGGCTGACGGCAGACGGAACCCATGATCCACCAGCACTTTCTTACGTGCCTGGTCACCGTTGAACATCCCCCGGATTTGAGGCAACGTTACGTGAGACTCATCGACAACAATCAGAAAGTCATCGGGAAAATAGTCCAGGAGAGTATAGGGAGTCGATCCGGCCGGTCTGAGTGTAAGGTGTCGTGAGTAGTTTTCAATTCCTGAGCAAAAGCCCATTTCCCTCATCATTTCCAGATCATAACGGGTCCTTTGCTCTAAACGCTGGGCCTCAAGCAATTTATTCTCTTCTTTCATGATGGTCAGCTGCTCTTCAAGCTCTTTTTCAATATTCTTGACTGCGACCTCCAATTTTTCCTGGCGGGTTACGAAGTGGGATGCCGGGAATAATCTCATATGATCACGATCTCCTATGATTTCACCAGTCAGGGCATCCACTTCACGAATCCGGTCAATTTCATCTCCGAAAAACTCTACACGCATACAGTGTTCATCACGGGAAGCAGGGAAGATCTCCACAACGTCTCCACGTACACGGAACGTTCCCCGCTGAAAGTCTATGTCATTTCGTTCATATTGGATATCCACAAGCTTCCGGAGTAATTGATTCCGTTCTATTTCCATTCCTACCCGTAAAGACAGAACAAGTTCTTTATATTCTTCCGGATTACCTAAACCGTAAATACAAGACACGCTGGCAATGATGATGACATCTTTTCGCTCAAACAAGGAAGATGTGGCAGAGTGCCTGAGTTTATCGATTTCATCATTGATGCTTGCATCCTTCTCGATAAACGTATCCGTTTGAGGAACGTATGCCTCCGGCTGATAATAGTCATAGTAACTGACAAAATATTCAACGGCGTTATCAGGAAAAAACTCTTTAAATTCACTATAGAGCTGCCCCGCCAATGTTTTATTATGAGCAATGATGAGAGTCGGCTTCTCAACCTGCTTGATCACGTTAGAGACAGTGAATGTCTTTCCTGTCCCTGTAGCCCCAAGTAAGGTTTGATGACGTTTCCCTTCATTTATGCCTTGAACTAATTTTTCAATCGCCAGGGGCTGATCTCCCTCTGGTTTATATTTAGACTTGAGCTCGAATTGATCTTTCACCGTGAAACCTCCTATAGTAAAGGACTGCTACCTTGTATTTACCTACTTATACCCATCTTAAACACTGTCCATTCTTCTATACACATTCTACCACATTTCCTACAGTATTAACCAATAATAAGCGAACAAAAGTTCGTTTATTTATTTTTATAGAGAAAACATTATCTTGGTTGTGGATAACTTTTGATGAAGAAACTGTTTAGAGGCTAGAATCGTGATTTCGACATTTTACGGGAGGTAGTAAGGAGCTTATAAGAGATTTTCGACATAATCCGAGCATTTCTATACACAACCTGTGCACAACTATGTGTATAAGTCGATATTCCTTGTGGAAAATCCCTAAACTTATTCACAATTCGTCAAATTTCTTGTGCACAATGTTGGTGAATGCGTATTCAAACTGTGAATAACCTGTTCACTCCCTCACTTATTCACACTATTCTTTATTTATCCACAATTAAGATATCTGTTTACACAGGAATTCCCTCCCACCCTTTCCAAAGGAATATGCAAGCGCTATGGCATAAGAAAAACAGGCCCTATCTTCTAAAAAAGATAGAGCCTGTTTTCAAATTTCTATTCACCTGTCACCGAAATCATGCACTTCTCTTCGCTTTTTTCATCATCCTGTCGCTATACCAGAATCCGACGGTTAATGAAGCCGCGTCTACGACAATCAGTAACCATGAGTCCGTATAGCCCTTTGAAACCGAAGCTGCAATGAGAGCTACGGTCAAGATCAATCCCACATAATGGTTATACGTCACCCGTGTGAACAGAACGACAAGCAATCCTGGTAAAAATAAACCTAAAATGATTTTAGACACGTTCAACTCTCCTTAAAGATAAGGGAATAACACATATTCTACCGAAGTTTCCCCTATCTGGAAAGGGTTTTCCTACTCTTCACCCTGCTGAATTAATTTCTGGGTCCGTTCCTTCAACTCACTGTGAGGGATGAATTTCTCCGAAAGCATATCAGGCAGAATGTATTCCAAAAAGTATTGTACACACTCCAGGTCCTTGTATTTCACAATCGTCGATAGGGCTTCCTGATAAATTTCAATAAATAGAGGCTCCGGATTCCCTTTTTGAATTTCTCCAAAGGATTCATACAGAAGATCGATTTTGTCTGCGACAGATAAGATTCTTCCTTCAAGGGTATCGTCCTTCCCCTCTTTAAACCGTTCTCTGTACACTTCTTGAAATTGTGGGGGAAATTCTGTAGTGATGAATTTATTGACCATCTGATCTTCTACCTGGCTGAAGAGCTCACGCAGCTCTCCCGATGCATATTTTACAGGGGTCTTGATATCACCTGTGAAAAGTTCCGCGTAGTCATGATTCAAAGCTTTTTCATACAGTGCTTTCCAGTCAATTTCTTTCCCGCTCTGTTCTTCCGCCGTTCCTAAAAACTGAGCAATTTTGGTCACCTTAAACGAGTGACTGGCTACGTTATGCTCATGATACTTAAATCGCCCCGGACAGCGAATGAGGGTTTCAAGGTCGGATAAGCTTTTAAAATAGTGATGAATTCCCATCGTATTCTCCTCTCATTGATCGACTTTACTTTATTAAGATAGTATCAAGTAGAAGGAGTAAGAGCAAAGATAATCACCCTTCTATTTCACCTAACAGTATATTATTTAGAGCACTGTGATAACGTGTGGGAATTTGATGAGAGGCTCCAGGAATCACATATATTTTCTTAGGATAGCAATCTTTATACAGTTTGAGATGCGAATTGATCCAATCCGACCTTTCCCCGTAAATTAAGAGAAGCGGGATGGGAAGCTTCTCGACCTGCTCTATCCCATCGTAGTGAAGGGATTGCTCGTAGAACTGATACCAAATGTGGTGGTTCGCCTTATTCATATGACCCCTCAGCTTCTCCCGCTCAAGCTTATCCTTGAAATGCGCTCTGGAAATAATCCCCGATAGGCGAGCCGGATGTTCACGAACCATTTTCATGCCCATATGGTGCATCCATTTCAGCTTGGGATTCGTGACTTTCGGATATCCCCCTACCAGAATGAGAGTGGAAACCCGATCTTCATAGGTACAGGCGAATGTTTGTCCCACCACTCCTCCTGCAGAGTATCCGAGCATCACACATGAAGCAATGTTCAGGTGGTCGAGAATCGCCTTTATGTCCTCTACAAACTGAGAGATACTAATATTCTGTTCCATGGTAAAGGAGTCACCATGGCCTGTTAAGTCCGGAATGATGAGGCGAAAGTGCCTGGAAAGCACATGCTGTTTTATGAAGGTCATCCTCCCCATACCCGGTGGATGGATCAAGACAACGGGAGTCCCTTTTCCTAAATCGTCAAAATAAAGATCTCTATTGTTAAAATGGATGGTCGCCATAAAAATAAATCCTCCCTCAACCGCTTTATTACACATTGTTCTCGGGTTAAGGGAGTTCTAGTCACTTTATTTAAATGAGGCGGACAGAAACAACACCGTGTATTTCTTTCATCCTGGTTTTCACTTGATGTTGTTCTTGTTCGAGGAGTTTCTGATCCAAATCAATCATGGTATAGGCCCACGTATGTTTACTGCGGTTGATCATATCTGCAATGTTGACTGCGTACCCTGAGAGAACATTGGCGATTTGACTGACCATATTCGGGATGTTTTGGTGCATGACCGTCACTCGCATTTTCCCGCTATAAGGCAGCTCCACGTCAGGCAGGTTCACAGCATGCTTAATATTACCCGTTTCAAGATACGTTTTCAGCTGTTTTGTCGCCATGATGGCACAGTTTTCTTCAGATTCTACGGTAGATGCGCCCAAGTGAGGAACAGGGACGACGTTTTTCATGGTCAATACCTTTTTATTAGGGAAATCCGTCACATATTTACGGACAATTCCTGCTTCAAGGGCCTTTTCCAGAGCATCTTCTTCCACAAGCTCACCTCTTGAAAAGTTTAAGATCGTCATACCCTTTTTCATCTTCGTGAAGCCTTCTTCACTCACAAACCTTGCCGTTTTGTCTGTTAATGGAATGTGCAGCGTCACAAAATCACACTCTGCCCATACTTCTTCTATATGATGAGCTCGCTTTACATCCTGGGATAAACGCCACGCTGCGTCCACGGATATAAATGGATCATAGGCGACCACATCCATACCTAGGGCAAGTGCATCATTTGCGACAAGGACGCCGATCGCTCCCAGGCCTACGACACCAAGCTTCTTCCCTTTAATCTCACTTCCTACAAATTCTTTTTTCTTTGCTTCTACGACACTTGGAACGTCTTCCTCGGTTCCTTTTAGCGTGTTCGTCCAGCCGACTGCAGAATATAGGTTACGTGAAGAAGCGATCAAATTAGCCAGTACGAGCTCTTTAACGGCATTTGCATTGGCACCGGGCGTATTAAAGACAACAATTCCTTTATCCGTACATTGATCGATCGGAATATTATTGACTCCCGCTCCTGCCCGGGCAATGGCTTTGACTGAAGCCGGAAAAGAGTAATCATGCAGGTTCTTTGATCTTACCAGAATTCCATCGGGATCCCCATTCCCATTCAGATGGTAGTTCAGGTCATCCTCGATAAGTGATAATCCGCTTTGACTAATGGCATTGTACGTATTGATTGAAATCATTTTCATACTCCTCCTTGCTCAGACTCAAATTTTTTCATGAAACCGACCAGTGCTTCCACACCTTCAAGCGGCATGGCATTATATAAACTCGCTCGCATTCCGCCCACGGAACGATGTCCTTTTAAAAATTCAAACCCTTCTGCTTTGGCTTCTTTTAGAAACCGGGCGTTCAGCTCCTCATCACGTGTTGAAAAAGGAATGTTCATTAAGGAACGATTATTTTCCGGGACAGGGTTATGGAATAAAGATGATAGATCTATACAGTTGTATAAGAGACCGGCCTTCCTCTCATTATCAGCCTGCATCCCTTCCACTCCTCCATTTTCTTTCACCCACTCCAGTACAAGCTTTAAAACATAAATAGAGAAGGTCGGGGGCGTGTTAAAGAGAGAATCATGCTTTACATATGTTTCGTAATTCAGCATCGTTGGACATGTATTTGATGCTTGACCGACCAGACTGTCATGAATGATCGCCACCGTTACACCCGAAGGACCCAAATTCTTTTGAGCACCTGCATAGATCATCCCAAAGGAGGAAACGTCTATTTTCTCAGAAAGGATGTGAGAGGACATATCGGCTATAAGTGGAATGCCTCCTGTTTCAGGCCATTTATGGTAACGCGTTCCTTCAATAGTATTGTTGGAGGTAATATGTACATAGCTTGACTGTGGTGAAAAATCTTCTGGTGTATAAGCAGGTATCTCAAACTTCTCTTGAGGTGATAAAGTTCGGGCATTCCCAACCTTCTCCGCTTCTTTGACAGCTTTCTTCGACCAGCTGCCTGTCAGGACATAATCAGCTTCTTGATCTGAACCCAGTAAGTTTAGAGGAATCATGGAAAATTGCAGGGATGCTCCTCCTTGCATAAATAAGACATGGTAATCATCCGGGATCGAGAGCAGTTCACGCAATAAACTCTGAGCTTCTTCTATTATATTTTGGAAAGGGGCAGATCGATGACTCAATTCCATCACAGACATACCCGTTTCCTGATAGTTCAATAATTCGCCTTGAACCTTTTTCAGAACAGGCTCAGGTAACACCGCAGGACCAGCAGAAAAATTATACACACGCTTCAACAACAGCACCGCCTAAAGTTCAGAATTTTTCAACAGTATAATCGCGCACAGTGGTTTAGTCAATATCAAAAACCTATGATGAAAACGCTTAACAGAACCGTTTTTAGACTCATGCGTGGTTATGGATTGATTCTTTGTCGTTTTTGAAAAATGACATAAAAAAACCGCCCCCCCCCCCACTTACCCGTAAAGGGCAACATGAAGGGAACCGGTTGGTTGAGTATTAACCTGTTAAAATATCTTCTTTTGGATAGCGGATCTTTTCTTTGTCCGGTCTTGATAGGGAGAAGGCCAGTGTGAGAGGGCCAAGTTTCCCGACAAACATCACGATGATAATGATCCATTTACCTATCCCTGTCAAGGATCCTGTAATCCCCATGGACAACCCTACCGTTCCGAAAGCTGATACCACTTCGAAGAGAATAGCCAGGAAAGAAGCATTCTTTTCCGTCATATCAAGGAAAAACAGTGCCGTAAAAACAAGGAGGACACTAATCATCGACACTGCCAAAGCTTTAAAAATATAGTTTTGATCGATGGTACGACGGAAAATACGAATTTCTCTTTTCTCCTTCAAGAAAGCAAACACACTCAATGAAATCACAACAAAGGTGGTCAACTTGATTCCTCCACCCGTGGAAGCACTCCCCGCCCCGATGAACATCAAAAGAATCGTGAGCAGCAATGTGGAGCGCTCCATGCTGCCATAATCAAGCGAGTTAAAACCGGCTGTGCGGGGTGTAACCGCTTGAAAATAAGAAGCGAATAGTTTATCCAGGAGTGGTAACTGAGCCAGCGTATTTGGGTTATTATACTCCAGGATGAAAATCATCATAAAAGCGAATACATTGATGACAAATGTCCCTACTACCATGATTTTAGTATGAAGGGACAGTCTTCGAATCGTTTTCGATTTCCATAGATCCACTAAAACGGTGAAACCGATCCCTCCAACAATAAACAGAAACGAAATCGTGATATTGACGACGGGACTTCCCACGTAACCCATCAAACTATCGGACCATAGAGAGAATCCTGCATTATTAAACGCGGAAATAGAATGAAATATACTAACGTACAGCCCTCTTCTCCAACCGAATTCAGGAACCCACTCAGACGCCAGTAATAGAACGGCAAATCCTTCAACAAGGAAGGAAAAGATAAATAAATATTTTACAAGCTTGATGACTCCTCCTACAGACGTCTGATTTAATGCCTGTTGAAGAAGAAGCCGTTCTTTAAACCCGATTTTCTTACCAAGCATCATAAAGATCAAGACGGCAAAGGACATGATGCCCAGTCCCCCGATTTGGATCAGACTCATAATGATCACTTCTCCGAAAAGGGTGAAGGCATCTCCTGTATCAACGACCGCAAGCCCTGTAACTGTCATGGCGGATGTCGTCGTGAACAAGGCATCCAGCCATGTAATCGATTCTGTAGTGGCAAACGGCAGCTTAAGCAAACCCATTCCTACGATGATAAAAAATAGAAACGTCACAACGAGAAGTTGAGGAGGGCTTAACCGGATCACCTTATGCTTCATAGGTTATACACCTTCTTTTTCAAATCGGTTGATATCCCTGTTATGTCCAATGACGATCAGTAGATCTTCCATTTTTATGACTTCATCGGCAGAAGGGGATACAATGACTTCCTCCCCGCGGTGAATAGCAATGATATTACAACCGAATTTCGCCCGGACGTCCAGGTCATTTAAGGTTTTGCCCGCGACCTTTTTAGATGCATACACTTCTACAATACTGTGCTCTTTGGATAGTTCGATATAATCAATGATCTTTTCTGACGTGATGTGATGGGCAATTCTTCGCGCCATGTCACGTTCAGGGTGAATGACTTTATCGGCCCCGATCCGGTCCAACACCTTCTGATGATAGGCGTTTGAAGCTTTCACCCATACTTCTTTAACCCCTAATTCTTTTAAAAGTAAGGTGGTAAGAATACTTGCTTCTATATTATCTCCAAAGGACACGATCACGTGATCAAAGTTTCTGAGTCCAAGGGATTTTAATACAGATTCATCCATCGCATTCGCCTGAACGGCATGCGTGGCAATGTCTATATATCGTTGGACAACATCGTGATGAATATCGATTGCCAACACTTCAACATCCAGTTCAGCTAATTCCTGAACCAGATTTCCTCCAAATCTCCCTAATCCAATAACAGCAAACTGCTTTTTCATGATGAAATCCTCCAAAACCTTTTTAATAGCTTAACCATATAGTACTTCTTCATTACAACCATGCGGACCGAACAGAGGCGACAAGCATATGACCAACCTGGCAGAAGGCTTCCTTTGCCCTTATGGCAGGTTTGACTCATGACCTCTGGCCTCTGGATCCAGACTTCTAAACAACACAAAAAGACCAGCAGGAACTAAGCCTGTGGTCATCCATAATCGATCACAAGTATCATCCTCTCCCATTACGCTTACGAGGTTAGCTGACGGATTCGGGTCATGGAAGTAGCCCTACCTTTCAAAAGAAAGGATTCACCCCTTTAAATACTCGGGTCCCCCGCTTCAAAAATGAATTAAGCGATAAAGAATATTCATTTGATGATAGATATATTACTCCTCTCCTAATTCGTTGTAAATAGGTTTTATGTAAAATTTTTTAAAAGAAAAAAGGCAAATTTAGTTTAATCCATCCAGCATTTACTGTTCGTTAAAAAGGTTTCTCTTTTCAGTTTCCGGGGAATAGCATACATAAGTATGACGAAAATAGAACCAGAAGGGAAGAAGTGTATATGGCAGGAGTTTCATCCATTACATCATCAAGCACGAGTTCATCTGTTTCATCAAATGATATAAAACCTTGGATTAAAGGATTTGCACGAATTGGATATATTTCAAGGGGAATTGTTTATATGCTGATTGGTGCATTAGCCGTTATGGCCGCACTCGGAATAGGAGGAAGCACTTCGGACTCGAGTGGTGCCTTTTCAGCAGTGGCGAGCAAGCCCTTTGGGGAAGTCCTTCTGTGGATATTAGGTGTTGGCCTGATCGGAATCGTTCTTTGGCGCCTCATTCAAGTGGTAAAGGATCCGGAACATGTGAAAAACGATGGGAAATCCATGTTTAGAAGACTGGCTAATCTGATCAGCGGGATTGCCTACGGTTCTTTGACTTATAATGCTTTCGCCATTGCCATGCATGCCAAAAGCTCCGGTTCGGGGTCTGGATCTAAACAAACCTTATCTGCTAAGTTATTGTCTCAGCCCTTTGGTCAATGGATTGTCGGGATTGTCGGACTTATCATTATTGGATATGCACTCTATGAAATTCATAAAGCTTATACTGAAAAATACACCAACAAATTCAAACGACATGAAATGTCCGAGAAAGAATGGGAACTGGGAAGGAAGACAGGAAAGCTCGGGTTATATTCCAGAGGCACCGTCTTTTTACTGATCGGCTATTTCTTTATTCAAACCGCGATCACAGCCGATCCGGATAAAACACAAGGATTGGACGGGGCACTTTCCAAGTTAGCTCAACAACCTTATGGACAATGGCTACTGGGGATTGTAGCAGTCGGGTTATTTCTATATGGCGTCTTTCAAATTTTAAAAGGTAAAAACCGTCATTTGAGCATCTATTAAGAATGAAAAAAGGATAGCCGCGGCTATCCTTTTTAATATTACGAAACCTGATGATGCTCCCATCCTGAAGATTCATCGGCAAAAATGATTCCCAGCTCGTGATGATCACCTTCGTACAGGGCTCCTTGCGTAAAACGGTTTTCCCCGTTTGTCCCAAGTACCTCAAGCTTACAGTACGCCCCGTTCTTTTGAAGGGCTTCATAAAACGCTCTTTCTGTATTCACTTCGACTCCATTCACTTTCAGTACAATTTCCCCTACTTGAAGCGTCAGTTTCTTTGCAGGAGAACCAGGTAGAATTCCAAGAATCATGACTCCCTTAGACTGTCTTTTAAAGAAGTATGGCTTAGAATCCTCAGCACTTCGGTAGCGATAGGAAATCCATGCCCGTCCTCCCATTGCCACAACAGCTGCTCCAATTGAAAATATGGGAGCCCAGAATCCCGTTACAGCAAGCGTCAATACGAAAGCACCAAGCCAGAAAACCCTGTAACCTGTATGCTTGATCGCAACCTCAGGCAAGGTACTTTTCACAAGTTGCTGAAAACCTAGGAGAAACGGCACACAAAGGAGAGAATACGTTTCTGTCCCCATTGTAAACACCGGCCACCATTCAAACGGAAGGGTCAATGTCCCGGTAGGAATCGGCACAAACATTGGCACAAGCCACAGTTTCTTCCCTTGATGGGCACCTACTTTCAGTCCACGGGCACTTTTAAGTAGACGGGGTGAAGTATGCTTCCACCCGTTCAATCGAATCAGGCTTCCTTCAATCATCGTCAACACACCAAGAAGCACGACGATGGAGCTCAGCAACCCTAAATTCAGGTTATCTACATATGTATTCACATAAGGGATTTCCCACTGAAAATAATCCACCGCCACCAGGATGAAATACGAAAACCCTACCGTCATGGCCGCAGACATGAGGTGAAAACGACTCGTTAATGCAAACAGGGTGGACACCAACCCAATTAGCATGATTCCGGCGAAAGGAATCACAACCCCTGCTCCAACTGTTACGACAGAAAACAGCAATCCAACTACAATTCCATATGAAAATAAAACCCGCGTATCATGATAACCGTCCAGCAATCTCGTATTAAAATCTCTTCGTTCTCTTTTGACACGATAATAGCCCGTCATGATAGCGAAAAACATCGACAAATATAATACAGGATGAAGAAATAACTTTCCAAATCCCTTCACAACCTCAAGCAACCAAAGCTCAACCAATGATCCGTCACCACCTTTTTTAAGAAAATTTGCATTATCTACTATTTTATCAAAAGACTCCCCTAAAACCTATTGCAATTTTATTTGATAGTTTTACGATTCGATTTCATTTCCGACAGTATTCTACATATTTTCCCGGGAAATGATGTCGGATAGACAGGAAATACAAGTGATTATGTGTGATTTGCTAAATGAAAATAGAGCCGACCATCATGATGGTCGGCTCCCCATTTATTAACTCTGTGCTGTTCTTTCAATATATTCTAAAGCCGCCTGGAGCTGCAGATCATTCTTATCATCCTTTACCGCTTCAAAGATTTCTTCCTGTAATCTTTCCGCCGTTACAGTATCGATGATCCCTGTAACATCAATACTCTCCTGACTTTGGAAATCCTTTACGGCCTTTTCTGTTTTCTTACTGAAATACCCATCCACGCGGTCAATGGAGAATCCAAGTCCTTGAAGCATTTCCTGGGCGTTTTGAATCTGTTCATTGTTCATCCCTTCTTGAAGGGGCTTTTCGATTTGAAGCGGGTGGGCATAGAAATAGGACGGCTGTCTGACAGGGATATCCGGTTTGATACCCTTTTTATGAATCCAGTTTCCATTTGGCGTCAGCCACTTGAACATGGTCAACTTGATATTGCTGCCATCTCCCATTGGAACGGCTTGTTGTACCGTGCCTTTCCCAAAGCTCTTCGTTCCGATGAGTGGATATCCTTCAGCCTCTTTTAGTGCACCAGCGAGAATTTCAGAGGCCGAGGCACTTCCTTCATCTATCAACACCACAACAGGGTAAGCCTTTCTTGCTTTACTGTTTGAGAAGGATTTCATCACTTCTCCACTTCGCTCTTGAATTTGAACATACGGCTTTTTCTCCGTTACAAATTCTTTAAGGATTTCTTCTACACTCGAAAGGAGACCTCCTGGATTCCCTCTCACATCAAGGACCAATCCTTCTACCTTTTTCTTTTCAAGTTCTTCTAATTGCTTTTTAAAATCAACGGCGGTATTTTCTGAGAAAGTAGTAATCTGGATGTAGCCTGTTTTCTTTCCATTTACTTCCTTCACATCAGAGAGGACCGTCTCGACAGGAATTTCATCACGTTTCACAGATACTTTGATGGGTTCCGTCAATCCTTCCCGCGTAATTTCCAATTGAACCTCAGTACCCTTTTTCCCTCTGATTTTCAAAGTAGCTTCGTAGAGGTCAAGTCCTTCGATGCTATTCCCGTCTACTTTAATGATCCGGTCATTCGGTTTCAGTCCTGCTTCTTCCGCAGGAGAATTTTTAAAAGGAGCGACAATGATCAGCTTTCCGTCCATGATCGTGACTTCCGCTCCGATTCCTTCAAAAGAAGAATCCAGGGCGTCATTAAATTGCGATGCCGTCTCGGCATTCATGTAAACGGAGTAAGGGTCATCCAGTGTCTTCAGCATTCCCTGAATCGCACCTTCCACAAGCTGCCCTTTATCCACATCCTGAAAGAATTTGTCACTAATCAAGTCATACGCTACTTCCACTTTGTGCAGCTTGTCATTGAGCTCGCCTTTTCCGTCAAACTGAGCAAGCTCGTCCCCGTCCTTGCCCGTCCACTCCAAGCCGCCATACATTCCTCCAGCACCGATCAGCATGCTAATGATGATTGTGATGATGAGCTTTCTGCCCGTCCACTCCATATATTCCCCTCCAGCTTGTTGTTTGTCTATGGTATAGATAAGAGTGGCGCGACTAAGGACGCCAGCCTTTCTTATCCAACGAAAAAGACACCACACAAAAACGCGCTAAGGCGGTGCGATGTCTTTGCTTATCTAACTATATGCCGGAGGGGGACGAGTTATGATAAGAGAGCTCTTATTTTGTACCTGTAAAAACTCTTTGAACGTGATAGTTATTGAGATGAGAAGCAATGATCCCTCCCCACTTTTCAAATTCCACCAGAAACCCGTCATGGCCAAAGGAGGTGGAGATAAAGTAATGTTCACTCCTTGGTACAAGTTGTGTAAACTCCTTTAGATAGTGAGGTGAATAAATTAAATCTCCTTCATAACTGATCGAAATCAGTTCGCACTGATAGTTCTTCGCTACTTCTTCTTTTCCTCCCCTTCCTCTTCCGATATCATGTGAGTTCATCGCTTTCAGCAGAGTAAGGTAACTGTTTGGGTCAAACCGCTTTCCTAATTTCTTTCCTTGGTAATCGAGATAGCTTTCGACATTGAACCTTTCATTTTGCTTTTCACGTTGGAAACGCTGATCGAACAGCTCCTGTGTCCGGTACGTGACCATACCGACCATTCTGGCAATCTCTAACCCTTTTAGAATAGCGCCTGGTGGATAATGCCCCTTTTGAAACTCGGGGTCCTCTTCAATCGCTGTGATTCCGATGTGATTATAAGCGAGACCGTAATCATTTAAGGCAGGGGTGACGGCAAGAGCGAATACTTTATTTATATAGGCAGGATACAGGGCCCCCCATTCTAAGGCCTGCATCCCTCCCAGCGAACCTCCGATGACCGCTTCGATGTGGTCCATTGAAAGTTGTTGGAGTGCTTTATATTGGGCATGGACCATGTCCCTTATCGTAATACCCGGGAAGTCCGGACCGTAACGCTCTCCCGTATGTTGATTGGTGGATGCCGGTCCGGTACTTCCTTCACATCCTCCTAATACATTAAAGGCAATCACATTAAAATGTTCGGTATCAATATACGACCCGGGCCCGATCAGTCCGTCCCACCAGCCGCGGTCTTCACTCGTCCCCTTTACGATATGGGTCCCGGTGAGGGCATGGCAAACCAGTATGGCCGGTCCGTCTTTGTTTCCTGTTCGTTCATACGTAAGATCTACATTTTTCAACGTGGTGCCTGACTCTAATGTTAGGGATGGGATGGTAATGGAGCTCACTTCATATGTGTATGGCTTCTCCATTCCTCCACCTCCTTTTTTTGGTGTTGTGGCGGGGGGATAAGGATTTTACCCCGTATACCCCCGCGTGTTAAATCTTCCCTGACTAAAAAATTCCTCCTATTATACCCGCGATGTTTCCAATGCGACTTCAATGGCATGATCCAAGTCCTCGATCAGGTCTTTCGCAGACTCTAATCCAACAGAAAGTCTCACCAGATCCTCGGTTACCCCAGTCGCACGGATTTCCTGGTCGTTTAATTGCTGATGGGTCGTGGAAGCCGGATGGATGATCAGTGATTTCGCATCTCCTACGTTGGCAACATGAGACCAAAGGGAGATATTATCGACTACTTTCCGTCCCGAATCCCTGCCGCCTTTAATACCAAAGACGACGATGGAACCCGCTCCGTTTTTCAAATATTTTTGAGCAAGTTTATGAGACGGATGCTGCGGCAATCCTGGATAGGATACCCAAGCGACACCATTATGCTGATCTAAATGCTCCGCAATTTTCAAGGCATTCTCTGTGTGACGTTCGATGCGAAGATGCAGCGTTTCTAATCCCTGCAGCAATAGGAATGCGTTTTGCGGACTTAAGCACGCTCCCAAATCACGAAGCAGCTGTACTCTTAATTTTGTAATAAAGGCTGCCGGTCCTACATCCTGTGCATAGCGAAGTCCATTATAGCTCCGGTCCTCTTCCGTGAAGCCCGGGAACTTTTCATGATTCCAATCGAACTTCCCACCGTCAATGACGACTCCCCCAATTGCTGTACCATGACCGCCAATCCATTTTGTTGCAGAGTGGATGACGATATCAGCTCCATACTCGATTGGCTTACATACATATGGAGTGGCAAAGGTATTATCGATGATCAATGGGATGTGATGGTCATGAGCCACTTTTGCTACCGCTTCAATATCAAGCACATGTAGACTTGGATTTCCGATTGTCTCAGCGAATACCGCTTTCGTTTTAGGAGTGATCGCTTTGCGGAAATTTTCCGGGTCGGTCGGATCTACAAAATGCACCTTGATTCCGTATTTCGGGAGAGTGGTAGAGAATAGATTATAGGTTCCACCGTAGAGATTGGTAGCTGCTACAATTTCATCACCTGCTCCGGCGATATTCAAGATTGATAGTGAGATAGCGGCCATCCCGGATGAAACACCCAGTGCTCCGATCCCCCCTTCTAGAAGTGCAAGGCGCTTTTCCAACACGTCTACTGTCGGGTTCATGATTCGGGTATAAATGTTTCCCGGTTCTTCAAGGGCAAATAATTTTGCCGCATGATCACTGTTATCGAAAACGTAGGATGTCGTTTGATAAATGGGCACTGCTCTAGAGCCTGTTGATGGATCCGGCTCCTGGCCACCGTGAAGAAGTAGTGTGTCGAAATCGAATGATTTTGTCATAGAGAATTCCTCCTGAAATGTTTTTGGTATTTGGGTTTTCGTTTGGCGGTTGGATGTTTTGGACGTTTGCCTGTTAATGTTGGTTGGGTTTTTGCCTGTTGAATTTTAGTGATAATTTGACTGTTGAGTTTGGGATAATATTTGACTGTTAAATATCGACCCATTCTCTCCTGTTAATTTCCGGCCAAAATTCTCCTGTTGAACTCAGAAACTGAAAAGTCGAAGAAGTATATTTTCCTAAGAAGATAGAAGAGGAAAAAACAAAAAACCCTCTTCCTAAGAAGAGGGTCTATTTTAATAGGGTCCTCCTCTTATCTTTCAGGCAGATCGCCTGCAGGAATTAGCACCTTTTCATGTGACGCTATAATGCGCACATGAAGGTTGCCGGGTTTCATCGGGCCTAGTCCCTCCACCTCTCTGGATAAGAGCATGTAGTTGTCAATGTGAAAATTCTTGCGTTGAGATGAATTATAAGGGGTAACCGACCTTAACGTCAAGGGTATTTTTAGAATTTTTCCATTATTTAATTTTTAACAGAAGCTGCAATCGCTTCGTTCAATTGCACGACGATGTCTTCCCCATCCTCAATACCTAACGATATGCGCACGACATGTGTGTTTATTCCGAGTTTTTCCTGCGCATCTTTCGGTAGAGCACGATGAGACGTTCCTAATGGGTAGGAAACCGTCGTCTCTACACCGGCAAGGGAAGGGATGATTTTAATCCAGGCAAGTGATTTGAAAAATGTGCTGATATCACATGTGTTGGATAGCTCGATCGTTACGATTGCGCCATTTCCTTTTTTGGATAAATCGGTTGGGTAATAGACTTTCTTTACATATTCATTTGCTCGAAGGTCTGCCGCAAGAACTTCGGCATTTCTTGCTTGTGTTCCCATACGAAGAGCCAGTGTTTTCGCTCCACGGCAAGTCAGCCACGCTTCAAATGGACTTAAGTTCGAACCGATGTTGACGACTTTTTCTCTCGCTTTTTGAACCAGTTCTTCTTTTCCAACTAAGACTCCTGCTGTGATATCACTGTGTCCACCGATATACTTCGTGGCACTGTGTGCGACCAGGTCCACCCCTTCTAAGAAAGGCTGGCGCATAAACGGTGTGGCAAATGTGTTGTCGATCATCGTTTTCAGGTTGTGTTTTTCCGCGAATTCGACCATTTTCGGGATATCTTCCACTCGCATAAACGGGTTTGTGACGGTCTCACTGTAGAGGAGTTTGGTTTGTGGAGTAATGGCCTCCTCTAATTCTTCCACACTTGTAAAATCAACGAATGAAGTGGAAATACCGAATGATTTCAGCTCTTCTTTCAGCATATGGAACGTACCGCCGTATAAATCCTCAGCGGCAATAATATGATCGCCTGATTGCACAACAGCAAGGATTCCAACAAGGATGGCCGATAATCCAGAAGAGGTTGCGACACCTGCCTGGGCTCCTTCCAAGTCAGCTACCATCTTACCAAGCTCGTCTGTATTCGGATTTCCCGTTCTTGTGTAGAGATAAGGTGATTTCCCTTCATAGAAACCCTCCAACTCTTCTAAAGAGGTAAAAGAAAAGGCAGATGTTTGATAAATCGGTGTCGTCTTACTGCGGATTTCCTCAGTTCCTTTTAACTGACTATGTACGACCTTCGTTGTGAACTTCATCTCTGTCATCCTTCCTGAATCAACGTATTTTTAAAAGTGTATCATATTCAGAAGATTGTGAGGAGTAGGATGTACCCGAAGGCATAAAAAAACACCTGCCCAATTGCAACAGGTGCTCTGCGTTTTATTGAACGTTATCTAAACATCCGATCAGGCGATTTTCAATATCCAATGCCAGGTTTTTCAATTTATCGTTATCCACCATTTCGATCAGCTTGCTTGGCTTTGCCATACCGATTTTGGTTGCTCCGCCTTCTGTGTATACCGTCACTTTACAAGGGAGGAAGTAGCTTACGAGCATGCTTTCTTCCAGCACCTTTTTAGCTTCATGTGGATTACACACCTCTAATACGACTACTTCTTCATTGAAATCAAGGCCCTTATCCTGCAGCTTCTGGGCAAGATCGAGATTCCATAGCACGCCAAAGCTTTCATCTTTCAGAGCGGTTTCTACCGCTTCCACTGCTTCTTTCACACTCATTGAAACTTCCTTTGTGTAATGAAACATGTTCATATCTCCTCCTTTTTTTATCACATTCTTTTAATACCTCATAGCGTATAAGGTCAAACATCGATATTCAGAGGTCCGTCCCTCTCCATTATTCCATTCCTTCCACCATTTTACCCATCATTTCTTCGTTCATGGGGCCGACGATTTTGTGTTGGATGATGCCTTTGGTGTCGATCATGTAGGTTGTGGGGATAGTGAAGGCCCGGTATTCGTCTCCGATTTCTCCCTTTTCATCCATGGGGATGGGAAAGGTGAGTTCATAGCCGTCGATGAATTCATGGACGGCCTTTTCCCCTTCGTCCATGGAGGTCAGGTTGACGGCAAGGATTTCAACGTTTTCTTTATCTGCATTGTTCTCGTAATAACTCTGCATATGGGGCATTTCAGCTTTACATGGCGGACACCAGGTAGCCCAGAAGTTCAGGATCACTTTTTCACCTTGATAATCTGAAAGCTTTACGGCTTCACCATCTAAAGTGGTTAATTCAAAATCCGGAGCGCGATCCCCTTTGGCGAGCCCCTGCTCTGCATTAGACAGATCCATGGATTCATTGGCTAATTGGGCAGCCTCTTCCCTGGCCTTCTTTTCCTGCTGATCCTGAAAAAAGTTCGCTAAGAAAATGCCGATCAGAAGCGCAACGATGGCCAACGCAAAATTTCGTTTATTCATTGTGTTTCCTCCTTACTTTTAAAAGAAAGATGAAATAGGTCATCATGATCAGATAGGTCCAGGCTGTGACGTTAAATTCAAAACCGCCAATGAAGGCACTTAGAAATAGCTGGACTAATGTAAACATGACCAATAACTGTCCTGCCCAGATATCGCTGCCGGGATCACCGGTTTTTTTTATGAAAAAGACAAGGATAAGTAGATTGAGCAGTACTTGAATACCAGCTAGAAGATAGTGGTGATGAAGCATTTGAAGGACAGCTTCATAGACAAGAACCGTGACCATCCATGAAATGATGGTAATAGACGGATGATCTACTTTTTTAACAAATATGTAAGTAAGGGCTGCTATGAGTCCTAACCAGTACCCAATGGTTCCTCCGTGAAAATAGAGTATCGTAATGGGATGCTCCATGACCGTTTGAAAGTCAACCACAATCACACTCAGCTTCCAGACGAGTAAAAAGGTAAATATACTATTGGAATACCAGTCGCTCGCCTTTCTATTCCAGAAGAAGAGGAACAAGAAAGTCAGCATGAACGAGGCGATAATGGATCCCCATGAAGCCGGGAATGTGAAGGAGCCTATAGTGTACCACTGTTGTGTCATGATATTCTCCTTAAATCATTCTTTATTTAGGAATGGGAAGTCGTATTTCAAAGGTATGGTAAGAGCTATCTGTTACGAGGGAAAGGTCTCCTCCATGAGCTTGCACAATTTCTTTTGCAATTGCGAGTCCCAGTCCGGTTCCACCTGTCACCAGGGAACGTGAAGCATCCACTCGATAAAAACGTTCGAAAATAAGCTCGCTTTCTTCGATGGGAATCCTTCTTCCTTTATGTGAAAAACGGATAAGGTAATGTTCCTTCTCTATATAGCCGTCTATCCTTACCTTCTGCCCATTGTCATAATCCACAATATTTTGAAGGATATTGCTAAGGACTTGATTGAGTCCATCTGTGCTCCCTTCCAGAGTGAAAGGCTTAAGGTTGTAGTCCAATTCCATACCTTTCTCAAGAAATTTGACGTGAAAGATGGTGATCCGTCTCTTTATGAGTTCGTGGATGAGAATTTCTTCATGGTTGAAGTTCTTCATTTCTCCATCCGGGGTCCATTGATTGATCCGGCCGAGTTGTTCCAGCAATCGTTCGATTCGTGCCGTTTCTTCTTGAAGTGAGCGATACATCTCTTGGTCCCCTTCAATAACCCCTTTTTCAAGTCCTTCGAGATAGCCTGATAAATTCGTCAGGGGGGTTCTTAATTCATGAGACAGATCTCTCAGCAAACGATTTTGCTTTGCTTTTATGATAGCCGTTCTTTCTGATAGTTCATTGAAGGCATCATTCAGTTCTTTCACCTCATAGATCAGTGGATTCTTTAGCTTTGTCGGGTGCTTCCCTTTTTGCAGCTCTTGAGTTGCTGCGGTTAATTTTTTTAGAGGATGAATCAACCATTTTAATAAAATGAAATGAAATCCACCTGCAAGGATGAATGCCAAAATACTTACTTTCACTAAATACTGATTTAGAAGGATTTCTAAGTCAGTTCCTGTAATCTCTTGCTGATTCACTAGTGTACATGCATAGTTTTTAACAGTGAATCCTGCAATGACAATGACTATGGCAATGATGATTGTGTTAAGGAAAGTCAACTGGGTGAAGACCCCCCACACTTTTTTCCTCTTAAGCATCAAACTTATACCCCATCCCTCTAACGGTTTGGATAAATGGTTGACGCGTCAATTCTTGAAGTTTTTGACGAAGGTGGCGGATATGGACATCAATCGTTCGTTCCGAAACCACTTTTTGATTCATGTCATACAGGGAATCAAGAATCTGTTGTCTTGAAATCACTTGACCAGCATGCGTCATTAAAAAGTGAAGGATCCTGAATTCGAAAGTCGTTAATTCCAGGACGTCCCCTTTATAGGTGACCTCACCCTTCAAAGGCTTCAACGTCAACCCTTTCCTACTGAGCTTCTGGCAGCGTGTCCCTGTTCTGCGCAGCACAGTGTCCACGCGGGTAACGAGCTCAGATGGACTAAATGGCTTTGTGACATAATCATCCGCTCCAGCTTTCAACCCATAAATCCGCTCTTCTTCATTCGTTTTTGCCGTAACGAAAATAATGCCGATATCACTTTTCTCTTCTTCCCGTATCCACCTGCAAAGCTCTTCTCCTTGAGTTTTCGGAAGCATCAAGTCCAGTATCGCAAAGCATGGGTCATGTTCTTTGAACAGTTGTTTCCCTTCTTCACCATCACTTGCTTCAAATACCTCGTATCCTTCTTTTTCGAGGAAGAGCTTGATTAGCTTACGGATCTTCATATCGTCTTCAACAATCATAATCGTCTTATTTTGAACCTTCATACTATCCCCCTATGTTGAGAAGAGACTAAATACGGATAGATACGAGCTGATTTGCTGCATCTTCCCACTGAACACCAGAAATCCCAATGCAATCATCAATGCTCCATTGATTTTAGAAAGCTTTGGTAAGATTTTATTGACCACTTTCATTACGGTAAATGTCTTCGTGATCAGCAGTGAGATCAGCAGGAACGGTACCGCCAAACCAAGCGAATACACAATGAGCAGCACGACTCCCTGAGTCAATGTACTGCTGGCACTTGCTAGTAAAAGAATGGAAGAAAGGGTTAATCCCACACATGGTGACCATCCGCTGGCAAAGGCCATGCCCAGCAGGATAGAACCCACAGCTGTCCCTTTTTTCCTTGTTTCAAGCTTTCTCGTATCTTTCATTAAGAAAGAAAAGCTAAGCCAGCCCATCATCTGTAAACCAAATACAATAATCAGAATCCCTGCAATCTGTTCAATATAAATCCGATATTCTGAGAAAATCTCTCCAAGGAAGCTGGCAGAGGCCCCCATTAGAATGAAGATGAGGGAAAATCCTGCAATAAAACCAAATGACCTAAGTAAGACCACCGATCTTTCCACCTGCATTTGTCCTTCTCTTGCCTGTCCACCTGTTAAATGACTTACGTAAGCCGGGAGAAGCGGAAACACACAAGGTGAAAAAAAGGATAGTGCCCCGGCGGCTAATGCAAACCAAATCGATACTTCCGTCATACTGTTCACTCCTTTACATGAACAGTATGAACAGGAAATGTTAATGTTTGATTAAGATAGCTATCTTTATTTCCTGTATATCGATGCTCCCTACCCTTTTTTCACGACAATATAATAAACCGATGGATGCAAGTGACCTAATATTGTATGGAACCCGGATGATTGGAGCTGTCGATCGAGTTCCCCGGAAGAAATCCGATGATCTAAAGGTGGTCCCATTTCTGAATCTACCTTTTCCCAATCCAGGATCAGCCAAATTCCATCTTCCTTCAGCATATCGTGTAGATCCTGAAATACTTTGATCAGGTCGGGAACTTCGTGCAAGACAAAGGCGGATACGATTTTATCCAAGGTACCTTTGTTGAAGCTGAGGTATTCCAGGGATGATTTCACATACACGATATTGTCTACATTTTCTTCGTTTGCACGGTGTTTCAGGTATTCCAGCATCTCCTGCTGCAGATCTACTGCCTGGACCTTTGTTTCAACCGTTTTGGCAATGGGGAGAGTCAGATAGCCATTTCCACAGCCTAAGTCGGCTACGATATCGTCTTTATTGAGTTTGAGAAGTTCGAGTGCTTGGTCCACTGGTACGAGCTCCTGACGTTTTGGATCGAGGAGCTTTGAAGCTTTATGATGTTCGAATAAATCTCCTGTCATTTAGATTCCTCCGTTCGGTAAATATACCCTATTATGTATTAGTATCTTAAATTCTACATATACAAGCAAGTTATTTACTCATAGTGTATCCTATATGAGAATTATTACAGATTTACAGAAAGAGTGTGTGTCTAATCATTGAAATATGCACGAACTACTCCCATATGAGATGACTGTATATTAGGAACAAGGGCTTGAAGAGCAATTACTGCCTGTTACATAAATAAAACCGAATGCCGGATTGGATCCGCATTCGGTTTTTATGCTGCTTTTAATCCTTCTAAAATAAGCATAAAGTATGTAACTGTATTTCCACCACGGCGATGGATGATTTCAATGTCGTTTAGTATCCTCTTAACCTCTTCTGAGCCGAGATTTTCAATAATCATCTCGGTGATCTCTTCTGCTGAATATTCACCAACATAGGTGTACTTTAATGCAGTACGGTTCCTTCTACAAAAACTTCTTAATTGCCTTTTTAATTCAGTCGATTCCAACATCATCATCCTTACTACAGATTCAAATCCTACTATACTGGACATATAGATAAAAAAATCCCACCAAAAAGGCAGGCGAAATGATACTAATAAAGCGTCCTAATTAGTATTCATTGTAATCCATTGTTTTCGGTAACCCGGCGATCATTATTTTAAGATAAAAAATGGAAGACCCGTGGTTTTGCGTCCTAATTTTTCAATTAGTTTGCCTTTTCGAAGGACTATACAAATCAAGGTAATATAGTTGTCATTATACTAGAAGAAAAAGGATATGAAAACAGTCATGAGAATAATATTCCATTCCATTTCCTTACATCTTTATGTAATACAAAAAAAATGAATTATATCCATAAAAGAAACCCCGCTCATGGCGGGGTTTTCTAATTAAAAGTTAATATATTGACGTGGATTTACAGCATTGGATTTCGATGCATTCCATGAACCTGCGTGAAGTTCAAAGTGTAAATGCTGACCGAAAGAGTATCCTGTGTTACCCATGTAACCAATTCTGTCACCTTTGTTCACTGCTTGTCCAGAGCTTACTGATGAAGAAGCCATGTGGGCATAAACCGTTGTGAAGGTTTGACCATTAATTGAGTGAGTGATGTAAACTACATTTCCATAGCTTGAGCTGTACTGACTCTTGATGACATATCCATCAGCTGCTGCTGAGATTGGAACACTGCCTCTTGCCGCGATATCTGTACCATAATGGAAACGTTGCTTACCGTTCAATGTGTCCCAGCCAAAGTTTGTTGTAATCGTTCCATAAGCTGGAGCTGTCCAGGCACCGGCACTTACTGGTGCACTTGGAGCTGATGGGGCAGGGGCAGGTGCTGCAGAAGAAGAACCACCACCGCTATTGCTGCTCGCAGTTGCTTGTTGTTGTTCTGCTGCACGTTTTGCCGCTTCAGCTTCCGCTTGACGCTTGCGTTCGATTTCACGCTGGCGTGCAAGTTCTGCTAGACGTGCTTGTTCAGCCTGGATTTCACCTTCAAGCTGGTGTTCCATTTTAGAAAGCTCATCAGATTCTTTTTGAAGATCTTTTTTCTCCACTTCCAAAGAAGCCTGCTGCGCTTCTAGCTGCTTGAATAAATCCGCTTTTTTAGCTTTTTGACTATCAAGATCTTTTTTCAAAGACTCCAGACTTGCTTTAGTAGATTCTAATTCTGCAAGCTTGCCTTCTACTTCTTCTTGTTTCTTTTCTAATTCAGCCTGATCACGTTTTTGTTCGTCCATGATCTTCTTATCTGCACTTACGATTGTATTGACTGCTGTTACACGGTTGATGAAGTCACCGAAGCTGTCCGCGCCAAGTAGTACATCAAGATAGTTTGCAGAGCCGCCTTTTTCCTGGATGGCACGGGCACGTTCTTTTAATAGTTCGTTACGTTCTTCTATCTTTTTCTTTAGAACTTCAATTTCTTCTTTAAGTTTATTGATTTCTGCTGTTGTTTCGTCAATCTCTTTTGTTTTCTCGGTAATCTTTGTTTCAGTATCTTTTAATTTTGTACTGATTTCTGCAATTTGTGATTGGATTTCTTGTTGTTTACTGATGTTTTGGTTAATCTCTGATTTTTTCTCATCAATTTTTCCATTGATTTCCTCTTTTTTAGAAGAAATGCCTTCTTGTTGCTTCTGTAATTCCTCCACGGAGGAATGAGCGTTAGCTGTTGTCCCTAACGTTGGTAGACTCCCGATTGTTAATGCTGCTGCAATTGATAATGATATGAAATACTTCTTGTTCAAGCGGCATGCTCCTTTCAGCTTCTATCAACCTATCAAATTTTACACTTTTAAGAATTTACGTACAGACATAAAGCTTCCCCAAGCCCCAATCAGGCAACCCATTAATAGAATCAATCCGTTTACTTGATAGATAAAGGGGGTAAAATCTAATATCTGAATAAAATGGTTTTGTAGTTTTGGCTTAATAAATTCATAAGCATAGTAGTAACCTGTTGTGACAAGAGCGATCGGGATAATAGAACCTAAAATTCCAAGCCATAATCCTTCTAGAATGAATGGCCAGCGTACAAACCAGTTGGTTGCACCCACGAGTTTCATTATCTCGATTTCCCTTCTTCTGGCGACAATGGTGATTTTGATTGTATTTGAGATGAGGAACATGGCGGTAAACAATAGACCGATGATTAACACTAATCCAACGTTTCGACTCATTTCCAATACATTAAATAATCTTTCAATCTTCGCTTCACCATAAAGTGCTTCGTTCACACCTTCATACTTGCTGACTTCAGCAGCGATTTTCCCAGTTTCACGGGGATTTTCCGCTTTTACGATAAATACATCGTATAATGGATTATCCTGTTCGAATAACCTGAAATCGTCTCCTAAATCCTTTACAAGATTTTGAAGTTCTTCTTCTTTAGAAGAGTATTCTACGGATTCCACTCCACTTATTTGGTTAATCTTCTTATCTATTTTTTCTACTTGAGCTTTTTCAGTACCGATCTCAAGTAGTACGCGTACTTCAACGTCTTTCTCAATATCGGTTGCAACCTTGTTCATGTTTAGCATAAGTACCATAAATACACCAACAAGTAGCAGGGTTACAGTAACGGCACTCACGGATGCGAATGTCATCCAGCCATTACGTCCGATGCTTTTGAAGCTTTCCCTTAGATGTCGACCATACGTCCTAGCTTTCATAACCGTAATCACCTCGCTGTTCGTCACGAACAATTCGGCCATTTTCGATGGCAATTACCCGATGCTTGATGGTATTTACGATTTCCCGATTATGAGTAGCCATGATCACCGTTGTTCCACGATTACTGATATCCTCTAAGATGTTCATGATATCCCAAGATGTTTCCGGATCCAGGTTACCCGTAGGCTCGTCGGCAATCACAAGTTTCGGCGTATTCACGATGGATCGTGCAATCGATACACGCTGCTGCTCTCCGCCTGACAATTCATTCGGAAGCATTCTTGCTTTATGCTTTAACCCTACCAGATCCAGTACTTCCATGACTCTCTTCTTTATTTGCTTTGGATGTTCTTCTATTACTTCAAGTGCGAAGGCAATGTTTTCATAGATTGTAAGAGATGGTAACAGCTTAAAATCCTGAAACACGACTCCAACGTTTCTTCTTAAGTATGGAACTCTACTAGTTTTTAATTTTGCCAGATTAATACCGTTTACGATGATATCGCCCTTAGTAGGCCTCTCTTCGCGGTACATCATCTTGATGAATGTAGACTTCCCGGCGCCACTTGGACCCACAACATACACAAACTCGCCTTGCTTAATGTGGACGTTAAAGCCATTGGCAGCCATGACACCGTTGCTGTACTGCTTATACACGTCTTTCATTTCTATCATTTTAAAATCACCTAATTTGTATTATGTAGTTACCCTCTTGGCTGTTATCGACATATGTACGGTGTTTGAACACAACGACGTCTTTACCATAATTAGACACGAAATGGCGAAAAACCTCGAATTGCTCTCCCGAAAATTATTATAACATCACTTTGTCCGTTGTTAAGGAAAAAAATTATTACATTTACGTTTCAAAGGTTGAAATAATGTGTATATTTTACCTTTTTTATTGTCGGTTATACCTATTTACCGTTATAAATGTAGGTATTTTTATCTACAACCTGGTACTATAACCAAGTAAAAAAGTTTGATAGTGAGGGGATGCTAAACCTTAGGGTGATGCTAATCTGATTAAGTTACTAGGTTATAATTTTTTGCGGATTTAGTGCGGAATCTTTACAAAAACTATCAGATGAGCTTTTGTAACATATATTTAAAGAAGGGATAGGAGAAAGTTTGTGGATAAATCAAAAAAGAAGAATCCTCAGTTCAGGACTCTTCCTCTTCACTTACTTCTTATTCGCCAACCACTCTGCCACTGCTTCTGCTTCTTCACCTTCGATGAGTCCTGCAGGCATTTGACCTTTACCATTTTGAATGACTTCCAGGATTTGATCTTTGTTTAATTCAGCACCGATTTTATTAAGGGCTGGCCCCATACCGCCTTCAAGGTTTCCACCATGACAGCTGGTGCATTTATTGTTTACGATTTTTTCAGGGTCTACTCCGCCAGAGCTTGTTTCTGTACTTTCTTCGCCGCCGCCACCGCAAGCTGCAAGTACCAATGAAGCGCCAAAAACAATACTAAGTAGCTTTTTCTTCATTTTTTCTCCCCCTAGGAACACATTTTAGAGTAACGGGAAGTATCGAGGTCCGTCCCTCTATTACATAATTATACCAAGGTTAAACCCGTTTGAAACCTTCACCTAACACCTCTGAAGCGTCCATTGTGACGACGAAAGCAGATGGGTCAATGGTTTTGACCAGTTGTTTCAGTTTTGTGAATTCTGTTTGATCGACCACACACATAAGGATCGGGCGCTCATCGTCCGTATAACCACCGTATGCAGATAGTTTTGTTACACCACGATCAATTTTATTCAGGATTCCTTCACGAACTTCTTCCTGTCTGTTTGTAATGATAAGTGCCATTTTTGAACGGCTGATGCCGACCTGGACTAAATCAATCGTTTTACTTGTCACGTACAAACCGATAAGGGCATATAAACCACGTTCGATGTCAAACACGATCGCAGCAGAAAGAACAATCATTCCATCGATAAGCGCGACGCAGGTGCCCAAGGACAGCCCGGTGAATTTATTTACAATCTGTGCTGCAAGGTCCGTCCCGCCTGTAGACGCTTTACCTCGAAAGACGATTCCCAATCCCAGTCCTACACCAATCCCGCCGAATAAAGCGCCCAGCAGGGGATCTTCCGTCCACGGCTTCCAGTCTTCTGTTAAAAATACTACCAGCGGCAGGAAAACCGTACCGATGGCTGTTTTTACGCCAAATTGAAGGCCCAGGAAGATTAACCCTGCAATGAATAACGGAATATTAAATGCCCACTGAACAAAGGCAGGCTTCCAATCAAACACACCTTTCAAGATGGTCGATATTCCACTTACCCCTCCTGAAGCCACCTCATTCGGCAATAAGAACACATTAAACGCAAGGGCCACAATCGTTGACCCAACCACAACAAACAAATACTCTAACAACTTCTCTTTACGCGGATTAAATGCCTGCCCACGACGCCTCTCTTTCAAACCCATCCAGTACGACTCCTTTAACCTATGTATTTATAGTATGAGTACAACCTCTTCCTTTATGCAGAGTATGCAGAGGGACGGACCTCCAATTGGTCATGTCCTGAACCTCTGCGGATGAAGATTGCTCATAAATTTTGCTTGATATAGTTGAAAAGCATATGTATGAACCAGGTGAAGATTCACTTCTCCACCCTTCAAACACGCTCTGTATCAACCTTTGAGAGTATAGCATGGGTACTTGGAGGTGTAAATAACACTTCAATAACGTGGTAAAGCATTAATAAGTTGGGGTGTTATTGTGGTGAGGGACGGACCTTGAATAGTGAGTTGCTTTACAACATAATTTCGGATTTCTGCAACGGTGAATTGGATTCCGCTTTCTGCAATAGGTGATAATACCGGTAGTCTGCGTGTGCTTATTCGTGTATGTAAACTATATTCCCTGTTCATTTTTATACATATAACGGAAGGAACGAATCGCTTTTTGAGGTCCGTCCCTCAAAAAAAGCTGAACCCTCCAATTAAATGGAGGATCCAGCTTGATTGAGTATGATTATTGAATTTTGGAACGAAGGTATGCGTTGATGAACGGGTCGATGTCTCCGTCCATGACGCCTTGTACGTTTCCTGATTCTGTGTTGGTTCTGTGGTCTTTGACCATAGAGTATGGATGGAAGACGTAGGAACGGATCTGGCTTCCCCATCCGATTTCCTTTTGCTCTCCACGAATTTCGGCAAGCTCCTGTTCCTGCTCTTCGATTCGCTTTTGATAGAGCTTCGCTTTCAGCATTTTCATGGCTGACTCACGGTTCTTGATCTGAGACCGTTCAGACTGGCAGGTTACCACGACATTCGTTGGTAAGTGAGTGATACGGACAGCCGAATCCGTCGTATTGATGTGCTGTCCACCGGCTCCACTTGCACGGTACGTATCGATTTTAAGGTCTTCCGTACGAATTTCGATTTCGATTTCTTCATTAAACTCAGGCATGACTTCGCAAGACACGAAGGAAGTGTGACGACGCCCTGAAGAATCGAATGGTGAAATACGAACAAGACGGTGTACGCCTTTTTCAGCCTTTAAGTAACCGTACGCATTGTGACCTTTAATGGCAAGGGTCACACTCTTGATGCCCGCTTCATCTCCAGGAAGATAATCAAGGGTTTCTACTTTGAAACCTCGCTTTTCTCCCCAGCGGGTGTACATACGTAGAAGCATGGAACCCCAATCCTGAGACTCGGTTCCACCTGCCCCGGGATGCAGTTCAAGAATCGCGTTATTCTTATCATGTTCTTCGCTTAGAAGAAGCTGAAGTTCGTAGTCATTTAATCGTTTGACCAAATCACCCAGCTCTTCTTCAAGATCTTTTTGTAGTTCTTCGTCGGGTTCTTCTTTGATAAGTTCAAGGGTAAGCTCAAGGTTTTCATGGGATTCAAGCAATGATTTGTACTCATTAACAAGGTCCTTCAAACCGTTTCCTTCATTGATCAACCCTTGAGCTTTTTGCTGGTCATCCCAGAAATCGGGTTGAACCATGATTTCGTCCAGCTCTTGAATTCTGGCCTCTTTGTTTTCTAAGTCAAAGAGACCCCCTGAAGTCCGCTAATGTTTTAGCTGATTTTTCTAACTCTGCTCTGATTTCTGATAGTTCCATGTGTGGTCACCTCTATAGTTATTTGGGTTGTTGAATTTATTTTGTATTGATGATGGCTGGAATAGAGTGGCCGTGTATTATTAAACAGTAGTGGTTGATTTCCGCTCCAGGTGCTCGCTTTCCGCGGGGCGTGAGTTGAGCCTCCTCGGGCTTTGCCCTGTGGGGTCTCAACTTTCCCGCTATTCCCGCAGGAGTCGAGCACCTTCCGCTCCAATCAACTTTAAAATTATGCTATTACATAACCTACTTCAAAAACACTATTACAAGAAAAATCCAATTATTAGTAAACTCTATCCCAATCATCCATAAAAAACGGAAAAGTACCTGGCACTTATTTTATCAAAATAAGTACCAGGTAGCATCTCTTTATTTATCCAGTTATGCCGTGGCAGTGTTTGTATTTTTTGCCGCTTCCGCATGGGCATGGTTCGTTGCGCCCTACGTCTTCTTGTTTGCGAACTGGTTGTTTCTTAGCCTTACCGCCTTCTTCTTTCGGGTTCACCGCTTGACCTTTGGCTACTTCCTGACGTTCAAGATTGTTGCGGATTTCAGCTTTCATGACGTATTTTGCCACGTCTTCTTCGATTGCGAGTACCATGCTTTCGAACATGGCGAATCCTTCATGCTGGTATTCGCGCAGTGGGTCGGTTTGACCGTAGGCACGAAGGTGGATACCTTGACGCAATTGATCCATGGCATCGATATGGTCGATCCATTTCGTATCAACCGCGCGAAGCAGGATGACTTTTTCAAACTCGCGCATTTGCTCCGGCGTAAGTTCTTCTTCTTTTTCATCGTAACGGTGCTTCACATCTTCATAAATCAGATCCATCATTTTTTCAGGCTCTTTACCGCGTAGATCATCAACTGTCACGTCGTTTTCAGGAAGAAGATTCGCGTTCACATAATCAACGATGCCCTGAAGGTTCCAGTTTTCCATGTCTTCTTCTGCTGTATGGGCTGCTACCTGACGTTCGATGGCTGATTTGATCATTCCTTCAACGATTTCACGAAGGTTTTCCGAGTCGATTACTTCATAACGCTGGTTATAGATGATTTCACGTTGTTGACGTAAAACATCATCGTATTGCAGAAGCTGCTTACGAGCATCGAAGTTGTTTCCTTCCACTCGTTTCTGAGCCGATTCTACAGCACGGCTGACCATTTTACTTTGGATTGGCTGAGTATCATCCATTCCAAGGCGTTCCATCATGCTCTTCATATTGTCAGAGCCGAATCGGCGCATCAATTCATCTTCCATGGAAAGATAGAACTGGGTCACACCAGGGTCTCCCTGACGTCCGGAACGTCCACGAAGCTGATTATCGATACGGCGTGATTCATGACGCTCAGTACCAATAACGGCTAGACCGCCACTTTCGATGACGCCTTCTCCAAGCTTGATATCCGTACCACGGCCGGCCATGTTTGTCGCGATGGTTACGGCACCAGGCTGCCCGGCTTCTAAAATGATTTCCGCTTCACGTCCATGGTTTTTCGCATTCAACACATTATGGCGAACGCCTTTTTTTGTTAAAAGTTTCGAAATAAGCTCTGACGTTTCAACGGCAACAGTACCAACCAGTACAGGCTGTCCTTTTTCGTTCCGTTCTTTGATATCCTCGACTACAGCAAGGAACTTCCCTTCAATGGAAGCATAAATCAGGTCGGCACGATCATCACGAACGATCGGCTTGTTCGTCGGGATCACGATGACACTCATATTGTAGATATTACGGAACTCTTCTTCTTCCGTTTTCGCCGTACCGGTCATACCGGAAAGCTTTTCGTACATACGGAAGTAGTTCTGGAACGTAATCGTCGCCATCGTCATGCTTTCGTTCTGGATTTCAAGACCTTCTTTTGCCTCGATTGATTGGTGAAGTCCGTCACTGTAACGACGACCCTTCATCAGACGTCCTGTGAAAGAGTCAACGATGACGATTTCGCCTTCCTGAACCACATAATCCACATCACGGTGCATGCTGACGTGAGCTTTTAATGCTTGATTGATATGGTGGTTAAGGGTTACATGTGAAATATCAAACAGGTTATCAATGTGGAAAGCTCTTTCCACTTTGCTGATTCCGTCTTCCGTTAATAGAACACCTTTTGTTTTTTCATCATATGTGTAATCTTCATCTTTTTTCAGCGTACGTACCACCGCATTGGCCTGAATATAAAGCTGAGGCGTACGCTGAGCGTTACCGGAAATGATCAGAGGTGTACGTGCTTCATCGATTAAGATCGAGTCAACCTCATCAATTACGGCAAAATGAAGAGGACGCTGCACCATTTGATCTTTGTACAGGACCATATTGTCACGAAGGTAGTCGAAACCGAATTCGTTATTCGTACCATACGTGATATCCGCTTTGTATGCTTCACGTTTTTCGTCTTTGGACATAGAGTTTAAGTTAAGGCCTACAGAGAGTCCCAGGAAATTGTATAGCTTGCCCATTTCCTCGGCATCACGGCTGGCCAGGTATTCGTTGACTGTGATAACGTGAACGCCTTTTCCTGTGATCGCATTCAAGTAAACAGGCATAGTCGCTGTCAGCGTTTTACCTTCACCGGTTTTCATCTCGGAGATGTTACCGCCATGCAAGGAGGCACCACCCATAAGTTGAACGCGGTACGGATATAACCCAAGTACGCGGCGAGCCGCTTCCCGTACGACAGCAAAAGCCTCAATCATCATATCTTCCAGGTCTTCACCCTTTTGATAGCGCTCCTTGAATCGTTCTGTTCTTTCACGGATTTCATCATCCGTCAATCGCTCCATATCGGGGCCTAATTCTTCTATTTGATCAGCCAGTTTTTCAAGCCTCTTTAATTCTCTTTTATTCGCATCGAACACTTTGTTTAATAGACCAAGCATGTATAAACGCTCCTTTATCTGTGTTTAAATGAGAGCCGAACGTCACCAGTATAACGAAAGAAAATGAAATTCAGATGAGATTGTTGAAAAACTCATGTAAAAAGTCACCTATATCCGTTTTCAATCACTCTACTAAAATTCGCTACAAAATCCAAATATCCTCCCACAAAAACACGATATATTCCCTACCAATCTTACCACTATCCCATATGGGTTACAACTCAATGAGGGACGGACCTCTCAATCACAGAGCTTTCAAAGGTTGGATGCTTCACTAGCACACGGTATTCCTGGATGGCTCATGAGAGGCGAGATTCGTCACCTCTAGAAATAGCGTCGATTCAGGTTGAGGGACGGACCTCACCTACTATATAAATCCGTCTAGCATTGGCGACCCTATTGCAATTCCACATAAAATTGGTGAAAAGTGAGGTCCGTCCCTCAAAAACAAAAAAGCCGCCTTTGCAGACGACTTGTAGGTGTTGTGTATTGGTCAGGCTTTAGTTTCTTTCAGTAGTTCGTAGACGGTGTCCTGGTAGCTTTCCCAGATTTGTTTGCTTCGTCTGGAGATGCTGTTAGCGGAGACATCGAAGTATTCTGCCAGTTCTTTTTGAACGTGGCGGATACTGATTTCGTCGATGTTTTTCGCCATGTCCACCAGTGCTCCCGAGTAGATTTTCGGATTACGGATCGTTGGGCGCTCTGTGTAGAAGTATTTTTCCAATACGGCTACCAGCAGCTCACTTTCTTTTTTGTCTTCCCCTTTTTCATTCAGGAAGTTTTGAAGGGATGTGATCGCTTCAACGTATTCCGGCGTTTTCCAGATTTCTACTCCTTCGATCGCTTCTTCGGCTTTCTCATCCGAATCCTTGGAAGTATCTGTTTCATCCGTGGCTTTAGTAGATGCTGCTGCTTTTCCGGCCTTTTTCTTTTCAGCACTATAAAGAACGAATCCGACATCTGCTATTTCCAAGTACTGCCCTGATAAGTAGTCATGCAGACTTTCAAACTCACCTTGTTCAAATCGGATTTTCACCAGTTCCATCGCTGCTTTCTCAATCGCAGGATAAATGAAGTACTGAGCGAATGGAAGATACTTCTCCCCATTCGGCAACAAAAGCCCCAAGAAGAAACTATTCTCTTCTAACTTACCGAACTTTTCCGTTACAATCAGCACATCACCAGTGATGGCTTCTTCCACACGTAACGTATGGTCATCCAGCTTCTCTACGGTACCTGCCGTCACACGCACGTTTTTCCAAGACTCCAGTACTTCAGCTGTCTGAGGACGAGTCACCGTGCTCAACTGCTTATCAACAAAGCGTTCGATCAAACGAACACCGTCAGCATCCTTTTGAGTTGCTCCGTACCAGCTGACAAATGCCATTTCATAAATATCCGGATCCGCTTGCATCAGATCCATTTTCGCCAGGTAGTGGTGATAGGATTCTTCCATCTCTGTTGACTGTGCCGTAGCAATATAATCATAGAGCTGCGCCTGAAGCACATCAAGCTCCTGATTCACCAGCATATTTATATTCACAACATTTTCTTTTTCACAGCATTTCTTATATTTTTTCCCACTGCCGCATGGGCATGGTTCGTTTCTTCCGACTGTACTCATGTTTGTATTTACCTCCAACTTCTTGAGTCCCGTACACAAATGTTCATTATATAACATTTGAAGCGTTCCTTAAACTGTTTTAGAACAAGAAAAAAGAACCAATCGCTTTTGGATTGGTTCTTTTAATTTCTATCGTCCTTGTTTCTTCATATAATCCAACACATCCAGATCAATATAACTCTCATCCTGCTCCCGCATTTCAAAGTTTTCTGTATGGAGATAGTCTTTCAAGCTCTGGTGAAGAGACTGTCTTTCTTTTGCATAGCCAAGACGGGTGAGTTCCCGCTCCACTTCATCATGGATTTCACCTTCCAGCAATACGACTCTACCAGGCTCTGACTCTTTAAAATAGAGCTGATGCATCAAGTAGATTCGTTTCAATTCCTTAATGGGAGACGCGTGATCATCCACCCTGAGATCAATGTACCGATCATTGAAGCCACCATATCCACCGCTTTCCTTCACTACTAAAAGCGCAGCGGACTGCATGCCCCGGGAATCACCACCAGCTTCCTGCCCGGCGTCGAGTGCATGAAGTAATCGTTCAGCCAGAGATCCAGTCGTCGACTCAAATGTCTCTGCCATCGCCTTTACGGTATTCTCATCAACTAAAATATTTCCTTGAGCAGCAAAGTGTTTTCCAGTTTGTCCCCCGGCCCAATCATAGCATCCTTCCCCTGTAAAAGTAGCAGCATTTCCACCAGCATCAATCAATCCCACCTGGCGTAATGGACGCTCGGGATCATCCTTAGTGATGATATCCAGCGCTTCCTCTGCCGTCTTTCCTTCTTCCATTAATTGAAGTGCATGAGGTCCGTACGAAGTATTCGCGTAAGACTGAGTCGCCACGGCTCCCACTCCTGCTTTCGCAAAAGGTACGACAGAACCAACACCGAGGAATTTGGACTGTACCGCAATCCCCCACTCTTTCTCTTCCGGGTCATAGCCTACAATGGAATACGTCATGGTGAAGTCCTCCTTTAAATTAAAGCGTCAGGATTTAATCCTTTTAGCTCTTCTACTACAAATAACCCATCTTTCCGAATTAAAACATCATCGAAGTAAATTTCTCCACCGTCATATTCCGGACGCTGGATGCAGACCATATCCCAATGCACGCTCGAACGGTTTCCATTATCCGCCCCTTCATAGGCCTGTCCTGGTGTGAAATGGAAGCTTCCGTTTATTTTTTCGTCAAATAAAATATCCAGCATCGGCTCATTGATCTTCGGATTCACACCAAGAGCAAACTCCCCAATGAAACGGGCACCTTCATCTGTATCCAGAATATCGTTCAATTCCTTCGTTTTATCTGCCGTTGCTTTCAAGATCTTTCCGTTTTCAAATGTCAAAGAAACATTGTTAAAAGAAAATCCGCGATACAGTGTCGGTGTATTGTATGTAATCGTCCCATTTACACTATCCTTCACGGGAGCCGTATACACTTCCCCGTCCGGAATATTCCGCTCTCCAAAGCACATGACAGACGGTATATCCTTGATGGAAAACGTAAGGTCCGTCCCTTCGCCGGTAATCCGTACTTTATCGGTTTTATCCATCAGCTCTTTAAGAGGCTTCTGGGCTTCTTCCATCTGCTTGTAGTCGACTGTGCAGACTTCCAGAAGATAATCGAAGAACGTGTCATAGCTCATCTTCGCTTTTTGGGCGAGTGACGGGTTTGGATAGTTTAATAGAGCCCATTTCTTATTTTGAATGAGATAGTCATTGGATTCTTTCATATGCGGCATGAGGAGCTGCCACTGTTCGGCCGGCACTTCACTCATCTCTGCATCATTTGCTTCGCTTGAAATATTGAGAAACGCGTCGATATCCTGATATTTTTCCATATTCCATTTATTTTGCAGAATCATCTGTTCCGGTTTCGCATGAGTGGCCATGATACGCAGTAGCTCCTGATCGCCGAGCTCATAGTATGGAATCACCCCCATCTCATACGCTTTCTGAAGAACCTCCTTTACAAGCGGTTTTGTCGAATGCTCTCCCATTATAAAGAGCTTCTCCCCTTCTACTAATTTCAAGGAATGGGTAAGCAGTACCTCTGCCAACCTCTCTAGTCTTGGATCTCTCACTTGGTATCCCCCTAAATTTTGTCTACCTTCAAACTTCGACAAAAAATGGAAAAAACCTCCTTTAGAAATGAAAAATCCTGCGGTCTCAGTGACCGCAGGATTTAAGGCTATTAGTTTGTTTCGATCAAGCCATACTTCCCGTCACGACGCTTGTACACAATATTCGTTGCGTTAGTCTCTGCGTCTGTGAAGATGAAGAATGTGTGACCCAGCATGTTCATCTGAAGGATCGCTTCTTCGCTGTCCATCGGTTTAAGATTGAACTGCTTCGTTCTTACTACTTCCGTATCGTCCTCTTCCTCCAGTTCAACCGCAGCTGCACCATTTGGAGAAACGTGATTCAGATCTTCCTGAGCCGCGAAGAATTCCTTCGGGCTGCCCTTCTCACGCATTTTACGGTTCACTCTTGTTTTATGTTTGCGAATTTGACGCTCCAATTTATCTACAATCAGATCAATGGCCGCATACATATCCGTGTTGCGTTCCTCTGCACGTAACACTAATTGCGGCATTGGAATAGTCACTTCAGTTTTCGTATTTTTATCAGGATACACTTTTAAATTAACATGTACATTTGCATCAGGAGTTTCATTAAAGTAACGGTCTAACTTGCCAATCTTCTTCTCCACATGTTCGCGAATCGCTGGAGTTACCTCAATGTTCTCGCCTCGAATGTTGTAGTTCAACATGTAAACTCCTCCTTTTAAAAATAAAGCTATGTTTATATATTCTCCATTCCCTTAATTATTCCTTCTTAAACTTTCTAAATTTTTTGTCAATTTTTCGTAAAGTTTGTAATAAGGTGTCGAGAGTATTGATGGATCAGGGATTGGAGAATGAAAGAGTGAGGTGAGGGTTGCGAGTATGTAGGGTTCACCTTTCACTCTTTATATTATTATTTTCTCATTTTTTGAGGAGATTAAACGGTGGGAATTTGGAGGTTTTGTGAATGGTTTGGGGCGGATTTGTGAAGGTGTGAGTTGACGCTTTGGTGTGTTAGATTTTTTGGTACCTGGTACAATCAATTCACTAAACATCCACATCCCGCCGCCCAAAATACCACCCAGCCACTCCACCAAACCCAATCAAATACACCACAATCACCCCAACAGAAAACATAAACGTCATCCCTTCAAAAGGTGGAGTTCCGAAGAAATACTGCTGTAAATCGGTATTGGCAAACAACAAATACCTCCCCCATTCCATTCCCCGCTCATTCATGACAATCAATAACGTTCCTGCGGAAAACGTCAGAAAGAGAGTCGTTCCAATGGCAAAGGAACTGCTTCTCGTCAGCACAGACAGAGTAAAAGCCACAGAACAGATGACAATCAGTTCAAGAAATCTCAGGACATAAGCACCCGCTACCAGGAAAAAGTTTACGTTGAATTCAAAGAAGCTGTCGTAGAACCACAGGGCGCCCAGTACGGCCGAAAATAAGAAATGGGCAGAAGTAAGAGTTGTTGCTATGACGATAACGGCTAAGTATTTGGAGAGCAGTATCTTCACACGGTTAACCGGACGTATGAGCAGCAGCTTGATGGTACCTGACGAAAACTCATTGGATACGATGTCACCTGCTATGATGAGGCAGAAGACTTGTAGGACGATTATAAAGTTAGAGCTGATTCGCATATACTCCCAGAAGGAGAATTGGATGCCTTCGAATAGCATGTAGACGAATAGAGATGCGATGGAGTTGATGAATACGATGATCCCAAGCGAAATCCACATGCGGGGACGGGATAGTTGTTTTAAGAGTTCATTAGTGACTAGGTTGATCATGTGTCTTCATCCGTTTCGTAATTGATTTGCCAGTTTCTTGGGAGCCACTCTCAAATAACCTTCGTGAATCAAGGCTACAATTGCTTGCCATCCTACTTCCTCTGTCTCTACTAGCACCCAGCCATGCCTTCCGATAAATGGCGCTTTAGTGTAGCCTTGCTGATCGAGTAAGATTTCTTGAGTGGTGGGGAGCGTTTTGATGGATAGGGAGAGATTATTCTCCTCTCCAATGATCACAAATGGCTTGTCCTTCACCCGGAAAGAAGTGTGACCGAAGCCGTCTATGTGTTCATGAACTTCAGGGTAGGTTACGCAAAGACTTCTGATTTCATCTACCAGACTATTTTTCATCAAGTCTTCCTCCAGCATTTTTCTATAATTATAGCATGAGAGTATTTGGAAAAAGAAAAAAGCCTCGAAGATTCGAGACTTAGTGTGTTAGATAAGGATTTAGTTCGTTTTCAATCGACGGTTTCCATTTAGAAAAGGCTGGTGACAGTTTTTCCTGCACGATACTTTGTTTGACTGAGTTGTTGTTTAACTGTCCGTCCAGTTTCCATGCCTGATCCGTCACCGTATCAAATCCGGTTAGAGCTTGCTGAATGTCTTCCCGTCCATCAAAAATTTCTTTCAACAAGAGATTGCTTTCTGAAATCTGACCGATAGCCATGAAGACATCCGAAAGAACCCGGTCCCCTTCTGTTTTGCTTAAATTCGTGAAGCTTGCTTCGACATACATCAGTGCTTCTTCGATTGTGTCTAGCATTCCGACGTATTGGCTTACCAATTCGTACTGTTTTTCGTCTAATTTCGTTGTCAAAGAATCACCTATTTCTTTTTATCGTAGAACATTCCATCGTATTGTAAAGATTCGTATGGGTTTGAGTATTTTTGGACAGACGTTTTTTTCTTGGTCAAGCCGTTCATGTCCCGCTTGATTTGCAAACGCAATTGAGCCAGTTGCCGATCGATTAGCCCGTTCCAGGCGATCATCTGCTTGCCAAGTTCCTGCTCCTCCTGTGTATAGGGGGGCTTGATATTGCCAAGTAAGCTCTGTCTTTTTTCTAAAAGAGATTCCACTTCCTCAATCGTAGATTCCCTGTTTTCATCAGTCACCTGTTCCAATGCTTCTTTCAATTGCTTCGTGATCGTATAGCAAAGAAGGACCGAGCTCATTACGCCTGTCCACCTTGTCCGGCATGCTGCTTCTGGCGATTCAGTTGAATGACTTGTTTCCATGTATCACGGAAATCAGTGATGAGACCCTCTACTTCTTCTAAAATTGCCACATCATTCTTGATATTAGCTTCTGTTAAGCGACGGTTGATGTAGTCGTAGAGGGACATGAGATTTTGCGAGACTTCAAGATCTGTGTTCAACGTCACCATCAGCTCATTTACGATGGCTTGGGTCTTTTGGATATTAGTATTTTTCAGTTCAATATTCTTTTCTTCAATCGCTTTTTTCGCGATATGAATAAATTTCAGGCTTCCGTTATAGAGCATAAGGGTGAGTTCACCTGGTGATGCGGTGTTGACCGAGTTGTTCTGGTATGTTGCATACGGGTTGTTGATGGCCATAGTGACACTCCTTTATTTATGATTAACCGCCGAATTGGTTCATGAGGAACATGGATTGTTGGTTGGAACGCTGAATGGCTTTTTCCATGGCGGTGAATTGGCGCCAGTAGCGGTCTTCGACTTGGATCAGCCTGTCTTCGAATCGGTCCATTTGGCTGTCCATATTATTTAGTAAACGACCCAGGGTAAATGTATTATTGGTGCTTGAAGCTTTTCCTGCTTTTTGCTCAATGCTGTCCATTGTATCTTTCAAAGTATCACGTAAACGACGGGCGATTCCCTTTTCATTTGAAGTCGCACCATCTTTAGCAAAAATCTCGTAGATTGCATTTGGGTCTTTGGAAATCGCTTCTTTTAGCTTGCTTTCGTCAATAATCAGCTTTCCGCGATCAAGGTAGTTACTTGAAGTTTTGATACCGATTTGGGCTAACTGGTCAATACCTGATGTTCCACCAGAGATTGGTGTGTACATGTCGGTTCTCATTTTGTTGAGCCCCGATGTTAGAACGGAATCGTTTCTCAGAGTACCGTTGCGTGACTTTTCTTCCCATAATTCGATTTCTTTTTCTTCCATTGACTCTTTTTGTTCAGCGGTCAAAGGTTGGAAATCACGGTATTTCTTTTCGTTTACTTCTCCGTTTACTTTTTCGATGAGTTTGTTATATTCGTCGACAAATTTGACGATTTTTTCTAGGATTTTGTCGGTGTCGGGTGCAGAAGTAAAGGTGACAGGACCTGTCGACTCGTTTTTCAGCGTTAGTTCAAAACCATTGATGGAAAATGTGTTTGAAGGTCTCGTCGTCGTAAGTCCATTATAAGTAAACGTTGCGTTTACCCCTACCTGACGCACTCCATTAAAGTTTGCATCATCGATTAACTTAAGATCTTTAAAAAAGGTACCTGTTTCATCTGAAAGATCGATATCATTCCCAGTCGCGTCACCTGAGTTTTTGGCAGTGAAAGAAAATTTCTGTGACTTCTCATCAAAGAAAACAGAAACTCCCGACTGTTGATTGATCTTTGATATCAAACTATTTAAAGTCTCTTTTTCAGGATCAAATTCTATCGATGTTCCCTTAGGATCTAAGGTCCCATCTTTAAGAACAGACTTAATATTTATTTTTTGAGTACCAGTAAGGCCCATTAAATCTTTTATCGTCTTGGAGGAATCCGTAATTCCGGTAACTCCACTAATGGTAGTTGCCGATTTTGCTAGATTTCCAACCTCCAATGTTCCCGAAAAATCGGTCGTCGAATTAATGTTTTTCACAGAAACAACAGAAGGATCAGACACACTAATCGTCTTCTGCGTATACGTCCCCTGCTTCATCACCCCATCAAAAATAAGATTACTGAAATCAAACATCATCTTATTCATATCCCGGTAGTCATCTCGCTGCCATTCAAGGTATTGCTTCTTCTGTTCCAATTTATCTAAAGGAATTCGTTCCGCCTTCATCAAATCTTTTATGATTTGATCCGTGTCCATACCACTGGCAAGTCCACCTATTCGCATATCAGCCATATGTTTCTCCTTCCATTAAACCTTCTTATCGACCATCAAACCAACAAATTCCGTCATCGCGGCATGCATATCAAGAATTCTCTTTGCTGGTATCTCTTTGACTATCTCCTGCGTCCGATCATCGACAATCGTCACATAATATTCTTTTAATTCATCATGAAATTCAAATTTGAGGTGTGTATTCGAAGTGGACATAAACTCATTCATCCCATTAACGACATCTTCCATTTTTTCTTTGGTGACAGGTTCTTTCGTGGTGGTTTCTTCATTGTGTCGTTCCTGCGCTTGAATTTGTTTCACTTCTTCGCGTGTTTGGTTCTCTAATCTAGTAAATGATTGTACTCCTGGAACTCCGCCTGTCACTTTATCAATCATCTTTTGATCCTCCTGAGGGTTATATGGGTTATATCGGTGTTTGGTGGGGAAAGTTTAGGTTAGATTGGCAGAAATAAGTGGGATTTAGAGTTATATAAGTTATCTAGAGGGTATAACTAAAAAGAACAAACGTTCTCTACTGAAAGGCGGGAGGAAATATTGGCGTGTGAAGAATTCTTACCAATGGTTTGTGGAAAATTGCTAGGTGATGGATGCATTGTAAAACAAGAAGGAAGAAAACCTCGTTTTCAATTCATACATTCAATCAAAGACAAAGAATGGTGTTATTACTGTTACTCCAGGCTTAAAGACTACCTTCCATTAACAGGTCCCCATTATAAAAAAATTGAAGATAACCGTGTTAAGGCAGGTTATACAGAATCATATTATGTACAATCGCGCACTCATGACCACATAACCACCTTAAAATCAATCTGGTACAAGAATGGAAAGAAAGTTATACCTTTCGAGTTCTTAATGAAACATCTGACTCCTCTCGCACTTGCATGGTGGTATCAAGATGACGGTCATCTCAAGAAAGACTCTACTATTCCTCGAAAAATCATACTTTCGACTGACAGTTTTACACCTACTGAGAATAATCAATTATGCCATTTATTGAAAGGTAAATACTCATTACTCTTTTCAATAGACAAACAAAACCGGATTATTCTTTATGATCAGTTTCAGATTCAATACTTTCTCTATTTAATTAGTCCTTACCTCCACCCCTGCATGTACAGAAAGACTATTACCTCTTGTGAAATATATAATCGGATTTCAAATTCGAAGCGGACTACCATTTATTTACCGGACCACATAAATTTAATTTCTCCTACAAGAGAGATTAATGAAAAGCTATCAGTGCTTCCAGATATTTTTACGGCCATTAAAGGTAGTGACTTTTATACTAATGAGTTACTAACATTTATCGAGTCTACTAAAACACCTGTTACTAAGAAACCCTATCAAATTGTCGTTTCTGAAGAAAACCTTCAGAACCTTTCTATATTAAATAAAATGACCGGATTAAATGCTAGTATTTTGGCTCAATTATGCTTTATGGAGGTACAACCTATATGCTCAAAGTAAAAAGAGACCCTAGTGATACTAGAGTCTCTAATAAAGAAGTCACTATTAACGAAGAAGTTGTAAAACTCCTTGAGGCTGCTGGTTGGCTTGCGCTAGCATAGCTTGAGCAGCTTGAGAAAGAATAGAATTCTTCGTTTGGTTCATCATTTCTTTCGCCATCGTGCGAACATTTACTTTCATAAATGACTAGACTATATCTTCACCCTCTATAAATAGTAGGGGTTGGGCACTTCGGATTCACAATGCTGATGACCATTGTTTCACCTACGGATTTCATCACCATGAGCTTAGCTTTTAGATGGTCTATCCTAGTCGTTGAACCTTCTCCACTCTTTCAAGACAGGAGCTTGGCTGCTGATTGCCCAATCTTTTCTTTTGTTAAAGCCATCACGCTTGTCGTTTCCAACTACGTTGTGGCAAGAAAAGCTCTAAGGGGTTTCCAGCAATTCACCCAATTATGATCTCTAGCCGTTACCAGCCAGGACGACTGTGCTTGTCACTGCCTAGGCAGCTAAAGCATAATCTACGTCACGGATACGAGATTCCGCAGCAGTTAGGTTTTCAGAAGATGTACCTAAATTGTTGATTGTGTGTTCTAGACGGTTTTGTTGGGCACCTAGAGCACTTCTTTGTGAGGAAACATCTTGTATTGCATTATTAATAGTTTCAATTGCAGTAGCAGCACCATATTTATTAGAAATATCTATGTCTTTTACTCCAAGAGCATCTGCACGCATATCCTTAATAGACACGAATGATGTTTGACCTGCATTTGCTCCAATCTGTGTCATGATTGAGCCGTCTAAATCAGAACTAGCTGCTTCTGCATCGTTGAATGTAATAGTAATGCTCTCTCCAACCTTCATGCCTTTAAGTCCCTCAGCACCAACTGTTAAAGCTGCAGTTCCACCGACAGCAGTTGCGCCATCTACTGTAGTAATCGCCGCATCTGATAATACTAGCTGTGAAGCGTCACTACCTGCATATTCAGTACCATCTGGTCCAACAATTGTAAAGTCTGTATCAGTAAAAGTGCCAGCTGTAGCTTCTGATGTTTTCACTATCATATATGCACCATTAGCCTCAGCTTCAGACGCAGCAGTTCCAAGTGCACTTACAAATGTGTCAATATTTGCTTTTGATATATCAATAGAAGAGTTATTGCTAACGGAACCTGAACCATCAACCTTTTCTGCTACTCCTAAAGCGGATCCATCTAATAATTTTTTCGTATTAAATTCAGTTGTGTTTCCAATACGGTCGATTTCTGTAACTAGTTGCTTAACCTCCGCTTGAAGTTCTTTTCTATCTGCATCAGTATTTGTATCATTAGCAGATTGAACAGATAACTCACGCATACGTTGTAGGATTGAGTGAGTTTCATTTAAAGCTCCTTCAGCTGTTTGGATTAATGAAATTGAATCTTGAGCATTACGAGACGCTGCATCCAATCCACGGATTTGCCCACGCATTTTTTCAGAGATTGCTAGACCAGCAGCGTCATCTCCTGCTTTGTTAATTCGAAGACCTGAAGATAGCTTCTCCATGGATTTACCTTGTGCATTAGAAGCACTGTTTAATTGACGATAAGTGTTAAGTGCCGCAATATTATGATTAATTCTCATAACAATAATTTCCTCCTTGAAAGTAAGTCCACATCCATGTGAACTATCTAGTTTTTAGTTTGCAATAAATCACAAAGGTCGGCCGCCCTTCTCCTCATTGCTTACAATACTATTATCGGTCATTTCTACTAGTCTTTAATAGTTTCAAAAAAATAATTAATCATTTTTTGGCAAAAGATTAAACAGATTGTCGACTCCTTTAGAAGCTTCGGTGTTCTCATCCTGGATAGAGAGATAAACTTCTTTTCTATGAATATCTACGTTCTTTGGTGCGTTGATTCCCAATTTTACTTGATCCCCTTTTACAGAAATAACCTTTAGCTCGATGTCATCCCCAATCTGAATACTCTCTCCAGTTTTCCTTGTTAGTACTAACATTCCCTCACCCCTTCTTTCCTGCAGGCTGAGCAAAGATCAGGTGCTTGGTTTGGTAGTCTGAGTTTGTTAAGATGACTTGTTTTCCTTTGCGATTTGCCAGGTTAAGAATGATAGGGGCCTGTAAATTCGCTGTTGATTCATTAAGCGTTTCTCGTACAGTAAGAATAGAAAGCACCTGCACATCTTTTTCAGAAGGTTTTCCTAGAAACTCTACACTAGCCTGATCCAGTTCAAAATCATACTCCTTAAAAAACACAAACGGATCCGTCACCACAAATCCAAGTTGAGGAGTCGTTACGGATTGCAATATATGAAACCACTCATTCTCCGGAAGCGGCAATAATACAAACTGCTTCTCCTCCCCAAACCCGGGGATCCCGTGTTCAAATGTCAAAATGTCTTCCGATTTCACTTCTATTTCACCATGATATTTCGTATCAATTTTCATCCGCTTCATTCCTTCATACTATATTTCTTGTTCGTAGTTAATTCCTACGTGCTTTAAGTTCGCAAAATCAATTTGCAGGTCTGCATATCGTTTCAAACTGACATCCACTTGGGCTGGAGTATACTGTATATTGGGCTTTTGAGGACGAGAGTTATTCACGACTTTTTGCGGTTCGACGTTCACTTTGACACTTCCGGGTTCATAGCTGATTTTGACGCTCCCTGCAGATGGAATCCATCCTATGTTAAACTCATACATCGGGTCCTCACTGTTCCGTTTAGCCTGGGCGGCAATCGCACCTCCGCCATTCTCGATCATCATGAGTTCATCGCCATCCTGGGAGACTCGGGCAAGTCCCGACAGCCAGTCTTCGTACCCTTGTTGGGAATATTCTTCTATTCTGCGGCGCACCGATTTCAAGTCCATATCGGCTCTGGCCTCGGTTTGGTCGATGGTCAGTTTGGAAGGCGTACGTTTAATCTCCATCTTTGCCTGGGACTGCTGGATATCTAATTCTGCCGGTGGCTGTTCGATGTCCATGCGACCTGGAGTCGTCCGGATGCTCAGGGCTGCTGATGTGGACTGCAATCTTATTTGTGGAACGTTCACACATTGTCACCTCCATGTAAAAAGGGACTGACCCTAAGGTGACAAAACACCTTAAAGGGTCAGTCCCCTTGCTTTTATCGTAAAAAATCCATTAACGTCGGCTGAATGATTCTGGCTCCGACACTGAGTGCCGCTCTATGGACACTTTCCTGGGTTTTCAAGTCCGTGATGACGCGTTCGATATCAGCATCTTCGTTATCAGAAAGAATCCGGTTTGCTGTAACTTCCTGTTGACCCAGTCGGTCGTCTACCATTTCAAGACGATTGTATCTGGCACCTAGCTCAGAACGTTCTGCTGATAACGTGTTCATGACGTCATCCAGTTCCTCAAGCTGACCGTCAAGAGAAGAAACATCTCCAGATTCCAATGCCTTTTGGATATTGTGTACTGTATCAAACAGTTTCTGGTTAAAGACCTTATTTGGGTTAACATTTGCTTTTAAAGAAACACCCTGTGAAACTTCAACCGGATAAGCATCAATAGCACCGCTGCCTAAATTGTCAGCAACCTGTGGAGCACTTCCATCTGCCGGGTTCCCATCCTTAATTGGAGAATTCCCTACGTCTGTACCATGAAAAATATATCTTCCAGCTACTTTTGTTTCAGCGACACTGACTAGATCTTTTTTAATCTGTTCAATTTCAACAGCCACAGCTTTCCGATCTCCCGGGCTTAACGTTCCATTCTTCCCTTGAAGCGTCAATTCACGAACACGCTGCAATCCTTGATTTGCTTGTTCAATTCCAGACTCCGAGTTTTCCATCCACAAATAAAGCTCAGATAGATTCCGCTTATACTGCTCAATCCCAGTCAAATTCGAACGATAAAACATCCCTTTCATCGCAACAACCGGGTCATCCGAAGGCTTTGTAATCTTCTTCCCTGTCGCCAATTGATCTTGCAGTTGACCCATTCGTCCATAAGAAGAACTAAGGTTTCTCATCGAATTTGCAGTCAGCATACTTTGAGTAACACGCATATTAATTCACCTACCTATCTCCCAACGGTTCCCATGCCGTTGATGATTTTATCAAGCATTTCGTCCTGGAGTGTGATCATTCTGGCAGAGGCGTTGTAGGCATGCTGGAATTTGATCATGTCGGTCATTTCTTCATCAAGGGACACACCGCTTACAGACATTCGGCGTTCGTCCACTGCTCCTCTTAAAACGTTGGAGTTGCTTGCGAGTCGCACGGATTCTTGTGATTCTACGGCAATTTTACCGATCACGGATTCAAAGTGCCCTTGGAATGAGGCTTCTTTTTCGCCATAAGGCAGTTTAGTCGTTGTGATGATGTCTGCTAGGGCCAGAACGTTTGATGCGTCACCAAGTGTCGGATTATCTGCACCCGCTGTCGCAATGTTATCGAGATTGCTCATTTCATCGGCCACCTGGATTCTTTGAGCGAAGCCTTCTGTCGGCACACCGTCCAAATCTGCTGCGGCATTCTTTGCATCCTGGAAGAACTTCGGTGTATCCGGAGTATCGTTGTCAGGATCAAAGTTTGGATCGTTCATTTGTTCAGGTGTGAAGCCTTTTTGATGTTGTTCATTGAATGCTTTGGCGAATTCATACGCCATGCTGTCCAGTTCATCGAGCATGCTGATGTAGGAGCCTTCTGCTTCACCGTCTTTATTTTTGAAGCCGTATGTATCGACAAGGGATCTCAGTTTTCCTTCGCCTTGTGATAAGAAATCTTTAATGTCGAGCGTCTGGTTACCGATCGTTACGGAATCCACCGTATTTTGAGGGCCTTCATAGGTAAGCTTAAGTTCATTGACTCCACCTTGTCCGACCAGATTGACGGCCAGGTTTCCGTCTTTTCCGACCAATGTGACCGTGACCGCACCTTCTGCGATTGGTGATGACGCTCCTCCATTGGACTGGTAGCTCGTTTGGATGGAAACATGCTGTGAAAGTTCATCGATCAATCGGTCCCGTTCATCGTATAGATCATTCGGGAGATAGCCATGTGGTTCAACATCGGCTATTTGTTTATTAATGTTATCGATTTGCCTGGACAGGGAATTGATTTGCTTTTCACTGACAGACAGTTCATTTTTCAAATCGCCTCTGACACTTGTTAAGGATGACGATAAGTAATTGAATGTTTCAGCAACAGCTTTTCCTCTCTCGACAACGACTGACCGGGCACCTGAGTTGGATGGGTTAACAGCTAGATCTTGAAGGGACTGCCAGAACATATCCATCGTTTTAGATAAGCCTGAATCGGACGGTTCGTTCATGACCTCTTCCATCTTCTTCATCGCTTCCATTTTTGTTTCCCAGTAGCCAAGCTTTTGGTTTTCACCTCTATACTGCATGTCCAGGAAAGAATCACGCACGCGTTGGATCGAACCGGCGTCGACTCCGGTTCCGATTTGACCTGGGATTTGTGGACGGTTCATAGAGGGGGCAGGATAAGGTGTCGTTTGTTCAAAATTGACTCGTTGACGGGTATATCCAGGGGTATTTGCGTTGGAGATATTGTGACCGGTTGTATAAAGGGCGCCCTGCTGGGTGTACATGCCTCGTTTTGCCGTTTCCAGGCCCATAAAAGTGGATCGCATGGTGTTGCCTCCGTTTCAATTAGTAAGTGCTATGCTTTCGAATCAAACATGGATCTTCCGGTTGGTGATTTCTTTTCACCGTTTGGACGTGAATAGGTTGATTGATCCGACTGCGGTTGAGTCATGGATAGATTCATATTCACGAATTGAAGAGATTGATAGACAAGCTTTTGATTCAGCTCATTTCGGACTTTTAACTCTCCGATGATACCAACCAGTTTTTGCTGCCAATGGGCTAGCGTTTCTTGTTCTTGGGGTGAACTGTGCTCGATACACTGAGATATCGTTGGTGCTTCGTTGAAAAATACTCTCCGTGATTGAAGATAGTGACTGGATTCTCGCTGCCGCTCAGCTTCCACCGTATTGATGGCAGCCAAGTGCTTTTGTTCATCCTTCAATACACGATCGAGTTCACTCATATCACCTTTTTTGATGACGTCCGTTTTATCCATTGAAAGATCGAACAAACTTTTATGCAACTTATATAGTTTTTCAAGAGTTATCGTTAGATTGGTTGCTGACATGTTTGTTCGCTCCCTTTTTATTGTCCGTTATAGAAATTATTCAATCCTTTAGCAATGGCTCTCGGGTCGATGGTATAGTTCCCGCTCTGAACCTGATCTTTTAAAGCTTCCACTTTAGCCTGGCGCTCTTTGCCGAGTTTAGAAACCTCCTGCATTTCTTTGGCGGCAGGAGAGATTTCGATTTTGTCGGATGCCGGTTTACCTGCCTTGCCGACCTGGTCCATCTTGTTAAGATTGCGCTTATAAGGATTAATGTTTTGATTGCCGATATTGTTAATCTTCATCATTTTCCCCTCGCTTTCATCACGTCCATTGTTTCTACCTAGTATATCGGATAAAAACGCAGTTTGTTTAGTTTTAGGGTCTGGTTAGTTTTTCCTGATTTCTGTATTAACCTTCTAGTTCTTATCTCTCATGGTGTAATACGTTCTCTGACCGGATTCCTTTGATTTATTCTTCCATTCCTGTTCCGTTTCGAACTTTTTCAGATCACTGGCAAGTTCAGAAGAACAATCACTGCAGATCCTCCCCGTCCCTATAATCTTTCCGCATTTATCACAAGGATAACCCATATTCGGAAATTGTCTTGTCTGGATACGACCTTTTTTTACCCATTTATATAGAAGTTCTTCATCTACCCCCGTCACTTCAATGACGCGACCCATTGTGGCAGCACGGTTTTCCCGCTTCTTTAAAAATTGGTAAACGGTCTCGTACATATTCTCTTCTTCTCTATAACATTTGTCGCATACATCACGGAATTTATTTTTCATAAAAATCGCGTTGCAGCGTGGACAATTGATGATTTCTGACATATTTATTTCCTCCCGGTGAAGCTTCTCTTAACCTTTATATCGGCAGGAAAGAGGATTGCTTTAACCCCTGGCGAGAGTTAAGGAAGATACCTCGTTAGCCCCCGCTTCCCTCAAGAGCTTTGCCGCCTGCCTCAGGGTCGTACCCGTCGTGTAAATATCGTCAAACAACAAGATGGATTTACCATACAGATCGGATTCAACCAACTGAAAAACCTGTTCCTGACTCAGCCGCTCCTTCCGTGTCTTCTTCGACTGTTTTTCAGAATGTGAACGGGTGAGGATATTGGAGGGACGGACCTCTGCTTCCTCAAGTAGAGCGATAGATTGGTTGAAACCTCTCTCATAGAGGCGTTCATCACTTAGCGGGATGGGAATGACGAGGTCATAATCTACTTTAGCAAGATAGGTTTTAATTGTATGTGAGAAGGCTTTTGCCAACACGTAGTCCCCGCGGTACTTATACTTTGCCAGATACTCTTTAAGGAAATCATTATAACGATAAAATGAGAAGTTCTGATGTAGAATCCCTTTCCACTCAGAATCTACTTCCCATCGATGACAGTCCAGGCACACGTCACCTTTAATTAATTGCGGAGCCAAATCATCCAAGGACCGGGAGCACCCCAAACAACGCTTCCCTTCTATCTTTACCAGCTGTTTATCACACGCATAGCACAGAAATTGAGGTTCCCTATAAAAGAACCCTCTCCAGGACATGATCTCTACCAGTTCATCATCACAATTCAAGCAGTTATTGATCATGAAGCAATCCTCTTCTCCCTGCTTCTTTATTCATCTGATCAATATGAAGAAGAGCTTTGATCATCTCACCCGTTCGGCCGTAATGAAAATAGATAATGTCTCCTTTTGGATAGTCAGCACTGCGCCCTACTCTTCCAGCGATTTGCACGAGGGCACTTTCTGTAAAAATCTTTTCTTCTGCCCCAAGTACGGCGACATCAATGTCCGGAATCGTCACACCCCGCTCTAAAATAGTGGTTGTTAATAGAATCGGAGTCTCTTTGTTTCTCATTTTCAATACCTTCTCTTTTCGGTCAGGATCTTCGGCATGGACAGACTCGATAAGAGGATTCATTTCTTGAAATAATGGCAGGGCTTTTTCCATAAGTTCGACAGTCGGGAAGAATATGAGGGCTTGTTTGGATTGCTGGAGTTTTGATAATGTCCATTTTTTCAAAGGATGAGGAATTCGATTTTTCTTCAAGGTTCTTTTCCAAAGACCGCACCATACAAACTTTGGTAGGGGTATGGGATGGCGGTGGAAACGGGCAGGAATCTGGATAAAGCTTCTATTCCCCTTGGCACACTGTTTCTGTGTTTTTTTGTCCGGGGTAGCGGTAAGGTAAATAATCGAGGACTGGGGTTTACGAGCTTTTTCCACTGCCCATTGCAGGGAAGACTCGTAGGAGTATGGAAAGGCGTCGACTTCATCAATGATCATGACATCAAAGGCGTCCTGAAATCGGTACAACTGGTGGGTGGTGGATAGAACAAGCTGGCCATAGTTGTTCCGTTCTTCCGATCCTCCATAAAGGGTGGTCACCGATGTGTCAGGGAAGACCTTTTTAACACGTGGAGACAATTCAAGGATGACATCCGTTCGAGGTGCGGCAATGCATACCCGTTTATTCTCCCTAAGAGCTTCATGGATTCCTTCATAGAGAACCTCGGTCTTTCCAGCCCCGCACACCGCCCAAACGAGCAAATCCTTCCTCTCTTTAACGGCCAAAACCATTTGTTCAGAAGCTGTCTTTTGCGCTTCTGATAGAGTGCCAGGCCATTTGAAAGTGGGAGCCGTTTCTGACGTTGGTGCAGGTCCTTTCCAGATTATGAGTGGTGTGCACTCCGATACTCTGCCCATCATGATGCAGTTACGGCAGTAGGTGCAAGTGGTCTGGCATCTGGAGCAGGAAAATGAAGCGAATAAATGAGGTCTGTTATTTCCACAACGGTGGCAACAGCTTTTCCCCACACCTTTTTGGTAGGAAACATAGCCATTCAAATAGTGCCCTTGAAGGGTGTCGATTGAAAATGGGATCTCGTCCAGTAGCAATGAACGTCCGCTAAGAAAGGATTGAAGCTCTGGAGAAAAACGAAATGACGGGTTAAGAGGTCGAGGTGGAAGGGAAGGGTATTCTGAAATTTTTTGTAGAACGGGGGCTTCCTGTTGTGTAAGAGTTTCTGGTATTAATGCATTATCTGCAAAAGCAAAGCGCAAAAACATCACTCCTAGTTTGGGATAGTGATATATTCTACACAAATATGTAAAAATCCTGCCTAATAAAAATGGTTCCAGGCACAAAAACGTTGTTTTGTGCCTGGCACCGGGGGATGGGTGGTGTACCGTTACAATCAAAACACCCAATCCCTATTGACTCATCTTCCGAGCCCAACCCATCCCCATCGAGCCCTCACCTAAATGAGTACCTATTACAGGACCGAAAATACTAACATTGAACTCCACATTCGGATACTTCTCTTGAAGCTCATTCTTCCACTCAATCGCATCTTCTTCACGATTCGCATGGATAATCGAAGCTTGAAACTCTTCTCCTGAAGAAACAGCTTCTTCAAGCATTGACTCCACCCGCTTCAACGCTTTCTTCTTCGTACGGATTTTTTCAAACGGAACAATCACTTTATCAACAAAATGAAGCAATGGTTTCACCTGTAAAAGGCTTCCGATGATCGCCTGAGCTTGTGATAGCCTGCCACCACGCTGCAAGTGAGCCAAATCATCTACCATGAAGTATGCCTGTACCGATTGCTTCATTTCATCCAATAATGCAACGATTTCATCAGCCGTTTTTCCTTCACGACCAAGCTTGGCCCCTTCAATGGCATAGAAGCCCTGGATCATGCAGCTGATTTCCGAGTCATAGGGATACACTTTAATGCCCTCGACCATTTCCCCCGCTTGGACGGCGCCTTGGTACGTTCCGCTGATTCCACTGGATAAATGGATGGAAATGACGGCATCGTAATCCTGACAAAGCTTTTCGAATAGCTCGACAAACTTTCCGACTGGCGGCTGTGAAGTCGTTGGAAGCTTTTCCTGGGTGCTGACCTCTTCATAAAATTCACTTGCCGTAATATCAACTTCTTCTTGATAGGTTTCTCCTCCGAAAATGACGCTGAGAGGAATCATATGTATGTTCAGTTGATCACGCAATTCTTTCGGGATGTAGGCGGTACTATCCGTTACAATTGCCGTTTTCATAGAATTACCATCCTTATTGTTTATTTTTATAGCCCGTGCTGCGAGCTTGTCTAGTCTACCTTATGTATCCTTTTCATTTTATATGAAAACAAGTTGGTTTGCATTAGTTTCTCGGGAGTTTCGTTTCCCTAAAACTAAACAAACGTTTGTTTAAGACTCTGAGCCCATATGGTACAAGGGATCCCATGTCCTAATCAAACGTTTGTTTAAAGGTCTTACCTCGTACCGACCGGCAAAGAGGTGATGATTTTTTTCGATTTTCTTGACGATAGGAATACTCCTGCAAAAATAATGAGTAATCCTAATATCAGGTTATGAGTGACAGGTTCCCTCAGAAGAACGAATCCCCAAATCATCGCAGTACCCGGAATCAAGTAGGTCACTGTCGAAGCGAATTCCGGACTTCCATTCGTCATGATATAGAAATAAAGAAGCGTTGCTACTCCTGACCCTAAACAGCCTAACCCTACTATCCCCAGGATCACCTCTCCTGAGAACAAATCTCCAATTGAGATTGGGTTGGTCATCATCATACCCATAAAGCCTACCGCTGCACCTATCAACAATTGGAACGTAGAAATCACAACAACACTCGTTCCCGCCAGATATTTTTTCGTAAACTGCGAAGCAAACGCGTAGCTCATCGTCGCAAGCACCATCGTCCCCACCCCTACAAAATTAGAAGTAAAGATCCCACTCACCTCGAAATTCATCAGGACAAGTATCCCTATAAACCCAACGACAATTCCAATCCATTGAAACCCGGTCAGTATCACAGAGAAAAATAAAAACCCTGCCAGCCCCGTCCAAATCGGTGTGGTCGCGTTTAAAATGGATGCCGTATTACTATTAATCTGTGTTTCGCTTAACGCGATCAGAGTCCAGGGTAACGCGGCATTTCCAATCCCGACAACAAACAGTTTCCACATAGGGAGCGATTTCTTCTCCCCTTTTTTCCTCTGTATGAAAAAGATCGGAAGAAGCACAAGCGCTCCGGCTAAACAGCGTAAGAAGACCGTTCCCCACACACCAACTGGATCCACCAGCCACTTGATGAAAACAAACGACATCCCCCAAATCAGACTTAAACCAATTAACGCTATATATAATCTGGCCAATTTGCTTCCTCCTCTCTTTTGTAAAAAAGTGTATAATTTAATAGTTAAATAGACGTTATAACATATTTTGTTAGTTCTATCCTAACTTACTTTGCTTAAGATGGGAACATTCTTTTTTCGTATTTTCGACCTATAATAAAGCATTCTTTTCCAATTAATAAGGTTCATTCGATCGGGATTCACATCTGCCAACTGAAACCATTTAACTTTCATGGGTTTTCGTCATATAATGGTGGGGTAGGATTTATTAATGAAAAGACGAAAATTACTTTATAGGACTGATATAGAATGTACAATAAGGAAAAAGTGTTTGAAGAATTATCAAAGGTGATGCATTCTGACAATATCAAACGTGATGAATTGTTACGAGAGCATTTGTATACGAAGTTAGGCGGAAGAGCTGATTTCTTCTTAACGCCAACCACTTATGAAGAAGTTCAAAATATCGTGAAGCTGTCAAATGAAGTGGATGTCCCATTTACCTTGTTAGGTAACGGATCGAATTTGATTGTAAAAGATGGTGGAATTCGTGGAATTGTTCTTCATCTGAAAAATTTTAAAGACATCAAAACGACGGATCAACTGATTGTCGCTCAAAGTGGTGCAGCAATCATTGATGTATCGAGACGTGCGTTAGCTGAAAAGTTATCAGGACTCGAATTCGCCTGTGGGATTCCAGGTACCGTTGGCGGTGCTCTATTCATGAACGCCGGAGCTTATGGCGGAGAAGTTAAAGATGTACTGGATTATTGCCATGTCGTCGACCGTGAAGGAAACCTGGTAAAACGTACAGCCGCAGAATTAGAGCTTGATTACCGTCACAGCAATATTTCTGAAAAAGGCGATATTGTACTGGAAGCAACCTTCAGCTTAAAGCCTGGCGACTACGAAGAAATCAAGGCCGTTATGGATGATCTGACAGATAAACGGGAATCCAAGCAGCCACTTGAATATCCATCTTGCGGAAGTGTCTTCAAACGACCACCTGGATATTTCGCAGGTAAGCTTATTCAGGACAGTGAGCTTCAAGGAACGAACTTTGGTGGCGCTGAAGTCTCCACGAAGCATGCCGGTTTCATCGTGAATAAAGACAATGCGACAGCCTCGGATTATATTTCACTCATTGAACACGTTCAAAAAACAGTGAAAGAAAAATTTGATGTGGAGCTAGAACGGGAAGTTCGTATCATCGGAGAAGATCTGGAATAAAAAAGTCAGGAATCATTTGATTCCTGACTTTTTTATTGCGTTAGACAAAAAAACAGCCTAAACGAATTTAGACTGAGCAGGGGATTTCATCATAATTTCCATGTACAAGGAACCATTAGCTATCTCTTTTTGGCAACAGGGGCGGGCTTTGTTCTGCGAAACTCTCTCAACCTTGTGATTTGAGATTGAGATACTTTCGCATCCAATTCATAGGCTTCACGAGCCTTAAAATAGAGCAGCGACACAGCTAATGCCCTCCTTTGTAAAAATATTAGTTTCTTTTTACCCGAAAAATTCTAGATAAAACCAAATTCAGTGAAAAATTTCATTTTAATCATCACTTTAGAAGTTATAGTTCCATAGTATCCTCCATTCTCCTTCTTCGATGGCTACAAAACAGGTTTGTGTGATCATTAATTCACCAAACTGACTATCAAAATACAAGTTCACTTCCGCTTTGCGGACATTTTTAAATTGAAGCCCTTCTTCGTTAAAGGTAAACTCATTCTCCTTTTCAATATTGCCGACCTCCACCTCAAACTCATCAACCCCCATATGTCCCATGAATACATGGTTTTTCGTTTGAATATAAGAGGATTTTGGAAACTTATTTTGCATTTCCGAATGAAACAACTCCCATGCGTTACCGAAATCACCGTCTTTTTCAAAATTGTAAAATTCCTCGATCACTTCTTCTGGTGAATCTGGTTCCTGGGTTTTCCCAATAAACATAAACAGAGCCACAACAAGCAGAATGGCAACAACCACTCCGATAAATAGAGGAACCGGGCTTTTCCTTCTCATCCATCCAACACTCCTCATCTATAGTTAACTTTATGAAGGACATGCAAGATGTATGAAATAAAAAAGCTTCACGAACCTTGTAAGGTATCATGAAGCTCCAATGAGGAGTTTAAAAAATGGAAGTCTACAGCCATTTCATAAGATTCCCATTTTACGAGAAATTTCTTCCCGCTTTTTTTGAAGGTACTGGTGATAGCGATTATCTCCATACATATCAAATATTAAAATGGATTTATTAATATACGATAAGGCTTTTTCCAACTCTCCCTCTAGTTCATAATTGTAGCCTGTATGATAATATAGCTCACCAAGACCAAATAAATGTTCCTCTTCCAAACACCATTTAATCGCCTGATTGCAGTAGGAATTGGATTCTTTATACTTTCCTAATCTGGTTAAAGTTCTGGCTATATTATAAAGTAATCTCGTTTTAATCGATTTATCATTAAGCTGTGTACTTGATTGCAATGCAGATCTAACTTCCTCATATAAGGTTAAAGACTTCTCTAAATGTCCGTTTCCATATTCAAAAACCCCTAAGGTCATATGAATTTCTATTTCCCGTTCTGTCATGGCCCGTTTTTTATTCATGGTGAGGGAAAGCGCCGTTTTCAAAAGGGCAAGCCCTGCATCACGGTCTTTTTCAATTTCAAATATATAAATACTTTTATGCCAGTAAAGCAATTGCAGATTGGTTTGGTTTCTAAAAAAGAGAGGGTTTTTCTCTTCTGTCCTTACCATTTCTATCATTTCATCGTACATTAACTTCACTCTTAAGTTTCTTAATTGGCGTTCGACTTCTTTCACATAATCTAATCGCGGGGTTGTTCCAATTTCAAAGAAGTAGTTTACATCTACCCCAAGTTTCTGAGAAATTTGATAAAGTGCCGTTGCGCTAGGGTAGATATCCCCTTTTTCGATACGACTGATCAGAGCCTGTGTACAGATCCCTTCAGCTAAATCACCTTGAGTTAACCCAACGACCTTTCGTAACTCCTTTATCTTTTTACCAATGATTGAGTAATCCAAAACCCCACCTCCTCAATATATTAATATCTTTATATTTTTACAGAAAACATGCCATTTCAGTAGATAAATGCGATTCTAACCAACCTCATTAGCCGACGCCACAACTACATGAAATTCTTCATTATGATTTAATAAACCTAACGACAAATTACAATACCTTTTGATGGCACTTCTCCATGTGGGAAGTGCTCTTTTTTTGAGGGACGTACCTCCAGTCGGTTCATTCTTTATCTATTTCACATCTAATGTGTTCTAGTTTTTTGTTTATGAACTGGACAAACTCTATATTATTTTGAATGTCAAAAAAAGCAGCTGCTTTTTCTAAATAAGGTAATGCTTCTTTATAATCCCCTATAAGCTCCAGATTATATCCAAGATGGTAATGTAGTTGTGCGAACCCATACATATGCTCTTCTATGATGATCCACTTTATAGCTCTTTTACAATACTGAATGGATTCCTGATAATTCCCCAATCTAGTGTGCACCCTTGCAATGTTATACAGGAGTCTCGTCTTGATGGATTTGTCCTGTAGCCACTCTGCTTTGGACAATCCGGCTTGTACTTTAGAATAGTGACAGAGAGATTTTTGATAACATTCATTGCTGAAATGGAAAGCTCCAAGAGTTAGAAGGATCTCCATTTCTCTTTCTGATAATGCTTTTTTGCTCTCGGCTGTCAGGTAGTATGCCTTATGTAAAAGTTCGAAAGCTGTATCTTGATCTTTCACGACTTCAAATTGGTAGATTCCTTTATGCCAACAAAGCAGTTGAGCATTCGTACTCTCCTTGAATAATGGATTAGTTTCCTCGACTCTGACCATTTCCATCATTTCTGAATATTGATGCTTAATCCGCAATTTTCGCAGTTGTCTTTCTACCTCTCTAACATAATCAAGACGGGGAGTCATCCCGATTTCAAAAAAATAGTTCACGTCTACTCCTAGTTTCGTTGTAATTTGATAGAGCGCAGTGGCACTTGGATAAATATCACCTTTCTCAATCCTGCTGATTAAGGCCTGTGTGCAGATTCCATCCGCTAATTCACCTTGCGTTAACCAAATGACTTTCCTCATTTCCCTTATCTTTGTCCCGATAACCGAATAATCCACTACCGAACCACCCAACTTAAAAATATTAATATATTTATATTTTATCAGAAACCATGCAATTTTCTTAAGTAATTCTGCATAATTCCCCTCAGACTGTCTCTTACCGACAATACATATATTCCAAATCTATGTTTTAATAATATCAACGACAAATTACAATACCTTTTGATGGCACTTCTCCTTGTGGGAAGTGCTCTTTTTTTAGACACTTAGCGAGAAGCAAAATATTAATATTTTTATATTTATATAGAAAAAGAAGATATTCGTAAGGAACTCCTCCATTTTTCAAGGAGAATCGTTCTACATCCATAATCCATCGATATTTTATTTATGTTTTAATAAATTTAACGACAAATTACAATACCTTTGGACAGCACTTTCCTTAATGGGAAGTGCTCTTTTTTAGGGACGGACCTCTACTTGCTTTCATAGAGTTCTAAGGGGAGACCATCTGGATCTTCGAAAAAAGTGAATCGTTTGTGAGTATAAGGGTCTATTCTTATTTCCTCCGTTTCAATACCTTCTTTTTTAAGAAGTCTTACAGTCTCTTCAATATCCTCTACTTCCAATGCTAAATGACGTAACCCTCGTGCTTCCGGATAACTTGGACGTGCTGGAGCAGTGGGAAAGGAGAATAGCTCGATCATATATTCGCCATTTAGCGCTAAGTCCAATTTAAAAGAGTCTCTTTCTTCTCTATAAATTTCCTGTTTTATTTCAAAACCAAGCTTGTTGACGTAAAAGTCTTTTGATTTATTATAATCTGAGCAGATAATGGCGATATGGTGGATTTTTTTAAAATTCATGTGTTCGCTCCTTCACTGTTTATCTATCATCCTATTATAAACAGAAAACTTCCTATCAATGTTGTTTACCCTAACATTGGTAGGAAGTAAATGATGATTTCTATCTATCAGCTAAGATGGTGATTCACCCTCGGATGATTCGGTTCACGTTCTTTAAAGATTTGAATAAACTCGACTAATCCCTCCACAGCGGCATTAAGCAGCTTTTCCCCTTTTTCTCTGGTTGCTTGTGTCGGATCACCCAGTGTCCCAGTCTCAGAAATAGAACTCCAATACGGCACCATCACAACTGGACGCCCTTCACCTTTCCCTACTAAATCCAGCCAGAAATATTTAGACATTTGGTATTTGTCTATATCTCTAACGGCTTTGTCCATTTGAACCAGTTCTTCTTTGATAGCCAGATACATAGAGGTTTCAAGCTCACAGGCATGATTGATCCCGCCAGGACTTTCTGAATCCCTTATTTCCTCCGTCAAGTCCACTACTTGTTGGAAATCCCAATGTGAAATAGAGGTACACTGAACATCCGGGTATTTTAAAATGGTTTGTCTTGCCGCTACTTTTAATAATGAAACATTGCTTCCATGTCCATTCATTAATAAAATCTTCTTAAATCCCTGATGGGCTAAACTGTTGCAAACATCCACTACATAATTTATAAAGGTCTCACTGCTGATGGATATGACACCGGGGAAATCCATCTGATGGGGGGCATACCCATGGTTAATTGCCGGAACGATGACCATATTGTGTGGCGAAGCCTTACCTGCCCTATTACAAATTTCGTTCGCCAGTACTAAATCTGTATCGATGGGTAAGTGATGGCCATGCTCTTCAATCATTGCAACCGGGACAACAGCGATTCGTTCTTCCTTGACGGCATCTTTCACTTCTGGCCAAGTCATTTCTCCAAAAAGATATTTTTTCTCCATGTCTATGTACCCCTTCTTTCTTTATTAATTTATACGTGCGATAAAAATGATCGCTTAAATTCCTCTTTGATTTTTTCTTGGATTTCTTTGTTTTTAATCACGTTCAGGCAGGTATGGGCCATGGTTTTCCCCGCCAGCAGCATCGTTTCATATGCAGCAGGAGTATTACACATATCAGCAAATTCCTTCGTATGTCCGGGGACAAGCTGATCCGTTAAGGATAATACAGGATGAATCGATGGCACAACGCGGCTGACATTCCCCATATCAATCGACCCCATTCCTTCATCATATCTTGAAATATCCACATAGTTGTATTCATCAAGAGCCTCTTCATACAGTTCTACCAGGGTTTGATTACTGACCATGGCAGCATACGGGTGTCCGATTTCTTTCACTTCCAGCTCAGTACCAGTCATAAGGGCTGCCCCTTTGGCACAGTTCATGACCTGTTCGACCACTTCTTCTAAATACACATTATCGATGGATCGAATACAAAACTCTGCCACCGCTCTATGGGGAATGATGTTGGTTGCCTTCCCGCCCTCTTTGATGATCCCGTGTATACGTACATCGGGCTTTACATGCTGCCTTAAGGCATTGACTCCGTTAAAGGTTTGAATGACACCATCGAGGGCATTTTTTCCCTGCCAAGGTTCCGAAGCTGCGTGGGCATTTTCCCCGTGAAAGATAAACTCGTAGCTATGGAAAGCGAGGGATTTCACATTGATGATGGTGGAGTATCCAGGATGAAACATCATGGCAATATCAACATTCTCAAATACTCCTTCATTTAAGAGATCAATCTTACCACCGACATTTTCTTCATCAGGGGTACCGATAACGGATACCTCATATTGTTCATCAGTTTCCAGTTTGGCAAGGGCAAGACCGGCAGCGACACTTGCTACCCCGATCAGATGATGACCGCAGGCATGACCAATATCAGGCAGGGCATCATATTCAGAACAAAAGGCGACATGAATACCTCCTTCGCCCTTTTTATAATTTGCGATGAAGGCTGTATCAAACTCTCCAACCCCTCTTTGAACCGTAAAGCCTTGACCCTCTAGATAGTCGCATAAAGCCTTAGAGGATTTATATTCTTCTCCCCCTAACTCCGGGTTCTGCTGAATATATCTACTTAATGCCACTAGACCTTCTTTTTCTCGATCAATAATGGAACTGATTTGTTCTTTTTCCATAGGTTATTCCGCTCCTTCCAACAGTTTTTCTGCGAAATGACAGGCTGCGAAATGCCCATCGCTGTATTGGGTCAGTTCAGGCTCTTCCACCTTACACTTCTCCTCGGCAAAAGGGCATCTTGTATGGAACCTGCATCCAGTGGGGATGTTACTTGGGTTTGGAGTTTCACCCTTTAGGATCATTCGTTTTTGTTTTTGTTTGGAGATTTTCGGCTTGGGCATGACATTAATAAGTGCTTTCGTATAAGGATGCAGGCTCTTAGAAATCACCTTATCCGCTTCGCCAATTTCGACAATCTTCCCTAAGTACATAATGGCAATTCGATTAGAAATTAACCACGCTAATGAAATATCATGAGTGATAAACAAGTAAGAAATTCCTTTCTTATCTCGTAAATCGACCATTAATCGTAGAATATCGGCTCGAACAGAGACATCAAGCATCGAAACCGGTTCATCGGCTACTATAAACTCAGGATTTAATATTAGTGCAGAGGCAATCACAACCCGTTGTCTTTGCCCCCCGCTTAATTCATGGGGATATCGGTAGAAGAAGGTTTCCGCCGGTTTCAACCCTGCCCATTCCAAAGCCTCTTTGACCTTTTCCTTCTTATGCTCTTCATTTCGAATCTTCCCGTTAATTTCCAATGGTTCTGCTACTATGTCTATGATTTTGAATTTCGAGTTTAATGAATCATATGGATCCTGAAAAATCATTTGTGCTTTTTGACGGAAGGATTTTATTTGTTTTTTATCCTTTTGATTCAGTCGTTGGCCATTATAGGTCACTTCCCCTTCAACGTTATCAAGCAACTGCAAAACGGCTTTTCCTGTCGTTGTTTTCCCGCTGCCGCTTTCCCCGACAAGAGAAACGATTTCACCCTTTTTTATTTCAAAATCCAGCCCATCGACTGCTTTCACCTGCTTCTTTTCTTTCGATAATAACTCTTTCAGAAATCCGTTTTGAATCGTAAAATTCACCCGTAAATCCTTTGTCTTCAATAAACTGTCCACATCGTTTACCCCCTTAAGTGACAAGCAACATAATGATCTTCAGCCATTTTCTTCAGTGGCGGGGCGGACACCTCACATTCCTTCGTTGCGTGCTCACATCTAGGATGGAAATAGCAGCCTGAAGGGGGTGTAATTAAGTCTGGCGGAGCCCCTGGAATTGACTCTGTCATTTCTTTTTCTCCATATATATCAGGGAATGCTTTCACTAGTTTTTGAGTATAGGGGTGGGAACTGTTGTTGATGATGTTTTCCACACTTCCCGTTTCCACGACTTTCCCCGCATACATGACGACTGCTTTATCGCATGTTTCCGCCATAACAGACAGATCATGCGTGATTAAAATGACAGACATCCCAAGTTCCCTACGAAGCTTTTCCAGCAGCTCTAAAATTTGCGCCTGTACCATGACATCCAGAGCAGTAGTGGGTTCATCCCCAATCAGCACTTTTGGATCGCATGCCAATGCCATGGCGATCATCACCCTCTGTTTCATTCCCCCGCTGAATTCATGAGGATATTGGTCGATTCTCTCACTATCAATTTCAACTAATTCAAGAAGTTCTTTGGCTTTTTTTCTAGCAGCCTTGTATGTTAATTGGTTATGATACATCATCACTTCTGTAATTTGTTCGCCAATTTTTTTTACAGGGTTTAATGCATTCATCGCCCCTTGAAAGGCAATCGAAATATCATTCCATCGATACCTTCTAATCTTGTTTTGATCCAATTCAGCTAAATTCTTGCCGTTATAATTAATTTCTCCTCCCACTACTTTGCCTTCTTTGGGGAGGAGATTGATAATCGATAGAGCAGTGGTCGTCTTTCCACAACCGGATTCTCCGACCAAACCGACCGCTTCACCTTCCTCTAATGTAAAGCTCACATCATCTACTGCTCTTACAACGCCATCTTTTGTTTCAAAATACGTTTTTAAGTTTTTTATCTCTAAAAGACTCATGGTTTATCTCCTTTTTAATCTTGGGTTTAAGATTTCATCAAAGGCATACCCAATAAATGTGAAGCCCAGAACAACCAGTACCACACATATTCCAGGGGATATTAAGTACCAGTAAGCGCCAAGGCTCGCTGCTCCTGATTCAAATGCATAATGCAGCATCATTCCCCAGCTTGGTTCCGTTGTATCTCCCATTCCCAGGAAGCTTAACGTCGTTTCCGAGAGGATCGCTACAGCAGAAACAAGAATGGTATTCGCAAATATAAGGGGAAATACATTAGGCAGAATATGCTTTCTCATAATGTATAGGTGATCTGCACCAATCGCACGGGCTCGTTCTATGAATTGCCTCTCTTTAACTGAAAGGGTTTGGGAACGTACGATCCGCGCTGTTCCCGGCCAACTTGTTAAACCGATGACAAAAATGATATTCCATATACTCGCTCCTAAAATGGCTGTCAGAACAAGAGCCAGAGGTAACCAGGGAAGCACGAGAAATACATCGGTAAACCTCATTAACAGGGTGTCGACTTTCCCTCCGTAGTATCCGGAGGCAATTCCGACGACAGTACCGATGATCATCGAAATCAATGTTGCCAAAAATCCGACTGTAATTGATATCCTGGCACCTAATAGCACTCCTCCCAGCACATCCCTTCCCAAATCATCCGTTCCTAATAAATGCTGCAACGAGGGAGGGCTTAACACTTCTGCCACTCCATATTCCTTTGGGTCATATTGAGTAAGGAGGGGACCAAATATGGCTATGATGACAAAAACCCCTAGAATGAGAGCCCCGGAAAGTCCCATCTTGTTTGAAACAAAGGTATCTAAAAATCTTCTCCATTTGCTTGTGACAGTTGAGTTGTTTGTAGCAATTGAGTTTTTCATCTGATTTCACCCTAGGCTTTATTATTTATTCTTGGATCAAGATATCCATAAATGATGTCTGCAATGAGATTTGCCAAAACCACACATACACTTACAATGAGAAAAATCCCTTGTAATAATGGATAATCCCTGTTATTCAATGCTTCATACATTAATCTTCCTAGTCCTGGCCATGAAAACACCGTTTCGATTTGAATCGCGCCTGCAATCATAAAGCCTATATTAATCGCGATAATTGTGACCATTGGCAGCATGGCATTCGGTAATGCATGTCTTTTCATGATCAACTTTTCGGAAAATCCTTTCGCCTTTGCCGTTGTAATATAATCCTCTGTCAGTACTTCAATTAATGAATTGCGCATGATTAATACGAACTGTCCGATTAATACAAGACTCAAGGTTAAGACAGGCAGGAATAAATGCATCAAGACATCAACGGCTTTTTCAAACGAGGTATCAAAAACCATCCCTGCTGTCACCATTCCGCTTGTCGGGAAGAGGTTCAGGGTCACACTAAAGAAGATCACCAGCATGATCCCCAGCCAGAAGGTCGGCATGGAATATGTAATGAGGGAAAATGCCAATGAGGTTACATCGATTTTCTTCCCTTGTCTGGCAGCTGCAATAATGCCTAATAATACACCGACGATAATGGCTGCGATCGTTGAAACCCCTACCAGCAAGAGAGTCGGGAATAATCGTTCCCCGATTACATGAATAACGGGCTGCTTAAACATAAAGGATAAGCCTAAATCACCTTGAAACAACTGCTTAAAATAGAGCCATAATTGAACGTACATGGGCTGATCCATTCCCATCAAATGCTTTATTTTCTCAATAGCCTCAGGTGATGCATTCGGATTTCTCACAATCATGGAAAGCGGATTTCCCGGCATGACCCGAAACAGAAAGAAATTTAGAATAAGAACTAGAAAAATTGTAATGATAGATTGAAAGATTTTTTTCAGTAAAAAGTTTTTATTCACACTATTCACCTCCACCTTTGAAATCAAGGGCAAAGTAAGTTACTCTGCCCTCTGTTCCATTACATATCGTCGTCGATCGAAACGCCTTTATTTTTTCTTTTGGCAATCATCATTCCACCGATAACAAGTACCGCTAAAATGAGACCCGTCCATAGCAGCACGGAAGATGATGAATCAGTTGTTCCTGCCACATCGCTTTCACTATCCTTTGCAGTGCTTGAAGAACTTACGGGTTTCACATTCAAGTAATTCTCATGGTTAAATGCAAAGAAGTATACATCGCTAACCTTTGTCCAGCCTTCCAGTTTTGCTGTATTCACAGCCTGGATGGCATTTTCATACATAAGAATGATATAAGGTGCATCCTCGTATAACATCTTCTGCATGTCATGAACCACTTTCTGTCTTTCCTTCTCATCAATCAGTTTCGCTTGTTCTTGAAGCAATTGATCATATTCTTTATTCGCATAATATGAATCACTCAGGTTACCAATTTGGTCAGAAGTCATGACCCTAAGAATCGTAGTAGGATCTGCATCTGTTCCCCATCCCCAAATAAACATGTCAAAATCAGCGTTATCATAAATTCGATCACCTAATAATCCATCATCAACGGTTTCGATTTCCGTGCCGATTCCCACTTCCTCCAACATGCTTCCAATCATTTCTCCTGCACGAACCTCTTCTGACGTTTTGGAACGCAACATTAATCGGAAGTTCAATGGATTCCCTTCACTGTCTTCGCGAATTCCGTCACCATCTCCATCCTTGAAGCCTGCGGAATCCATGATCTCTTTTGCTTTGTCAGGGTTATACGTTCTCAGTTCTTCTTCGGATGGCTTATAATGCCAGAAGTCTAAGCTTGGTGGGATGAGTGTCGTACCAGGTGTTGCCTGACCGGCATATGCAACATCCACAATCTTTTGCTTATCAATGGCAAAGCTTATTGCGTGTTTCACATCTTTATTTAATAACAATGGATTTCCTTTTGATTTCGGGTCTGGCCAGCTATTAATTGCAAGCTCGGTGAACCCGTGAGTTGTGGCAGAAATCACGTCAATATCCTCTTCTTTTTCTAATAGCGGCACTTGATTTGCCCCGATATTAATAGCGGAATCGATTTCTCCGATTTTTAGGGATTGGACCATTGTGTCTGTATTTGCATAAAGGATAAAGACAAGTTCATCGATGTTTGCTTTTTTATAGAAATAGTCTTCATTTTTCTCGAGTTTAATAAATTCACCCTTTTTAAATTCAACAAATTTAAATGCCCCCGTGCCGACTGGAGCTTCATTAGGCCACGTTTCCAGCTCTTCCATGGAAACATCCTCCCAAATATGTTTAGGGATAATCGGCGTCGTGCTTTGCAGCATATTGGCCTTAGGTTCATCCGTCTTAATCACGACGGTATGATCATCTGGTGTTTCGATGGACGTAATACCGTCTAAATACCCTGCGTATAAGCCCAATCCGCTTTCCTGCATGGTTTCGTATGTGAATTTCACATCTTCAGCTGTGAATGGTTCACCATCATGCCACTTTACATCTTCTTGCAGGTTGAACGTCCACGTTAAGTGATCATCACTAACGCTCCATTCTTTAGCCAATCGTCCAACAGGCTTAAGATCATTGTCAAAAGCAACCAACGGATCATAAATCAACTTGAATATTTCGGTAGCTGCGATATTGTAAGCAACAAATGGACTTATACTATCCGGTTCTGATGTCCAGCCTATATTCAACGTAAATGGATCGGCTGCTTTTGTTTTTGAAGCAGGGATTATAAAACTACTGAATAATAAAACAAACATAAGTCCGATACTGAATAATTTTTTATTCATGAACGTATACCCCTCCCAGGTTTGATTCGTTTTCGTCTGTTCTACTTCGTGCCTGATTCTGTTACATACAACTTCTTATTGGTGGCATCGAGCTTAGCGTTCACTCCCATGGGAAGTGTGGCAAGATCCTTCGTGTGTCCGATTGGCAGTCCGTGAATAGCCGGGATCCCTAACGGCTCAATAAAGTCATATAAAATATCCTCTAGACTAAAGGTGACATGAAAGCCTGGATCAAGCTTCTTCGGTCCGCAGTCCGTGCACTCACCAATGACAATCCCTGCGGCTTCCTGAAGCTTTCCTGCATGATATAAATGTGTAAACATGTGATCGATATTCCATGGCTCTGTCCAAACTTCTTCTAAAAACAAAATTTTCCCTTTCGTATCGATTTCATAAGGTGTTCCTAAGGACGCACATACTAACGTGAGGTTCCCCCCTGTCAGCTCTCCTTCTACCTCGCCTTTATGAATACAATTAATCCACTTTTTTTCATTCGCTTTGCGGATTTCTCCGATCGGTTCCTGTTGACTTAGGGCTTTAAATACATATTCCTTGCGATATTCCGTTAAATCCTCAGGGTTAAATCCCGCCATGCCAGGCCCATGAAAAGTAACAAGGCCAGTATATTTTTGAATGGCCAAATGCAAGGAAGTAATGTCACTGTAACCAATAAAAATTTTCGGGTTCTTCCTCACAAGATCAAAATCGATGTATCGCAGCATTCTTGCTGAACCATAGCCACCATGTGTCACGAAAATGGCATCAACTTCTTCGTTTCGAAACATTTCATTGAAATCATGTGCTCTTTCCTTGTCCGTTCCTGCTAAATATTCATGCTTGTTATGAAGATTCTCACCTGTAATTACCTTATATCCCCATTCCTGAAGGGTCTCTATCCCACGGATGATATCACTGCGATTGTAATGGGGACTTGCTGGAGCAATGATTCCAATCGTATCTCCTTTTTCAAGCCTCTTCGGTTTGATTTTCTCCATACTGAACTCCTTCCCTTGGAAACTAGTAAATTTTCTTAAATCCCATATCCTTTGATATTTCTTCTGCTGTTTGGAGTAATGCTTTCACATAGGAAGGCCTGCTCTCTTCCTTGTAAAAATGTTCAGGTCCTGTGATGGCAATGCCTGCTTCAAGTTTCCCTTCGTAATTAAAAATCGGTGCTGCATAAGCAACCGCTCCTAATTGAAGCTCACCCTCAGACTTTGCATATCCATGTTCCCTAATGGATTCTAAATCCTCTTTTAGTTCGTTCCGTTGTGAAATCGTGATGGGGGTAAATGTTTTAAATGTGTCTGAAAGACTATTAAATTCTTCTTCAGGCAGGTAAGCTAAAATCACTTTTGATAAAGCTCCCGCATAAATGGGAATTTTCTGTCCAACTTTAATTTCATGACCAAAATGATGAAACGATTCAATATTGACTAAACATAACGCTTGCCCATGATCGTACACACTTAAATTCACATTCATTTCTGTTGATTTAGATAATCGTTGTAAGTGAGGAGTTGCTTTTTGTACAAGATCGATCCCTTGAATAATGATGCCTCCGATACGGACAAATTGCATACCCAGCCGAAGCTTTCCTGTGGTTTCATCTTGTTCTAAGTAGCCTTTATGAAGAAGTGTTTGAACATTCCTATGAACGGTTGTAAGCGGAAGACCCGTCTTGTTGGATATGTCTACCAAGGTATGTTGAGGTTCTCTCATAGAAAATGTTTCAATAATCTCCAGAGCTCTTTCTACTGCTCTAATCCCTGTTTTGCTGCCGTTTGCGGTTTGTCTAATTTTAATCCCTCCTTTCAGATGATGTTTTTCTCCAGATCCTCACTTTCCGTTCTACGGAAAGTGGTTTCCGAAATTAGTTTATATAATATGTATTCAGCTTATTACATAAACAGAACATTCTGAATTTTCGTCTTATTATTTAGTACAGAAGCACATACTGCTCAGTAGATGTACATCTAAGAGATCGATAAAAGGTAGCCAAGTGCGGGAGAGTTGAATCATAAAATAAGTATGGGGTTTTATGATGGTGAGTTAAGTAATCCACTAAAGCTTGGCAGCATGCAAATAGGTAGAGGAAATGCTTAATAGTTCCAATTTATTAGAGTTGTCCAACAGCCTCTTTTCTATAATCTTTTTTCACTCCCAAAGCTTCTTTGATTTACGTTATGCTTTCCATCATACGGAAATGTGTTTCCGTTTTTAATTGTATAGCTATGATTATATATACATTTTTCAGAAAAATCAAATATTCTGACAAAACAAATGTTATATCCTACTTTTTTTTCACAGACGAGGTGTTTCTTCTGAAATCATTCATTTTATTGAGGAAATGGTAGAAGTAATACTACCGATATGGAATTTGGAAGGAAATTGATCAGTAGAAGATTAAAAACAAAAAAGAAGCAGTCACATAAACTGCTTCTTTCCCACAACCTATTATCTCATCGCATCCGTCAACACAGGTACGATCTGCTTCTTACGTGATACAACGCCTTTTAATAGGGCTGTATTGTTTTGAAGGGTTACATTAAATGCTTTTTCCACTTCCGCAGCTTTACTTCCAAGTGCCAACGCAGTTGAGTCGTTTTCCAAGATGTCAGTGACAACTAGTAGGAAAAGATCTAATCCTTTTTCTTTGATCAGCGTTTCCATCGCAGCTTCCACTTCTGCTTGACGTCCGAATACGTCATTCACATCGACAACGTTGATTTGAGCTACTTCTACCTTCGCGTTACCCATTGAGAATTCTTTCGCGTCAAGGGTCACAAGTTCTGCCACTGATTTCGTGCTCATGTTCGCACCGGCTTTTAACATTTCTAAGCCGTACACTTGAGCATCAACTCCAGCGATTTCAGCCAATTCATTCGCTGCTGCTACGTCTTCATCTGTGCATGTTGGAGATTTGAATAAAAGGGAATCCGAGATGATTGCTGAAAGCATTAATCCAGCCATTTCCTTCGTTACCTCTACTCCTTTTTCCTTGTAGATCTTGTTTAAGATCGTTGCCGTACATCCAACCGGCTCTGCACGGTAGTATAAAGGATCTGCCGTTTCAAAGTTGGCGATACGGTGGTGGTCGATGACTTCAAGAACGCGTACTTCCTCGATGTCTACGGCGCTTTGCTGACGTTCGTTATGGTCAACAAGGATAACCGTATCCGTTTCACCGGCAACCTTCTCAACCAAGCGTGGTGCGTCAACGTTAAAGTAATCAAGGGCATATTGCGTTTCACCGTTCACGTCACCTAAACGTACAGGCTCGACGTCCATCCCGATCTTTGTCTTCAAATCAGCATATACAAGGGCAGACATAATCGTATCCGTATCTGGATTTTTGTGTCCGAAAATAAGTGTTTTACTCATATTCATTCTCCTAACTCTATGTAATATAGTTCGTTGATCTCTCTCTTTACATTTTCTTATATTACCATATTTAAAAGCAAAACCGTATCCGTTCGTGAAGATTTTTTCCAGTGATTGTGAAGGCAGTATTCCCAGATTCTGTGTTATACTAGGGGGACAAGGAGGTGACAAATAGTATGGATCAGGTATTACAAGCCATAAGAGAGTTGCAGGGGCAAATGACACGTTTTGAAGACAATATGAATGAACGCATGACGAAATTAGAAAAAAGAATGGATAAGCTTGAAGATAATCAGCAAGACACCCAGGATAATATTACGATTTTAGTAAAAGAAAATTGGGAACACAAAAAGGAACTTCATAAAGTGAAACGACGAGTGGGTATGGAGCAGTAACCTCAAATTTTTCTACTCCCACTCTTCCCTCTTTAATTAGCACTGCCTCAAGTTGCATTCCTATAGTAAAAGTCTCATGCATCCCATTTTATTCCCCAAACCAAAGGAGGATACACATGCTAAACCGCAATGATCTCCTGCATCTTCTCATCAATAAAATAAAGACCTCAGATGAATTTAATCACCTCTCTACTCAAGATCAGAACAGGCTTGAATCTGCCCTGAACGACCAATTCCTTGCCCCCGATCTAAACCAAATACTTCAAGAGGAAATGTATCACGAAATAGATGAAGATGAAAAATTCACGATTTTAGAGAAAAGAACCTTCCAGTTAAAAATCTCGATAAAGGGTGCAAAACCACCCATTTGGAGACGTGTGCTCATACCTAATACGTTATCCTTCCATCAGCTTCATGAAGTAATCCAAACAGTGATGGGCTGGACAAATACACATTTATACTCATTTCAGGGAAGACCAGGAGTTTTTGAATACCCTGACGAAGAATATGAATTTCGTTCAGATTTAGCACGTGATTCAAAAATAGCAATCATTGGAAACTTTATAGTGAGTGAGAAAGAGACGATCTCTTATACCTATGATCTCGGTGACAATTGGGAACATCAGATTCTCTTAGAGAGAATCACAGGGGACCAAAGACTGACCTTCCCCGTTTGTATAAAAGGAAAGCGAAATTGTCCCATAGAAGACAGCGGAGGCATTCATCACTATCAACATGTTTTGAAGGTTCTATCAAATACCGAAAAAATGGACGAGGACGCCCAGTTCTTCAGAGAACGGTTTGGTGATCACGATCCCGAAAAATTCGATTTGGAAGAAACCAATGAAATGTTAAAAGAGTTGGGTTTTGAATCCAATACGGCAGACCTTTACTGAGGTCTGCCGTTTCTTTCACTAATCTCACTCATGATTTCCCTCCCTATTTCATCTTCATATTCTTCATACATAGAATCAAGCTTCTTCGTCCATTCTTCTTTTTCCGAATTCAGCAGTATATGGATGTCCAAATCTGTATTCCTCTTTAATTCACGCATATGGTCATCATTGATTTCAATCGAATGCCGACGAATCCATTCAGTCGTTTGATTCATCGCTTCTTCAATCTCTACTCGGTACTCTTCAGGCAAGTCACGCCAAAACTCTTCGTTCATTAATACGACATAGCCTAAGTAAGAATGATTGCTGACTGTAAGATAAGACTGATGGTCATAAAGCTTCTTCGAGTAAATATTCGAAATGGTATTTTCCTGTCCATCTATAAATCCTACTTCTAAGTTCTCGTATGTTTTATTAAAAGGCAGGTGACTTACAGCAGCCCCCATCCTTTGATATTGATCTTTTATCACTTCACCCGGCATTGTACGGAAGTGGAGCCGATTGAAATCACCGGGCCTGATCAAGGGTCGCTGACTATTGGTGATTTGTTTAAATCCGTTATACCAAAAGGTAATTCCTTTCACGTTTTCTTGTTTTTCTACCTTTTCAAGTAATATCTCTCCTATATTCCCCTCAAATGCCCGTTGAACATCGTCATAACTATTAAACGCAAAGGGTAAGTCGAACACACTATACTCTGGAACATAAGCAGAAACTTTGGACGTGGCAGGGATAATCATTTGAACATTATTATTTTTAAGGGCATTCCATTCACTGATATCCGAATAGAGTGAGCCGTTCGGGTAGATCTCAACCTTCACTTTTCCCTTGGTATTCTTTTCTACCAGTGCTTTAAAACGCCTGATTGCTTTTCCTTTCGGTGTGTTTTCAGAAACAACATGACTGACTTTAATGACGATAGCATCTTTCAGCTTTTCTTGATCGTCATCATATTCCGGGGAAAAGCCGGCCTGAAAATGAAAGCCAACAAAATAGGCTGTAGCAATTCCTGTTAAAATGAACACCCCTATAAAGAAAAATGTTCTCATTATTGGACCTCCCCTCTCTCCGTTCTACTAAAAATGGTACAATAACTTTGAATGAAGAGGAAGGAATATTCAGAATGAATCGAAAACAAATGCCCATTCGGTGGAAAATGACGATATTATCCTTTGGTGTAGTCCTGTTTGCGCTCATCATTGGATTTATTATATTTGTAGGAAAAGCGATTGAAATGAAGAAAGAAGAGTTGGGAAACCAGGCACTTATAACAGCCAGGACGGTAGCTAATCTTCCTACCGTGCAGAGCCATCTCGAGGATTCCGGAGGATGGGGTGAAATCCAGCCCATTGTAGAAAATATCAGGACGGTAAATGGTTCTGACTATATCGTCGTTCTCAATATGAACCGGATCCGTTACTCACACCCGTCCGATGAGCAGCTTGGGACCATCTCTGCCGGAAAGGATGAAGGTCCTGCTTTTGCCGAGCATAGTTATGTGACGACAGCCAAGGGGGAAATCGGTACAGCGGTCAGGGGCTTCGTTCCGATCATGAACGATCAGCACCAACAAATCGGTGTGGTCATTGTAGGCATACTGCTCCCCTCTACACTCGATATAATGAGGAATCTACAAAATGAACTCATCATTATAGGTGCGATCACTCTCCTATTCGGCATCATGGGTTCATGGTTATTAGCAAGACAAATAAAGAAAGATACTTTTCAGCTGGAACCTCATGAAATTGGTAAACTCCTGGTGGAGAGAACCGCTACTTTTCAAGCCATGAATGAAGGGATCATTGCCATTGATAATCAAAAAAGGATCACCGTCTTTAATGAGAAAGCCAAAGATATATTAGTGGTAAATGGAGATCCTGCCGGAAAATACATACAAGAGGTACTTCCTTCTTCAAAATTACCGGATGTGTTACACAAGAAGGAACCGATTTATCATGAAGAAATGAGATTAGAGAACAAAATTGTACTAAGCTCCAGGGTCCCTATCATGGTAAACGGAGACATTGTCGGGGCCGTTGCCGTGTTTCAGGATCGAACAGAGATGACTCAACTGGCAGAAGAGCTGACTGGAGTGAAAGAATTCGTTGAGGCATTGAGGGTCCAAAACCACGAACACCAGAATAAATTACATACCGTTGCCGGTCTGATTCAATTAGAAGAAGGAGAGAAAGCTCTCGATTATATCTTTCAATCCTCTCAAGAAGAGGAATATCTCACAGCCTCCCTGACGCGGCAGATCAAGCTTGATAGTTTGACAGGATTACTATTAGGCAAGATCAGGAGAGGAAATGAAATGGGGATAGAAGTAAAGATCGATCCCGATAGCTACCTGGCATCCCTTCCCCCCCTTCTGGATGAACATGATTTTGTCATTATCTTAGGTAACCTGATTGAAAATAGCTTTTATGCCCTAAAAGATTCTGAAGAATATACCAGGGTCATTACTGTCTATTTAAAAGAAGACCCGGACACTTTTCATATTGAAATAGAAGATAATGGAGCAGGAATGACGAAAGAACAGCTTCCCCGCTTATTTCAAAAAGGATACACTACCAAAGGAAAAAATGGCTCAGGCATCGGACTCTACTTGATTCATAGCATTATAGAGAAAGCAGAGGGTCATATTAAAGTGGAGTCAACCCCGGGTGAAGGGACGTTATTCCAACTCACTTTTCCAATGAATGGAGGGAATAATCATGAAGAAACCAATTAACGTATTACTCATTGAAGATGATCCAATGGTTCAGGAAGTCCATCGAATGTTCATAGAACGTGTACCCGGCTTTACAGTGTGTGCCAATGCGGGAAATGGACAGGAAGGTGCGGAGAAGGTTTCTTTCTATCAGCCTGACCTTGTTCTTCTGGATAACTTTATGCCGAAACAAAATGGTCTTGAAACCTTACAAGCTTTCCGGCAGCAGGATACAGACGTGGATGTGATTGTCATATCTGCTGCACAGGATAAAGAAACCATCAAGATGATGATGAGATTAGGAGTATTCGATTACATCATTAAGCCTTTCAAGTTTGAACGATTGAAACAAGCTCTTGAGAAATACCAAATGTTCAAACACCAAATGACAGGAGAGGGATCGGTGGGGCAGCAGGAATTAGATCGGCTTCAGGGTGTTCCCTCTCCCATTCAATCCCCCTCCATGAAGGAAGAATTACCGAAGGGATTGAACCAGCAAACGTTATCGCAGATCATACAATTTATAAAAGACCAGAAAAGCCCCTTATCAGCAGAAGAAACCGCTGAAGGAATCGGCATTGCCCGTGTAACAGCCCGAAGATATTTAGACTATTTACAGAAATCAGGACAGGTTCAAATCATGATTGAGTATGGTGGTATTGGACGCCCGATCAACCGATATCAATGGCAGTAAGTGAGAATGAGGACGCCCCTCATTCTTTTTTGTTTTCTTCAACCGCACTCCCGGACCAAAAAGACCAAAACGTCCTTTAAGTTCTAAATATTCTCATTTTTATATGTAAGCGTTACCATATTTAACAGGTAACTTAAAGGAGGACGAAACGATGAAAAGATTAAAATGGATTTCGATGGTAGCCATCATTTCATTACTATTGGCGGCATGTGGCAGTGATGGCGCAAGCGGCGGCGATTCAAGCAGTGGCGATGATTCTTCCAGCCAATCAATCGTATTTGGTACAGGTGGAACGTCTGGTGCTTATTATGCGATTGGCGGATCATTAAAACCGATTTTTGAGGAAAGTGATTTGATCGGGAATGTAACAGTAGAATCAACAGGAGCTTCTGTTGCCAATATCCAGAACATTACAGATGGTCTTAATCAAATGGCGATCGTCATGAGCGATGTTGCCTATGATGCAGTTGAAGGAAACGGGCAGTTCGAAGGCAATAAAGTAGAGGTTCAGGCTCTTGCAGGAATGTACCAAAACGTTGTACAGGTAGTCGCTATGTCTGATAGCGGAATTAAGAGTATTGAAGATTTAAAGGGTAAGAAAGTAGGAGTCGGTCAGGTAGGTTCCGGCGTGGAACAGAGCGCTAAGAAAGTATTGGAAGCGGCCGGTTTATCGTATGATGACCTTGAAAAAGTCACCCACACAGGGTACGCGGATTCTGTTCAGGAAATGAAAAATGGCACACTTGATGCTGCATTCTTCACTTCAGGTGTACCGAACAGTAATATTACTGACCTAATGCAGCAAAATGATGTATCGTTTGTTGAAATCAAAGGAGATCTTGCTGATAAGCTAATGGAGAAATATCCGTTCTATAAAACATTTACGATTGAGTCAGGAGACGAGGCAAAATATAACCTGGATTCAAAAGTTGAAACCGTCGGGATTCAAAATATGCTGGTTGTATCGAAGGATGTAAGTGAAGACACAGTATACGACTTAACAAAACGTTATTACGACTACTTAGGAACAGACGCAGTTGCAGTTGCACCGCTTAAAGAGGTGAACCGGGATGAAATGGCGAAGGGCCTCATTGCTCCCCTGCACCCGGGAGCGAAGAAGTTTTATGAAGAAAAAGGATTACTGGAATAATAGAGAAAGGGCATCAATCCTGGTGCCCTTTGCATTCTATCTATGAGAAAAAGAATCCTGGGTGCCTCCGCCCTGCTCCTTCTTACCCTTCTTGCCATTGTCCCGATGAACACGGTGGTCTTATCCTATGAGAATAAAAATATAGTAGTGCAGCCTGTTTTTAACCAAAAGGAATTTTCCATCCGCTGGACACATTCTGTTGAAAAAGAAGATTGGGAAGAATTTTTTCACATTAAAGATAATACCATCAACTTGACGTCCACCCGTTTCAAAACATTTGGTGCCGGTGTCCCGGATAACGCAGGCGAAGACACCTATATCAAAGATGGCTGGGTGTATATGACAAATATCCATCAACCGATTGGAGACTCATTGCGCTTCCAGACAGGTAAGAATACGAATCATCGAATTTCATTCAACGAACGAACTCTAGTACTCAATTCTCAGCGGTCCTACCAATTATCCGTGGGGTCCGTCCCTATGTATGAACTGATTTATATGATTGTTAAAGATTAAGCGAGGTGACTCATGATGAGAAAACAAAAGAACACATCTGTGGAAGAGTTGGACAGGGAGGGAAATACGAGAAGCCAGTTTCCCAAGTTGATCGGTCTATTTATTTTAGTATTGGCTGCCGGGATTGCACTCTTCCACTTATACACGTCTTATGCAGGGGCGTTAGTCGATGTTAAGCAGCGAAGCATCCACTTATATGGCTTAATGGCCATTGGGTTTATCCTGTACCCTTTTATTAGTAAAAAGAAAGGCCTCTCTGTTCCATTTTATGACTATATCTTAAGCGGTTTGTCCTTATTCGTTGGTATTTATATGTTATTCAGTGCAGAGCGCATCATTAAAATGGGGGGACAAATCAACGATACCGATTTTATCGTTGGAATACTCGTCATCGTCCTCCTTCTCGAACTGACAAGGCGTGTGACCGGCTGGGGCTTGACCCTACTTGCCCTTGGATTTTTAATCTATGGTCTCTATGTAAAGCTGGCCATCTATCCGGAATTGAATTCTCAAATCACATTGACTGTGACGAAGAAAATGATATCCCAGCTTGTTTACATTACGGAAGGGATCCTCGGTACAGCGATCGGCGTATCGGCAAGCTACATCATTCTCTTTATCTTGTTTGGAGCATTCCTTAGCCGCTCCGGCATGGGGAAATTATTTAATGACCTGGCATTGGCAGTTGCTGGTCATACAAAAGGCGGACCTGCTAAAGTTGCTGTGATCGCCAGTGGATTTCTCGGTTCCATTAATGGTTCGGCTGTTGCCAACGTCGTGACAACCGGTGCCTTCACTATTCCATTAATGAAAAAGATCGGCTATAAGAAAGAATTTGCAGGGGCGGTCGAATCAGCAGCAAGTGTAGGTGGGCAGATCCTTCCCCCCATCATGGGTGCAGCCGCCTTCATTATGGCAGAGAATTTGAATATTCCTTATACCAAAGTGATCATGGCAGGTATTATCCCTGCACTGCTATTCTACATCGGTATCCTGCTTCAGGTGCACTTTAGAGCTTCCAAACGCGGATTGCATGGAGTACCGAAATCAGAATTGCCATCCGTGAAAGCAGTGCTGGCCGAAAGAGGACATTTAATCATCCCGATGGTGATTCTCCTGTATTTATTATTCTCAGGAAAAACACCGTTCTACGCAGCATTTTGGTCAATTTTGGCAACGATTATCATTTCCGGTTCGAAGCAGGTTCTGACGTTAACAACCCTGCTCGGAGTATTTTTCATTTTCCAACCACAGGTCAATGGCGTCCTTTCAGGAGAAGGCATCCCTCCCCTGAAAAACGGATGGTGGGAACTCCTGTTGATTGTGGTGATTCCATTAGTCATCAATCTCGTTAGGAAAACAAAAAACCTGGAAGCCGAAGAAATAGGGTTAAAGGATTGCGTACAAGCACTGGAAGAAGGAGCGAAAACGACGATTCCGGTGGCAGTCGCCTGCGGTGCTGTTGGAATTGTTGTAGGAGTTGCTTCACTGACTGGAGTTGCACTGGAGCTCGCCAACAGTATTGTCGGTATTGGTGAAATGATCGACAGCCCGCTCCTTCAGCTCGTCATTACGTTACTGCTGACAATGGTTACTTCCATCGTGCTGGGAATGGGCTTACCAAGTATCCCAACCTATATCATCACGAGCACCATGGCAGCACCGATCCTTTTACAGCTGCCATTGTTCCGTGAATTGGCCGGGTCGACGGAAACAGCCGTGTTTGTTGCTCATATGTTTGTGTTCTACTTTGGGATCTTTGCAAATATCACGCCGCCTGTCGCCCTGGCAGCGTTTGCCGGAGCAGGCATCAGTGGCGGTGATCCGACTAAGACCGGATTTCAGGCGATGAGACTTGCCATTGCAGGATTTATCGTTCCGTTCATGTTTGTGTTTTCCCACGAAATGCTGATGGTTGATGCATCTGTTACGAGTATCCTTGTCCTGACCGTTACATCTGTTATCGGAGTGTTCCTGTTGTCTGTTTCCATCGAGGGTTTTTTCAAGAAGAAAATCCCTGTCAGTATGCGCTTGATAAGTGCAGCAGCAGCTTTTCTCCTGATCTATCCTGGCTGGATGACGGATATCATTGGCTTCACCGTCTTCGTCTTTGTTCTGTTTTGGAATTACCAAGGAAAGGGTAAACCGATGAATAAGGAGATCAATATTCCCAATTAAACGAGGTGGATTTTAATGGATTTTGGTTTAAAAAATAAAGCAGTGATTGTCACTGCTTCCAGTAAAGGATTAGGAAAAGCAACGGCACTCGAGCTTGCAAAAGAAGGAGCTCACGTGCTTATCTCCAGCCGAAATGAAGAAGAGCTTCAATCTACTGCAAAAGAGATCATTGAACTGTCCGGGAATCACCAAGTCTATTTTGCAACATGTGACATGACGAAACCAGCAGACATTCAAACACTCGTTGAAACAGCGGTAAATAAACTTGGAGGAGTCGACATTCTCGTCAACAACACAGGAGGTCCACCTGCAGGGGGCTTCCAGCAATTCGATGATGAAGACTGGCAATATGCCTTTGAGCTTAACCTGCTCAGTTATATCCGTACCATCAGAGAGGTTATTCCCCATATGAAAAAGAATAAGGGCGGACGGATCGTCAATATCGCTTCTTCCTCCACGAAGCAGGCAATTGATGGTCTGATTCTATCCAACACCTTCAGAACGGGAATCGTCGGGTTATCAAAGAGCTTATCAAGGGAACTGGCCCAGGATCATATTCTCATCAACACGGTGGGTCCAGGTAGAATCGCAACAGAACGAGTGGCTCAATTGGATCAATTAAATGCAGATAAACAAAATGTTCCCCTTGAGGAATTTAAGAAGCAAAGTGAAAAAGCGATTCCGATGGGAAGGTACGGCGAGCCTGAAGAATTTGCCCGGGCCATTACCTTCTTAGTTTCAGACGCCAACACCTATTTAACCGGTCAATCCCTCGTCGTTGATGGCGGATTGGTTACTGCACTATAAAAAAGCAAAGCCCCAAAGGCTCTCACCTTTGGGGCTTTGCTCATTCTATTTATACAGTGAGCTTTCCTCCGTTGGACTCGCAACCCGTCCGAATGATCATCTCAACCGTCTCATCAGACATAACTAAATGAGAAACCTTCGTACCCTCGATCAATTCCCGAGTATTACGATCATCAAACGTCAACGCACCTGCCAGATACACTTTGAACACATCAATCAAACTATTAAGCCTAACCTCATCATCATCTAATACATACTCACCACTATTCTCAACCACAGACAGGTTTTCGAATTGTAGGGCTTCTTTTAACATCTTCAGAAGCTCGATGTTTTCAGGTGGATTGGGATTGGTAATATGATAGATTTTGTCGGCTTGTGCTTTTTCAGGAGCCAAGCTTAAAATATCCGCTACGTAATCGACAGGTACAAGATTGGAAGTACCGTTTTTCGCCGCAACCAGTCTGTAGGTCCGCTCTTCTCCCCGGCGCCTTGCAGTCTTACGCTTGAACACCCCGAGTGCACGCATGAATCCGTACAGTGTGAATTGGGAGTCCGCTTCCCCCGTTTTAGAATCTCCTACAATAATAGCCGGTCGGAAAATGGACACATCCATCTTGTCTCGATAAGAAAAAACAAGATGCTCCGATTTCACTTTGCTTTCCTCGTATGGGTTATGGAATTCCCCGTCTGCTGGATAAAGCTCCTCCACCCCTTCTGCGAGCTTCCCGACCGTGTAAGCTGTACTCACATAATAAAACTTTTTCACTTGCAGTAGCGAAGCCAACTCAAGGATATGCTTGGTCCCATCGTAATTAGCAGCAAACAACTCATCACGCAATTCCAAATCAAACTTAACAAGAGCAGCGAGGTGATAAACCGCATCAATCTTCCCTGTTAACCATTCAAGATCATCCCTGCTCAAGCCAGCATTTGGAATGGTAATATCCCCTTGAAAAATATGAATCCTCTTTTGCTCATCCCCCTGAAAGGAATCTCTTAATCTTTCAGCTTTCTCTACATTTCTCACTAAAATATAGACTTCGTTCTCTTTATGTTGTAAAAGATTCTTGATGAGCCTCCCACCAAGAAAACCTGTCGATCCCGTTAAAAACAAATCCAAATTGATCACTCCTGTTGAATTTCAACCTCTAGGGCTATTTTGTCTATCATAGCACATATTGAAAGCGGAATCGTGGTTAAAGAGAGAGTTGGAACATGATGTCAAAATGACAGAGGGACGGACCTTCTATTCCTAATCCAGAGGTCCGTCCCTCTCTAATATAAAAAAACGGTGAGCATATGCCTGCTCACCGTTTTTGGATTACCAGCTATCATAAAATCTTTTTGTCACTTCTACTGTATGCGTACTGCCTCCCGCTTCTTCTACGTCTTCAAGAAGCACGGCGAGCACCATCGTCGGGTCATTCTGATCATAGGATACAAATAATCCATTTTCAGTCCCGGTTGTTCCCTGTTCTGCTTTGATCTCTGCCGTTCCGGTTTTTCCGGCGATTGCTTTTCCTTCTACACTCGCTTTACCGGCAATTCCTTCAGTGACAACTTTTCGAAAATCTGTTTTCAACATGTCAGATTGTTCTTTCGTTAGCAAGTCTTCTTTCCAAATCTCATGCTCTTCATCCTTTAGAAGTCTTGGCTTCATCATATTCCCATCGTTGATGATGCCACCGTAGGCACTTGCCAGGTGAACGATGCTCATGAGAACTTCCCCTTGACCAAAGGCTGAATCAGCCAGTTGGACTTCTTTTGAAATGGTTCCGTCGTTGGAAATTTGGGATTTATAAATTGGATAAGAAGATGGAATTTCTTCTCCGAAACCAAAGTCCTTTAATCCTGCAATAAAGGTTTCTGCCCCCATCTCTAATCCCACTCGGGCAAAATAGATGTTATCCGAGAATTTCAACGCACTTTCCAAGTCCACCTTACTCTCATTATCAAAGACACGGACGACCTTGTAATTCCCCCACGAATCATCCTTTTGCCACTTCTTCCCCGTAATATCATAAATCTTATTTGGATCTAGCTTTCCGGATTTTAATCCAACGGAAGCAGTGATGCCCTTCATGGTTGATCCAGGTGAATACGCAATGGGAAAACGATTACGTAATGGCTTTTTCAGGTCGTCCGCCAACTTTTTGTATTTTTCAGAGGACATGCCTAATACAAAATCATTCGGATCATAGGCTGGTGTACTGACCAGTGCCAATGCTTCACCGGTTTGAGGATTGAGGGCTGCCGCTGTCCCTGCTTCACTCTTCATTTGTTCATAAAGCTTCTTTTGCATTTCGGCGTCGATGGTCAAGGTGATGTTTTTGCCATCTTCAACCGGTTGTTCTGCAACAGTCACTACTTCTTCTGATTCTTCTTTTTTCAAATAAATCCGCTGACCATCTTTTCCTCTTAATTGGTCTTCATATACTTCTTCAGCACCACTAAGCCCCATCAATGATTGAGCCGTATAGCCTTCACCTTTTAGTTTCTCCAGCTTTTCTGCTGTAAGTTTTCCTATATAACCGGTCAGGTGGGCGGTCGCTTCCCCATATGGGTATTCTCTTGCAGGCACCCGTTTAGAGTACAGACCACCTAATTCAATTACTTCCAGAGCTAAAGGTCTTTCGCTGAGAGCAATCTTTTTAATCGGCACAAAAAATTCCGGTTTCACCCAGCTCTGATCAAGCTTGCCCTGAATCGATTCCGCTGACATATCAAGCAGGGATGAAAGCTTCTTTAGGTCACTCTCGTTAAACTCTTTCGGTACGATCCCCAGCTCAAATGCTTCTCCATTCATCGCAAGGGGCTGTTGATTCCGGTCAAGTATGTCGCCACGCTTAGCAGATATACTCTCCACACCAACTTTATCTCCCTTTTCCATTTCCGGCAGGATAAAAGAAGGCTCCCAGTCTACAAACCAGTTTTCATCCTCACCTTGCTTTTCTTTTGTTAAAGTGATTTCTTTTTCGTACGAAACCTCACCCGCCAAAGTGTTGAATGCAATAGTCAAAGGGAATTCCGCTTTGGATTCTTTGTCCCAGTCCACTTCTTTTTCCGGCTTCTTAAAAGTTACCTTTACGTCTTTCACTTCTAAATCTTCATAGATGTTTTTGTATCTTGTGACGAAATCTTCTTTCTTGAACGACTCTTTAGTTGAAGAGTTTAGATATTCGTTGAACATGCTTTCAAACTTTTCTTTATTCCAAAGATCGACATATTCCTGCAAGCGATCATCAGGCTTTGGCTTCTCTTGACATCCGGCAACCAGCAGGAGGAAAGTGACAAAGAGACAAAACAGCATTACTTTTCTATACATATGTACCGACAACCCCTATATTAGACTTTTCATTTCACTTCTAATTCTTTCAAAAATAACAAATTTTTTCAAATTTAATGTATCTATATGCTTGTATCTCTCAGTTATGATTATGGCTTGAATAGGAGGAGAAAATTGTCATATTTTGAAGAATGACACATATAATTTATTTTTGGACAAATAAAAAAGGCCAGTTCATAAACCGGCCTTCTCTACTATTATAAGTAAACCCCAACCCCAGGACCAAACGGAATACCTAATAAAGCAAACGTCAGGAGTAACACGATCCATACCGATAAGAACGCAATCGTATAAGGAAGCATGAGCGAGATCAAGGTTCCGAGTCCCGCTTTCTTATCGTATTCCCGCATGAAGGCGAGTATCACGATGATATACGGGTTCATCGGCGTGATGATATTCGTTGATGAATCCGCGATACGATAGGCTGCTTGTACAAACGCCGGGTTATATCCAAGTGTGGCAAACATCGGGATGAAGATCGGTGCTTCCAGTGCCCATTGAGCCGATCCACTAAAGATTAATAGGTTCAATAATGCTGTCAACAGGACAAATCCGATGATGGCCGCAAGCCCTGTCATATTTATCGATTCGAGGAAATTCGCTCCGCTGACCGCAACCCATGTTCCTAGATTAGTCCAATCGAAGTAAGCAATAAACTGTGCGGCTGCAAAGATTAATACGATATAACCGCCCATGTCTTTCATGGCTTCTGTCATATACTTTGGAACGTCCCTTGACGACTGAATTTTTTTCACAGTCACACCGTAAGCTACCCCGATCACAATAAAGAAGAATAGTGTGATGGGAATGATTCCGGATAAGAAGGTAGAAGGAATGAGTCCCCCATCTTCATTTCGCATCGGAGAGTCCGGCCAGGCAATCGAGACGACTAACAGGACGATGAAGGCTAATCCTGCCAGGGTTGCATTTCGGAGTCCTTTTCCTTCTAAAGGACTCTCTTCTTCTAATGTTTTATCTACTTTTCCTTTGTATGTCCCTAAACGCGGCTCTACTATTTTTTCTGTGACAAAAGCACCTACAGCTGTAAGAAGGACGACAGATGCAATCATGAAGTACCAGTTATCCACCGGTGTGACCGTTACTTCAAATGCTTTGGCAGCTTCGGTTGATATCCCTGCGAGTAGCGCATCGGTTCCGGTAATGATGAAGTTTGCCGTAAAACCTGCTCCTACTCCGGAGAAACCTGCAGCAAGTCCCGCCAGAGGATGTCTTCCCACCGTATAGAAAATCATGGCGGCAAGTGGAGGAATGATAACGAAGGCTGCGTCTGACGCCAAATTCCCCATGATCCCTACCATAATAACAGCGTATGTAATCAATCCTTTTGGAGCGTTTAAAACCGTTTTCTTAATCGCTGTTTCCAGTAATCCTACTTTTTCAGCTAATCCAATCCCGAGCATCATCGCTAATACAAGGCCGAGTGGAGCGAAGCCGGTGAAGTTATCGAGCATGGAGGTAAGGATGTATTGGAGTCCCTCCCCGGATACAAGGCTCTTGATTGCTAACTCTTCTCCGTTTTTCGGGTGTATAACGGTCACACCCAGACTTGAAATAAACCAGGAAAATAAAACAATAAAGACAGATAAGTACACAAACAACATGAATGGGTCAGGGAGTTTATTCCCTACCTTTTCAATCCCACCTAAAATTCGAAGATATCCCTTCTCCTTTTGAGGTGGATTCGGCTCTAAATTGGGATTTGTCATGAGGTCACTCCTTCAAATAATGTTTTAAGGAATAATTCCTTTTTACTTCCGTTAATAAGTATTTCGCTATTGATTGTATAAATCCTTCTTATTTTTTAATATTTATGAGAAAATTTTAAATTTACGGATTACTGGATCGATGCACAGTGCAGGTTCTTCATACCGCTAATGATTTCCGTGCAAGACTACGCTTTCCGCGGGTAGCCCGTGAGCCTCCTCGGCAAGCCTGCGGGGTCTCACATAAGCTACTCTTCCCGCAGGAGTCTTCGTCTTGCACTCCAATCAACCGCTGGAGAGAGTTAAAATCTAAAAGTACATTGAACATATTAAAACCCGAACTAATTTGCGTAATATAATGCAAATTAGTTCGGGTTTTACTTATACTAGAACACTTTTGTCCCAGCCTCAATTAAAGGTCCACTTATTTAAGTTGAAAACGATATAACTTCCTTGGTCTTCCTCTGCCGCCGCTTTGTTCTTCGCCGCTGATTTCCACAATCCCGATCCGTTCCATTTCAGTAAGGATTCTGCGTCCGTTCCGTTCGGTGCTTTTCAGCCAGCGGGAAAGGTCTTGGGACGTGATTTCCTCTTTGTCGTAATGACGGGAAAGAGAAAGGATTTTTGAGACGATGGCTGAACTGACCGAAGCCTCTTTAAAGACTTCCTTCCATTCATTGCCCCAGTTGTTAAGAGTGTATGTAATGGACTCTGACGACGGAAGAATTTCCGTTACCGTCTTGTCTTCATTGACACTTATGACGATGGAAGATTCGTGCTTTCTCGCATGTTGAAAAGCAAGACGGACATGATGCTCAGCTTCCAACACGGTCACACCAAACCCTAACCCCACACGGATATCCAGATCTGTATGTGCCTTCACTTCCTGAGTCAAAGTAGTGAAAACCGACTCCTTTTCATGAAGATCGAGTTCCCCTCTCGTTGTATAAACGAAGAATAATCCGTCCCCCAGTTGAACCATGGATCCATTGATCTTCTGGGCAATATCCAGGAGGTTTCGTTTCAGATCCAGCTCCTGATGCTTCATTTTATAAGAGAAATGGGACTCGTCCAAGGTCCGGGTGGAATAGATGACTTCGATTCCAACGATGGCAATTTGGGATTTTTGATATTTCCTCGATTGTGCCCTCTCTAATAAGTACTGCAAAATCATCCGGATGGATAAATTCGTCGGTACGACACGGTAACAAGGAATGCCTGCTTCAGTGAGGCGCTTTTGAACACTTTGGATACACGTAATAGCCGTTTCAATTTCTCCTTTTTCGTAGAGTGAACGGTGATAGTCTACCAGCTCATCAGCACTCCGGTATCCTTCATATGGATAAGTTGAGATTTCTAGTTGATCAAAGGAGTGGAATTGAACCGCTGTTTCAATTTCCTCCTTTGAAATTGTATCTATACTAATCTTATTTAATAGAGTCTGTTCTTTCATTTGCGCTTCTAATAATGCTCCAAAGAAACTGGATCCATGTAAAGGCGGAAAGCTCCCTTCCTTTTCCGTGATCCATCCTTTTTCCAGCGCATAGTAAAAAGGGGACTGTCCTGAAAAGAACCATTGATCAACTAAGCCCCGGTTCTTCTCAAGAATCTCTTCTATCTCATTCACCCCGTGATAAGGAAAATTCATAAGTTCGATATTGTCAAAATGAGTAGCCACATGATTGATCCGCTGAATCGAATCATCAGGGCCGATGACACCAATTTTTATCATCAACTATCATTCACCTGCTTCTTGCCGCAATACTTCAGCTAGAATCTCGACTCCTGCATACAAGTCTTCCAACGAGCTATGTTCCTTTGGATGGTGGCTGATTCCTTTTTCACAGGGAATGAATACTAAAGCAGAAGGCCATTTGGCTGCCATATTCATGACATCATGCCCTGCCCCGCTATCCATTTCAAACGTGTTGTACCCCAGGGTTTCCCCTGCTTGTTTGACTCTGGCTGTCAGCTTGTCATCTAATAGAATAGAAGGATTATCTACAAGAGTTTCTACGTTTATTGTAACATTAAATTCATTCTCTAAGCTTCGACACTGTTCAATTATTTTATCAGCCATAGATCTCTTTAGGTCATCGTCGACGGAACGAATATCGATTCCCGCTTCTGCATGACCGGGGATGACATTCATGACGTTCGGTTTTACATTGATCGTGCTGACTGTTGCTACTAGTGGTTTCGAGGACCGGCTTGATAGCTTTTCCGCCTCTTGGGAAACAAATGTGATAAGGGGAGCAAGAGCCACAAGGGCGTCCGTCCGTTTCCACATTGGTGTCGTCCCCGTATGACCCGCCATTCCTTTCACCTTTACCTTCAAACGGATCGGACAGGCTACACCCCGGACAATTCCAAATTGAGCACCATGATCTTCGATTTGGGTCCCTTGTTCAATATGAAGTTCGATGAAGGAGAGGATTTCTTCTTTTGATCGTTCAGCTTTTTCAATGGATGACCAGTCTAGGCCCGTTGATTCCACGGCTTCTTTAATGCTGACCCCGTGGCGGTCTCTTACGTTTTCTACTGATTTATCAAGAATTCCGGCCACGCTCTTACTTCCCAGGGTAGAAACGCCGAAACGTGCTGACTCTTCAGAGGCAAAACAGGCCACTTCAATGGAGTAATGGGGTTTGAAACCACGGTCTTTTAATGCTTTTACGGCTCCGAGTCCACATAGGACACCGGCTGCCCCGTCATAACCTCCTCCATTTTCAACCGTATCAAGATGAGATCCGGTCATGACAACTTGGCCGGTAGCCCCTTCCCACCTGGCAAATAGGTTCCCTGCCCGGTCCCTCTGTACGGATAGCCCCAATGTTTCTGCAACGCTGCGAAACACATTCATGGAAGCAGTCTCTTCCTTGGAATATCCTAATCTCGTAAATCCATCGGGCTGTTCCATCGTCTCAACCAGATTTAATGCTTCTAGAGTTTTTCCTAACCATTCTTTCAACTCGTAACCTCCTCTTTTAGGTGGGATAATTTTATAATAAGACGTGCGAAGGCATCCACTGCAACGGTTAAGACCCCTTCTTCAAAATCAAATTGATGATGATGATGTCCATTTTTCAATCCGGTTCCGAATACCATGAAGGTTGCTTTGCCACCTTGATTTTGCACCTCATTCATCATATAAGTAACATCCTCTGATGCCTTTAAAGATAAACCATCATGAATTTCGGATATAAATGGACTTTCCTCGCCCACTTCCTTTAACCATTGAATCCATTCAGGGTTACATGCTGCTTCAATCGTCTCTCCCACCACATCGATTCCAGTTTCCACACCATAAAGGTCTCCCGAGGCTTGAAGGATTCGCAGAGCTTCTTTTTGCATGTAATTATTGATGGCAGTCGTTTCCCCTCTTGTTTCCATTTCAAGATGAGCTTCATCGGCAATGATGTTTCTGCCTGCTCCCCCTTGAAGCTTCCCGACATTGATCCTGGTCGCCCCGTCAGAATGGCGTGGGATATTGTAAAGGTGAAGACTTGCTGCAGCAGCTGCCAATAAAGCATTCTTCCCTTTTTCAGGCTCGAGACCTGCGTGGGCCGCTTTTCCTTTATAAGTGACGTTGATTTTGGAGGAAGCCAGAAATGAATGAGTTGTAGCATACACTCGCCCAAGCTTTGTATCCCGTATGCCGATATGACCGCTTGCAAAATAATCGACATTCTCCAGCCAACCTTTTTTCACCATGGCTTTTGCTCCCCGTCCACCTTCTTCAGCTGGCTGGAAGAGAAGAGTGAACCTCCCAGAAAGTTGGTCTTTGTATGCCGACAAGAAGCTTGCCACACCAAGCCCGATGGCAGCGTGACCGTCATGACCGCAGGCATGCATGATTCCTTCATTTTGGGAATGAAAGCCTTCTTTCGTTGGAAGGTGGTGATCAGGATCATTCGCTTCCTTGATGGGCAGGGCATCGATATCAAAACGGAACGCCATATGAGGACCGGGCTTTCCTGTATCAATTGTGGCAGCTAATCCTGTATGCCCGCCTTTCATTTTGTCGAGCCAGCTCTGTTCCACGCCTTCTTTTATGGCACGTTCTTCTTGTTTGGTTATATAGTTTTGTGAGGGAACCCCCATTCGTTCCATGGACTCCAGTGCATCTTTTCCAAGGTGAATCGTGAAGCCGAGGTTGATTAATTCTTTTCCGATCAGATAGGTGGTGACATATTCAGTGAATCCCAGTTCGGGTTTCTGATGAAAGGTGCGTCTGAAGGAAGTGAGTGACGGCGAGATATCATTGATAAAATGTTCCAAAGTGCTCATCTTTCAGGACTCCTTTGTTCAAGCTTTTTCAAGGTATCCAGTGCAAGCTGGGCCATCACTTCAACCCCTTTAGGCAATGCACTTTCATTTAATTTAAATCTAGGATCATGGAGTGGGTATTGAGGTTCTGTATCCTTCACAGATGTACCCATCCAGTAGAAGGCACCTGGATATTTCTTCAGAAAACGGGAGAAGTCCTCTCCGCCAAGAGACGGTGAGACCACAGGCGCAGCTTCTTCTCCGAGTACTTTTTGGGCAGCGTTACGCACTTCATCCGCCCATTGAGGCGTGTTGACCGTCGCGGGATATCCATCTAAATAGTCGATGGACATGTGGGCCCCGAAGCTTTTCCCGACTCCTTCAATGATGGAGTGGAAACGGTCCTTCACCATTTCTTTCACTTCCGGCTTGAAGGTTCGAATGGTTCCCTCAAGGATGACTTCATCCGCAATGACATTGTAGCGATAGCCTCCTTCGATTTTTCCGATGGTGAGGACGGCAGAATCAATGGGATCTGTATTTCGGCTCACGATCGTTTGAAGCTGAGTGATCAGGTTGTTGGCAATAATGATGGCGTCATTGGACTGATGAGGCATGCTCGCGTGTCCTCCAGAACCTTTGACAGTAATCTTAAAGCGGTCCGAAGCCCCCATGATTTCATGATGGAGAACCCCGATTTCCCCGACAGGCAGGTCCGGCCAAACGTGCTGCCCGAAAATGACGTCAGGCGTATATTCGTCGAATACCCCGTCGTCCATCATTTGCTGAGAACCTCCTACAGGGGCATTCTCCTCCGCCGGTTGGAAGACAAGGAGAATCGTACCTGCTATTTCCGATTTCAGTTGATTCAATACTTTTCCTGTACCAACGAGCATGGCAGTATGGGCATCGTGACCACAGGCATGCATTTTGTTGTGGATAGTGGATTTGTAGGCTAGATCATTTTCCTCCTGGATTGGCAGAGCATCGATATCCGCTCTTAGTGCGACCGTGCCTCCTGGCTTTTCTCCTTGTATGATACCGAGGACTCCTGTTTTGGCATAGCCCGTTTTAAAAGGGATACCTGCTTCCGATAATTTTTCCTGAATTTTTTTTGATGTTTCAAATTCCTCTCCACTGACTTCAGGGTATTGGTGAAGATGTCTTCGTAATTCAATGACTTCATTCTCTACTGTTTGGACAAGCTGCTTTAACTTCATGAAAAATCTCCTTTTTCGGTCGAATGATTATTAAGGAAAAATTCCTTAATAATACCGTTAATAGATATATTCGATATTAACTTGGAAAATCCTATGTGGATGTAGAAAGTTTTTAGAAATTTGTTTTTTAATCAGCAGCAACGATGAAATTTTTTTGAAGGTATTACTGACAGGATTTTTACAAAGCGGGAGATATGCGGATGTTGGACAGCTAAGCTGAAAATAGAAAGATGGCATATAAATCCCAATCGGCAGGCATCCCTTGACATCCAACTTCTAATACCAGGCTCAGAACCAATTTCCACCATATTTTCCTCACAATCCCCATCTTTTCTCCACTATACATAATGCATTTCTTTAAAAATTTGTTATAATAGAACATCGTAAGAGTAATAAGGAACAGAATCCTAAGATTATATCTTGCAAATATATATCGATAGGTGGAAATAAACATGAAAAATTTTCGAGTACTACTGTATTACAACTATGTAGCCATTGAGAATCCTGAGGAAGTTACGGCCCAGCATAAGGAATTGTGTAAGGAGCTTGGCCTAATGGGACGTATTCTGATCTCATCTGAAGGAATCAACGGAACATGTTCCGGTACGATCGAACAGACGGATGCTTATATGGAAGCGATGAGACAGGATCCTCACTTCGCGGACACTGTGTTCAAAATTGACGAAGCTGATGGTCATGCCTTCAAGAAATTGAAAGTGAAGCACCGTCCTGAACTTGTGACACTTCGTCTAGAAGATGATGTGAATCCGAATGAACTTACAGGTAAATACCTTGACCCAAAGGATTTCTTTGAACAAATCCAGCAGGAGGATACGATCCTTCTTGATGCACGTAATGACTATGAATATGAACTGGGACACTTCAGAGGAGCCGTGAAGCCCGATATCGAAAACTTCCGTGATCTTCCGAACTGGGTCCGCGATAATAAAGATAAATTGGAAGGCAAGAAAATCATCACGTATTGTACAGGTGGTATCCGCTGTGAAAAATTCTCAGGCTGGTTAGTGAAAGAAGGCTTCGAGGACGTAGCGCAACTGCACGGTGGAATCGTAACTTATGGCCAGGACCCTGAAGTAAAAGGTCAGCTATGGGACGGTCAGCTATACGTATTCGATGAGCGTATCGGTGTTCCTGTCAACCAGACAGAGCATGTCGTTGTCGGAAAAGACTACTACACAGGTGAACCTTGTGAGCGCTATGTAAACTGTGCCCACCCGCCTTGTAACCGAAAAATTCTTTGCTCTGAAGAAAACGAGCATAAGTATATGAGAAGCTGCTCTGATGAATGCCGCAAGAGCCCCGAAAACCGCTACATTAAAGAGCATGGTTTGACGGAGGAAGAAGTGGCAGAGCGTTTGGCAGTGATTGAGAATGAGAAAGAGACTGAGACGATCTAAATAATACTATTGAAAAGCACTGGCTGAAAATTCAGCCAGTGCTTTTTTATACTTTGGAGTTTTTCTATTATGGTCTTCCACAAATACCAAACAATGTGCATAACCAGTTTTTCAATTTCTTGATAAAGTCGAAGAAATCATCCTGCCAGTCTCCATCACCTGAATCATCCTGCTGTACTTCCTGAATGATTCTGCCTTCTACTTTTGGAGCCACTTTTTTGTTTTTAGCTAAATAGTCAGTGAATACTTCGTAGTCCACCTGGTACAACTCTGTCATCCGACCTTCATCTTTAGCTGTTTTGAACATGGTATACCCGTCTCCACCATCTGCTGTAAAGGCATTTGTGGCTACTGTATACATCTTGTCGGTTTCGATTTTTTCAAAACCATTATCTGTTTTCACTTCAACAAACCAAACTCTTTCTCCAACCGGTTTGTTTATATCATACTTGAAGTTGATTCCTGATACTTGAAGGAATCGCCCTTCACCTGTTTCTACCCCGCTTACACCATGTTCAAGAGCATCTAAAAGTTCCTGACCGGTTAAGTCGAGTGTCACAAGATTATTTCCGAATGGCATCGTGGTTAAAACTTCGCCTAATGTAATCTTGCCTTTATCGATGGATGCGCGGATACCGCCCCCATTTTGAAGACCGATATGTGTCTTAACGGACTCATTTGCTTTTGCTACCATGGCGTCAGCAATGAGATTACCGAGATTCGTTTCCTTCGTACGAACATCAGCACGTTCCCCATTTAGAGCTACCTTCGTCTTACCCACTACTTCATTTTTAATCTCTTCCAGAGGAGCCTTGAATTCATTTACTTTCGCAAGTGCCTCTGCATCCTCTTCGTATGTTTCCAGATCGAGGACCTCACCTTCATGGCTAGTAACGACACCCTCAGCATTAAAGGTTACATCCAATAATCCAAGTAGATTTAAATATTCACCAGCTTGGACAATCAGTGTAGGTTCTTCTTTCTCAACCACTACCGGCTCTTCTAATACGGTGTGAGAGTGCCCGCCAACGATAACATCGATTCCATCAACAGCTTCGGCCATCTCCAGGTCATGTGAGTAACCCAAATGAGAAAGAACGATGATTTTATTTACACCTTCATTTTGAAGCATTTCAACCGTAGCAGTAGAATTTTCAGCAGCATCTTCGAATACGACGTTTTCCCCGGGACTTGATAGGAATTCAGTTTCTGGAGTCGTTAATCCAAAAATACCCACTTTCTCTCCATCTACTTCTTTGATGATGGCTGGAAAAATATTGCCACCTTCACCAGGAGTGCCTATTTCATTCTTCATTAGTGGTTCTAACTCTTCATCCCCTGTAACAGTAACGTTTGAGGAAACCATCGGGAAGTTCATTTCTTTAATAAAGTCGGCTAATGTTTTAGAGTCTTTATCAAATTCATGATTCCCTAATGTCATGGCATCATAGCCAAGTTCATTCATGAACCAGAGATCTGCAAGACCTGAATATTGACGGAAGTAAAGAGTTCCTGAGAAGACATCCCCAGCATCTAATAACAAAGCATTCTCTTTCTCGGAACGCACCTCGTTTACAGCTGTGAACAGTCGAGGATATCCTTCCACATGGGCATGCGTGTCATTTGTGTGCATGATGGATAAATCAAACTCAGTCGATTCTTCCGGTGCTGCTTCTTGAACGATCCGTCCTTCAACTTCAGGTGAGATCGGGCTGTTCTTTTCAAGGTAAGATGTGAACACCTCAAAATCTACAACGAACAATTCTGTTTGACGGCCGTCTTCTTTTGCCTCTTTAAACATGGTGTATCCGTCTCCACCATTTGCAGTGAAAGCGTTAGTAGCAACAGAATACATCATTTCGGGATCTAGTTCTTCAAATCCATTGTCTGTTTTCACTTCAACAAACCAAACACGTTCGCCTGCCGGCTTGTTTACATCATATTTATAGTTAATTCCTGATACTTGGAGGAATTCACCTGGTGCGTCTGTACCTTCAACCCTTGCTACACTGTGCTCAAGAGCATCCAAGATTTCTTTACCAGTTAAATCAAGTGTAACTAGATTATTGCCAAACGGCATCGTCGTTAAGACTTCTCCAAGAGTGATGTCACCAGCGTCGATTGAAGCCCGGATCCCACCACCGTTTTGAAGACCGATGTGTGTTTTCACAGACTCATTTGCTTTTGCAACCATACCGTCTGCAATTAAGTTTCCTAAGTTCGTTTCTTTTCTTCGTACGTCTGCGCGTTCCCCGTTAAGGACAACTTCTGTGTTTCCTACCACTTCTCTCTTTAATTCCTCAAGTGGTGCCTTATATTCCTGAACTTTCGCTAGAGCTTCGGCATCTTCCTCGTAGTTTTCAAGGTCCAGCACTTCGCCTGTATGGCTCGTTACGACACCTTCTGCATTGAATGTTACATCCAACAAACCAAGCAGGTTTAAGTATTCACCAGCTTGAACTATAAGGGTCGGCTCTTCTTTGTCAATGACCACCGGTTCATCAAGAACAGTATGAGAGTGGCCACCAACGATGATATCAAGACCATCTACCTCTTCAGCCAGCTCTAAATCATTTGAGTATCCCAAGTGAGAAAGAACGATGATTTTATTTACCCCTTCATTCTCAAGCATTTCGATTGTAGCCGTTGATTTTTCAACTGCATTTTCAAAAACAACATTGTCTCCAGGGTTAGAGATAAATTCTGTATCAGGTGTTGTTAATCCAAAGATTCCAACCTTTTCCCCATCTACTTCTTTGATCATCGCCGGATAGATGTTTCCACCTTCACCCGGAGTCCCGATTTCATTTTTCACCAGTGGCTCTAAATCTGCGTCACCTGTTACAGTAACGTTGGACGAGACCATTGGGAAGTTCATTTCTTTAATGAAGTTAGCAAGTGTCGCTGAATCTTTATCAAACTCATGATTCCCCAAGGTCATGGCATCGAAGCCAAGCTGATTCATGAACCAGAGATCTGCAAGACCTTCATATTGACGGAAGTACAGCGTACCTGAGAATACATCACCAGCATCCAGCAACAGTGCATTCTCTTTTTCGGCACGAATTTCGTTAACCGCCGTGAATAATCGAGGATATCCTTCTACATGTGCGTGTGTATCATTCGTGTGCATAATTGAAAGGTCAAACTCATCATTACTTTCAGCAGATAGATCAAACTTCCCTACAAACGGGTCATGATCACTTGCCCGTCCATGCTCTTCCATATACGGAGAGTTAAAGTTTACGATATCGTATTCCGCACCCGCAGCAAGACGGTTAGAAACTAACATGTGATCTAAGACTTGTGCATTTCCTTGATACGTGTACGTATATCGTTCGCTAACAGGAAGAGTCTCAACAAGATTCGTCAACACATCACCTTTAAGTGTTTGCAGAGGTGCTGAGTATTCAAAATCATTTAAATCTCCCATAACGACTACATTAGCGTTTTCATTCTTCTCATGAATATCTGCTACAAAGGAATTAACAATTTCAGCGATTTGGAGACGCTGCTCTTCACTTCCTAGTACAGGTGGTTGATTCTTGCCGAATAATGGCTGGTCTCCACCTTTAGAGTTAAAGTGATTATTGATGACGATAACGTCTTCACCATTAAAATTGAACTGTGCAGCTAATGGTTTGCGGCTATCATCGAATGCAGGATTTGTTGGATCGATTCTTCCTGGATTCAACGTTAAAGCACCGTCTTCATAAGCTACTGCAGTAGTCGCATCTCCTTTAGTTCCTTCCGCTAAGGTTACACGCTCGGGATTATATAAATAACCGACGCGTATATTCCCCCCTGGAACCCCACCATCTACTTTATTTTCAGGAGCGACTTCCGTCCACGCATAAGTAGGACCGCCAAAACCGGCAATCGCATCACTTAATGCTTTATAGTTGGCATCCGCCTTTACAACACCATCATCCGTTGTACCACTCTCATCTAATACTTCCACTAAGCCAATTATGTCAGGAGAGTTTAAATTCTCCACCATTGATTTAGCAAGCTTGTCGCGTTTTTCAGTATCAGAAGCAGCAAAGTTTTCAATGTTGTAACCTGCGACCGTCAACTTGTCTTCTTCTTTTTCAATCGTTGTGACTTCCGGTGTGAATTCACGTTCGGATAGTGCAGGCAGATTCTCTTCATTAACCAATATCTTAAAGTTACTGAAACCGTAACTTACAACCCCTGTTACAGTTCCATTGAATTGATCTCCTGTTTTTGCAACATAATCACGGTTATCTAATAATAAGAACATTCTCTCAGGATTTTGATTTTCTTTCGTTAAAAGCGGTGCGCCTTCTTTTGTATACGCCTTTCCGTCTACTTTTTCAGTAATGACAGGAACTTCGCCATACTTTTGAGGTCCTGTAACGGTTGGGCTATCCAGAGATACACGCATCCCCTCTACACTTTCATAAAAATCGATTCCATCCTGCCCGGGATCAAATTCACTGAATTGATCATTGTCGATCACTTCTGTTGGAGGAATTAAATCCTCCCCCATCACAAGAGATTCTGGAAGTTCATTGTCAGCAGAAGTGACAATCACATTTCCATACTGTGCGTTGATTTCAGTCATCGCAAGGTCTGTATCAAGCTTTTCAGAGTATCCATCCAATACCCACTCTTTTACTTGTCCATCAACCGATACGGCATCCCCCACGTTTACACCATGAGCTGGCTTATAAACAAGTAAAGCTTCAGATGTTTTATCATTATCATCTGGTTGAGCATCCTGCATGTAGAAATTACTTGCATCCACAACGTGGGTGACAATCCCCTCTACACCTTTTACTTTTTCTGAATTGTAAGGTGATGCATGTGCTTCACCTTGAATATCATGAATCCGCAAACCTTCAATGCCTTCATATGGTGTTGGCTCATCGGGCTGTTCACCTTCGAAGGACATAGCTGTAGCATCTTTTAAACCTGGAACCGTAAAATAGGTTGCAAGGTTTCCTGTAATGATGACTTTTTTGCCGATATTGTCCGGGTTTGTCATGAGGCCAAATTTTGCCCGGAAAGCAGAAGGCAATTGAACGGGAAGAATTTTGGAAGGATCCGTCTCATCCACACTATCTGCAATGACGAAATTGGTGTCTCCAGCAAACGGAGCTTCAAAATTATAACTGTTAGTACCTGTTGTATGCCCAACAATATACCCCGTAACAGTTCCTGTACCTGTATTATTCTCAATTGCTTCCTGAACCGTTAAATAATCGGATGCAGAAGCAACTGAACCAATAGGAGCAATATAACTGACAAGCATTGCCAGAATCGTTGTCAGGATTAACAACTGTTTTTTAACTATTTTCAACCTGGTTCCTCCTCATATTGTATGATTGTGAAATAAGCCTATGTATCTATCAAATCGCCTATCTCACTAAACCTGCTTTTAGTCTTTTTTCTATGGCACCAATACCTCCGAAGGTCTTGAAAGCGCTTACTTTTAATTATGTCCATTTCCTTTGGAAAGTCTAAATCCGTGCCAAAATACGTAGATTCGTGAAGCTTATTTATTAAAATCTACCTATTTAAAACACCTCCACCATTCAATTACACTTAGTTCAAATTATGTAGAATAATGTAAACCAAGTACTTCTTAAATATATCACTTTTTTGTCGAGGATTAAGGAATTATAAAAAAATTTACAAAAATGAGACAATGGATTCATATTATATTAATATGAGGTGACGGAATGGGATCGTCACTCTCTTTGGGATGTAGATAATCTTTGTTAAATAGGTATAAACACCCAGTAATATACTTAATCATACACATAAAATGTTATTCTTCTTAGATGAGACCATAATCAGAATGAATACTCCCCTGTATACATTCTGTCCAATACTAATAAGGTTTATTGGGTATCTTTAAGGCTATCATGGTCTCCATTCACCTAACAAATAACTTACTAAAACAAAAAGGTGTTTGCAGAGTTTTCCCTGCAAACACCTTTTCGACTTTTATACTTTATATTCTATTCCACTACAATGATATCACTATTCACATAATCTTCCTGTTCACCTTTTTTCGCATTCACGAAGAAATAGTAACTTCCAGGAGCCAGATTCTGCCCATTAATTTTACCATCCCATTTCAAGGTGTTATATTCTTTTGTAAGATTTGTAAATACAGGTCCGTCCCCGATATAAGCGAACGGGTCAGCACTGTAAACCCAGATGACCGCTTCTTCTGCTCCGCCTGGAAGGTAAACTTCTAAATCATAACCTTCGTCGGTTTTTGTAACGTCTAAACTGGTAATTCGAGGGTAGTCCGGCTCTTTAACGAAGAGAATCGTAGGTACTTCAAATGAAGATTCTCCATCAGAAACCTGTATCGTTCCTTCGTAGTAACCAGGGTCTAACTTACCTGCATCTACTTGGACATGTAGATTTACCTTTTTCGACTGTTTACCATTCACTTTAAGATTTTTGCTTGTCGAAACTTTTATACCTTTGGGATCCCCTTCAAAGTTCACATCAAAGCTGTACTTTTTCTTTTTACTGGATAAATTTTTGACTGTAAAATGCTGCTTTTCAACTTGTTTTCCTTTGTCTTTACTGAATACACCAAAAGAGTGACTTCCAGGTGACACAAGGGTTTCCGTATTGAGTGCATCCAGAGGTCTGATACTGCCCGTTCCTTGAGTATTATGAGGATATTGGACTCCCTCTGCATCAAATAAGTTTTCAGATGTATTCATCAGTGATGATTTAATATCGTCTACATTCCAGTCCCCATGAGCTTCAAGTAAAAGCGCAGCAGCCCCTGCTACGTGTGGAGATGCCATACTTGTACCTTGATAAGAAGCATAACCATAAGGATTTTCAGGATTATGAGTTGGAACAGTGCTTACAATGTTCACCCCGGGAGCTGAAACATCAGGCTTGATCATCCATGTATCCATAACAGGACCACGAGATGAGAAATCAGCCATTGTTTCCCCGATTTCACGAGCAAACTCCAGTTCAAATGAAACTTTGTTATTTCCTTTTTCCAATTCAGAAAGCATTTTATTACCATCTTCTAAAGACATCTTAATGGTCGGTACTTCCATACCTGGAATTTCAAATGTGAATTCTCCCGGTACGTTATTATAGATGATCGCTCCTGCTGCTCCTGCAGCATTTGCATTGGCTGCTTTATCAACAAAAGGATATGCTCCACGGCTGATAAGAGCAATCTTACCTTCTACATCTTTTCCTGCAAAATCCTCTGGTCCGCCTAAACCGACATCGACAAATTCATATTCATTCCCATCAAGGGATAATAACTCCTCGTCACTCGGGAAGCCCATTACTTTATCAGATTCGTAGGTTACACCACCAGTTGTCGTTACTTCAGACGTGTATACATTGTAAGGCAGCTGAGTCGCTCCTACAGAAATGGCATCACGTGAAGTACCTGGCGAACCGACTGTCCAATTATCAGGACCTGAGTTCCCATTTGATGTAACAGCCACTACCCCTTCAGCCATTGCCCAATCCAGTGCAATACTCGTTGCCCAATCTGGATTATTCAAGCTGTTTCCAAGTGATAGATTCATAACATCTGCCCCGTCCTGAACCGCTTTTTCAATGGCTGCAACAACATTTTCTGTCGTTCCGCTGCCACCCGGCCCTAGAACACGGTATCCTAATAGAGTAGCATCAGGTGCAACTCCTTTAATATTTCCATTCGCCGCTACTGTCCCAGACACATGAGTTCCATGAGCCGTTTCTTCTCCACGAGGGTCCCCGATGGGTGTTTCTTGTGGATCTCCGTCATTATCGACGAAATCCCAACCTTTATAATCTCCGAATGCCTGATTTAAATCGGGGTGTGTATAATCAACCCCTGTATCAATGACTGCAACGGTTACTCCTTCTCCGGTATACCCGGCATCCCATACCTGATCGGCTCCAATGAAGGGAGCGCTATTAGCCATTTCAGGATGATAAGCGTCCTGTTCAATGGAAATCCCTTCAGACCCTGTCACTGTATATGTAACATCAGGATACACTGCTTTTACTCCAGGTACAGATAATAGGTTTGGAATTTCATCAGCAGCTACTTCTAAAGAAAATCCAGAGAAAACATAATCGTATTCACGTTTAACTTTGCTCGATTTTGTCACTCCTTTAACATTCTTCTTTACTTTGTTTCGTGCGTTTGTCAAATTCGATTTGGATTGTTTTTTCCCTTTATGTTTTGATTCGACTAAGGATTCTTCCTCTATTTCAACAATTACGGTGGTAGACTTTGAAGATGATGTATCGATATTTCCGAAGATTTCGGCTAAATCTGGTGGTGTTTGAGCTTGAGGTGTCTTTGCATTCGAGTTTGCCATTGCCCCTGATCCAAAGATGGAAAGAATAAATACCAGAACGATTGAAATGATAGATGCTTGTGAAAACCGTTTTTTCATAGTAAATCTTACAACTCCCTTTTCTTATAAAATAGTATTACCAAATGACTCTTAACCCTCCTCATCCCATTTAAAATACACAACTCTAATAGTAATTCACCTAACAAAACTCAATCCCTTGAGCAAAAAGACCCATTATTTAGAATTAAATGTAATTATATATAGGGACGGACCTTCATATTCAGCGGAAGCCCGTCCTCAGAACATACTACTTTTAAATTGTCGCTAGAGAGGTCCGTCCCTCTTCCCTTTTCCACTCCCACCCTATACACTTAAAGAAAATATTACGATAAAGGATGGTTGGATGAATCGTTTTGTTGAAATGGTCGAGCCTTATTTTTTGAGTGAAGATGCGTTTGTGCAGAGATATGCGATAGAAATGTTGGAGGACACCTATTTAGTTGATGGGGATACATTTTTGACCGGTTTGAAAGCTGTTGACCGCGGGCCGATATCGGAATTCTCCTCCCCGGTTCTTCCATACTTAATGTACATGCCATTGAATGAGGATGGGATGATAGAGGTCATCGATCGTTTAAACCGGCTGGACAAAATGGATGATGATCGGCTGTTCTATACCCAGCTACTGCTAAACGCTGATACCAATTTGGTGATTGCACAGAAGAATGATGTAAAACGCTTTGTGGATGAAACCCAATTAGCAGAAATCGTGAAGCTGCCTTCTTTAACGATTGAGGAACTCTATCAGGAGCTGGCGAGCATCACCGTTTACTTGGATAATGATAGATATAACCAAGCCCACTATGATCATGGTAAGAGAATCATCAGGGAGTTGATAAAAAGGAACGGGATTGAAAGCTGGGAAGTACAGAATGGTGTAAAAGAAAATGAAGAGGAAGAAGACGGGTTTGGTTTTGACGGGATATACACCGTTTATTCGGCTGGTGAACTTCGTGAAGAAAGCGTCGTCCCTCAGTTAGTGAATCTCTTTAAAGATGAAGATGAAAGTGATTTATTATTCGAGGAAGTGGTCAATGCCCTGGTGAAAATAGGAACGGAGCAGGTGGTACGTGAGGTTGAAAAAGTAGCAATTTACGGAAATACCTATTTCTACACCCTGGACGTACTTGGAAGAATCAAAACCAAAGAAGCGGAAAATGCTCTCTTGAGATTATTTGACCAAACAAATGATATAACCGCTAAAACACTGATATCAGATTATTTATGCCACCAGCTATCAACGGAAGGGATTTCAAAAATCGAAGAGTTCATCGAGGAAGGCTATGATGAAGGAATGCTTTGTCTGGAAGAATCCCTCTATGTCAACTGCATCATGAATGGGATCGATCATCCAAAGCTTGCTGCCTGGAGGAGAATCATTGAAGAAGTGGAACACCCGTCATTGGATGACCAACCACTTCTCGTTCCTCAACTTGCCCATATCGGGGACAAAATAGGCCGCAACGATCCCTGCCCATGCGGCAGCGGAAAAAAATACAAGAAGTGCTGTCTATAAAATGAGGGACGGACCTCCGCATTTTGCGGAAGCCCGTCCCTTTCACATTCTTCTATTTAATATTTTGATTAGAGGTCCGTCCCTCCAGCCACTCTACTCCATCCACTCAGGCTTACCAAAGCCTTTAAACTCTTCGTCGATGATTTTTTCGAATTCGTCTGCTTCGACGACTGCTTTGATGTCTTTCGCCAGTTGTGAGTCAACGTCCTTCGTATTTACAACCACTCGGTTTCGATACTGATCAGGCATGTCCTCCAGCTGAAGTGCATCAAGTAAGTCCATGTCGGCAGCGAGTGCGTAGTTTCCTGGAACCGCAGATAGATCAACACTGTCAACGGCTCTTGGAAGCTGTGCTGCTTCGATCGGTTTGAACTGCAGGTTTTTCACGTTTTCAGCAATGTCTTTTTCTGACACAGTCAATGGATCTGTATCCGGTTTTAACGTGATCAGCTTAGCATCCTCCAGAATCTGAAACGCCCGTGCTGCGTTCGTCGGATCGTTTGGAATGGCAATGGCACTGCCTTCTTTGATGTCTTCAATCGAATCAAACTTCTGTGAGTAGATTCCCATTGGAGCCGTTGGTACGACAATCACTTCGGATAAATCCATGTTATGTTGTTTCGCAAAGGTTTCCATGTAGATTTTATGCTGGAAAAGGTTCGCATCCAGATCTCCCTGGGCCAGCGCGTTGTTCGGTTGGATGTAATCACTGAATTCTTTCACTTCCACCGTGTATCCTTTTTCTTCAAGTCCTGGCTTAATCGCTTTTGTCACCATATCACTGTATGGTCCGGATGTCGCTCCGATGGTTACCTCTTTTTTATCTTCTGCGCTTGAACTTGCTTCGTCCCCGCCGCAAGCTGCAAGAATGCTCATTGTTACCGCTAATGCTACGAATAAAATCCACTTTTTCACTTGTTGTTCCCCCTAGAGTAGTTATCGTTTATCGACTAATCGTGCAAACACATCACCCGTATATTGGATGAGTTGAACTAAACAAATTAAAATGACGACGGTCGTGATCATCACCGTGTTGTCATATCGGTAGTACCCGAAGCGGATTGCCAGGTCCCCGACTCCGCCTCCACCGACGATGCCGGCCATGGCTGAATAGGCGACTAAACTGATCGTTGTAATCGTAATCGCCTGAATCACCGCCGGTCGCGCTTCCGGTAACAGCACGCCCTTAATGATCATCCAGGGGCTTGCCCCCACTGAAACCGAAGCTTCGATCACTCCTTTGTCAATCTCCCGGAGCGATGTTTCTACCATTCTCGCAAAAAACGGAACTCCCGCAACAGATAGGGATACGGAGGCTGCCGTCGGTCCAATCGTGGTACCGGTCAATAGTTTGGTTAATGGTAAGAGTGCGACTAATAGAATGATGAACGGAACCGAGCGCACCATATTGACGACAAATCCAACGACCTTTTTGATCAAACTATTTTGTAAAAACAAGCCTTTGTCTGTTACGAAAAGAAGAATCCCGAGGGGTAATCCCACTAAAATCGCAACTCCCAGTGAAATCCCCACCATATATACCGTTTCAAAAAAGGCTTTATTCAATTCTGGTAAAATCGCTGTCAATGAATCAGGCAGCATTCTCAAGCACCTCCAAGCTTTGCGTCTTCAACGTGATATACCGGATCGCGGCTTCGACTTCGTCATGGGAGCCGATCAGTTCCATGATAAAAATCCCCAGTGGCACTTCCTGAATATATTCAATCTTGCCGTGAAGAATATTGCCTTGCACTTTGTATTTCTGGAACACTTCTGAAACGACGCTTTCCTCTGCGATTGATCCTTTGAATTGGATTTTGATCAGCTTTCCTTTTCTTGATTCCACGAGGTGCGGCGGGAGTTCAAATTGAAGGATCGTTTCAATGAATTGCTTCGTTAAAGGCTGCTTCGGTTCAGCAAACAGGTCGTATACTGGACCTTCCTCCACGATTTTCCCGTCTTGCATCACGGCCATCCGGTCGCAGATTTCTTTCACCACTTCCATCTCGTGGGTGATGAGAACGATCGTCAAACCCAGTTCTTTGTTAATTTTTTTCAATAGCTTCAAAATCGATTTCGTCGTATTCGGATCGAGTGCCGATGTCGCTTCATCGCAAAGTAAAACCGATGGATTATTCGCAAGGGCCCTTGCAATCCCGACTCTCTGCTTTTGTCCTCCGCTGAGTTGAGCAGGATAGGCATCGGTTTTATCTGAAAGACCGACCATCTCAAGGAGCTCGACGACCCTGGTCTTGATCTTCGCTTTTGGTACTCTGGCCGCTTTCAAGGCAAAAGCCAGATTGTCAAAAACCGTTTTCGATTTAATCAGGTGAAAATGTTGAAAAATCATGCTCGTTTTTTGACGGGCGAGTCTTAATTGTTTGGACGTGAGCTTCGTGAAATCCTGTCCATCAATGATGATTTCTCCTGATGTCGGGGTTTCTAATAGATTCAGGCAGCGAATGAGTGAACTCTTCCCCGCTCCACTGTATCCGACGATTCCAAAGATCGCCCCCTTTTCGATCTTTACGGAAACATTATCGACACCGACCACCGTTTGCTTTTTTGTACTGTAGGTTTTAACTAGATTTCGAATCTCAATCAATGTGCACACCCCTTTTTTTGTCCAATAAAAAATGCCTCTTTCAACTGAAAGAAGCATCGCCTGTTTATCTCGACTTATCTCTCAGAATGAAATCATTCTGCAGGAATTGGCACCGTTCCAATACTGGAGGTTGCCGGACGTCATAGGGCCTGATCCCTCGGTCACTCTGGATAATTGAAAGTATGTAATTTTCTAAATTTTTATCTTATAGAGGATAATACTGGGTCTGTGAATGGAAGTCAATAGGGAATTTTTCAGTTATTTTTATGTAAGCGTTATCTTTGTTGTTGCACTAGGGAAGGGATTTTTTGTGTAGGGGGACTTTGGTTTGATAGGGGCGTGGTGATTATCCATTTTTTTACAGTTTATAATATATTCCTAAAGTTGATAATAAAAGGTGGAAAGTCGATAATATATCTCTAAAGTTGATAATAAATAGACAAAGTCGATAATAAACCTTCTCTCATCCTATCAATCCATGTATTTCACATCGATTTCAGTTAATATCCTGCCTTAACACCATCTCAAAACCATACATACTATCCAAAAACTTTCCTTTCCACCTCAAAATGGAACTAATCTCCATTACCAATAGAAAAAGGCACTACCTTCCATAGCAGCACCCCGATCACTTGTCATAACAACTCACAACAAACATTCTAATTTCTCAAACAACCAAACGAAAACTAGAAAGTCCACTCCTTAATCCCCGTCAACACATCCAACTCCCTCAACCTCTGCTCACAATAAGACGAATTCCCTTTCAAGTATGTATCAACATAAGCCGGATGACACATAATCTCAAGCGTCTCACCTTCATCCCTGCTGTTCAATATCCTCTTCAATCCTTCAACCGACACTCCGTCACCATAAAAGTCCATCGAGAAACGATCGGTTAACACATTCATTGCGTCAAACCCATCACAGGGTACATTCCGGACCGAAACCCCAAAACGCTCCGACAATCTCTTCACCACCGGGATCAAAGGTCGAAAGCTATGAACATGGTGATGACTGTCAATATGAGAAAGGGGCAAACCGAATGATAGGAATTTATCCATCTGAGCCTCCCACTCCATTTCAACCTCATCCACATTGATTTCTTTTTCTTCAAAAATCTTGCTGGTGTAACGGAAAAAGCCTCTCTCATCCAGTAGTGATGGTACTCCGCCAGAAACTGGTCTCCCGCATGTCAGTGTTAAATGGACCCCAACCTGTAATTCTGGATAAACCTTCGCCAATTCCACCGCATGCAGAGTCCCCGGCATATTGACCAGCATCGTTGTTGAGTTAACGATGCCAAACCGGTGACTATCAACGATGCCGTAATTCACCCCCCGGCATAATCCAAAATCATCTGCATTGACGATCACGTTCCTCATAATCCCCCATCCCCTTTTTATCTAATAGGTTCTTTCTACAAGAAAGCTCGCTTTATCTCCTCTGAAGATCGCTTTGGAAAATTCAATCACCGATCCATCCTCTACATAAGCCGTCGTTTCGATCATAAAGCAAGGTGTCCCCTCTGGTACCTCAAGCTTCTCTGCCACTCGTTCATCTGCTAAAAACAATTCGATCGTTTCGACGGTTTTTTTAATTTTTATCTCAAACTGTGTTTCCAGGAGCTTGTAAAGAGATCTTTCACATTCGTCTTTATCAAGCCCCGGCGTCTTGTACCAGGGCAGATAGGCCACCTCATATTGCAGGGGCAGCCCGTCTGAATAACGGATCCTCTCTAAACGATTGACGGGATCTCCATTCTTCAATTCCAACGCTTTTTCAACTGTTGATTCTGCCGGGATGACATTCATGCTTAGTACCTTGATCTTAGGTTTCTTACCCTGTAATCGCAGTTGCTCTGTGTAGTTGTCGATCGTCGAGGACAGGATTTGACTGACTTTCTCTTCTGCGACAAAGGTTCCTCTTCCTTGCTCGCGATACACGTAACCTTCAAGTGTCAGCTGCTGGAGCGCCGTCCGGATGGTCGTACGACTGACATTGAACTTTTCGCAAAACTCCGCCTCTGTCGGCAGTTTTGTATTCGGCGCGTATTCTTTATTTTTAATCATGTGGATGATTTCTTCTTTTACATGCGAATGCAGGGCCTTTGCTTCTTGTGTCTCTTTCATTCTGTTTCTCCCTTCCACTTTCTTCCTATATTTGTTATAACACATCCACGTTCATTTCTCTATTCCTAATCATTTTATCATAAAAATAATTTGTTATTACAAATAAATAAAAATTAGTCATAAATTTTATTTTTGTCACTACAATGCATAGACGAGCGAAAATTTGTATGATACATTATAAAAAAATAGAAATCGCTTTCAAAATGAAGGGAGATCGACAGAATGTCATTAAAGGTGGTCATAATCGGAGGCGGATCAAGCTATACACCAGAAATTATCGAGGGGTTCATCCACCGATACAAATCTTTTCCTGTCACGGACATAACGCTTGTAGACATCGAAGCAGGGAAAGAGAAGCTTGAGATTATCGGGCAGTTTGCTCGTCGAATGATCCAAAAAGCAGGTGTGCCGATTGAATTGGAATGGACTCTTAACCGGCGGGATGCCTTGATAGGCGCTGACTTTGTGACAACACAAATCAGGGTGGGCGGCCTCTCAGCCAGGGAAAAAGATGAACGTATTCCGTTAAGTCATGGAGTCATCGGACAGGAAACCAATGGAGCAGGCGGTATATTCAAGGCCTTGCGTACCATTCCGGTCCTATTGGAAATTTGTCATGACATCCAACAGATTTGTCCCCATGCTTGGCTTATTAACTTTACCAACCCGGCAGGCATTGTTACGGAAGCCCTGCTTAAATACAGTACACATCATAAAGTCATCGGGGTGTGCAATATTCCTTTCAACATGAAAAACAGCGTGGCCGAGATGATGAATTGTTCTGCAAATGAAGTACAGATTGAATTTGTAGGGATGAATCATTTTGTGTTTGGAAAAAGGGTTTGGGTCAATGGTCAGGATGTCACCGATCAAGTTCTGCAAAAACTGATCCATCAAGAAGTGGATTACTCACCGGCCAACATCGTCTCCCTCGGATGGTCGAAGGAATTTTTACAAGCACTCGGGATGCTTCCCAATCCTTATCATCAATACTACTTCCAACGGGACTCTGTGTTGGAAAAGGACCTTCAAGCTTATAGAGAAAACGGTACACGGGCAGAGGTTGTTCGAAAAGTTGAAAAAGAACTTTTCATACAATATATGAAAGAAGAGTTAAATGAAAAACCAAAAGAACTGGAAAATCGAGGAGGTGCCTACTACAGTGATGCTGCCTGCAGCCTCATGACGAGCATTTACAACAACTCAGGAGACATCCAAACCGTCAACACACTGAACAACGGAACCATCCCGGACCTGCCTCACGAAGCTGTTATTGAAGTAAACGCCGTCATTACGGGGGACGGACCTCAGCCAATCGTCATTGGACCGCTTCCTTCATCAATTAAAGGAATCATCCAACAGATGAAAGCGTTCGAAGAGCTCGTCATTCAGGCAGCAATGTCCGGTGAGTACAATCATGTCTACCAGGCCATGGTGATGAATCCCCTAGTACAGAACGAAGGGGTAGCAAGACAACTAGTCGATGAATTATTGGAAGCTCACAAAGAGTTTTTACCGCAATTCAATTAATCTAGTAAATGGGGGAAAGAGAAATGAGTAAAGTAATGGGGTTTATGGAAAGCAAGTTTATGCCTATTGCAGGAAGAATCGGGTCACAACGACATCTCGTCGCCATCCGTGATGGATTCGTTTCAATCATGCCACTGATCATCGTCGGATCTTTGGCTGTCTTATTAAATAATCTGCCGATTGATGCCTTTCAAAATTTTATGGTCTCTGTATTCGGTGAAAGCTGGAAATCCGTTGGCGGGAATATGTGGAATGGATCATTCGCCATCCTCGGACTGCTCGTCGCTGCATCCATCAGTTATCATTTAGCTAAGTCCTATCATATCGATGGGTTATCTGCAGCATTAGTGTCGATCGCTTCACTCATCATCCTCACGCCGGTAACGGAAGACTGGGGAATTTCCTACGTCTGGACCGGAGCACAAGGGATATTCGTAGCCGTAATCACGTCCCTTCTTGTCACAGAATTATTCAAAGTGTTGATTCGTTCCAAGTTTACGATCAGTATGCCCGATGGTGTGCCGGAAGGTGTCGTAAAATCATTCAAAGCCCTGATTCCTGCAACGATTATCTTGATTCTTGTTGGTCTTATTCAAGCTCTCTTAACTTCTTTTGCAGAAAAAAGCATCTTTGAAATCGTGTTCACTGTGGTTCAGGAACCACTGCAAGCTGTATCCAACTCACTGCCATCAGCCATAGTTGTAGCCTTCTTAAATCATTTCCTTTGGTTCTTCGGCTTACATGGCACGAACATATTAGGTCCGATCATCGAACCGATCTATCTACCGTTAATTGAGAAAAATCAGCAGCTCTTCGCAGACGGGATGAGTGCCTTCGACGTTCCTTACATTGTGACGAAACCATTCTTCGATGCCTACGTGTACATGGGTGGATCCGGTACGACGATCGCCTTGATCATCGCCATCTTCCTTGTAGTGAAAACGAAGCATTACCGCACAGTCGGAAAACTGTCTGCTGCACCTGGAGTCTTCAATATTAATGAACCGGTCATCTTTGGTCTGCCGATCGTGTTAAACCCGCTTATGTTTATCCCGTTTTTACTGGTACCTGTCGTATTGACGGTTACATCTTACCTGGCACTGAGCTTAGGAATCGTACCCAAAACCGTCGCGATTGTTCCTTGGACGACACCTCCGATCATCAGTGGCTACCTTGTAACGGGTGGATCTTGGAGTGGAATCGTGCTACAACTTGTGAACCTGACAATCGCTACACTTATGTACATCCCATTCCTGCTCGCATCTGAACGTGCCCAATTAAAGAAAACAACCGAAACGAGTGATAAAATCGCATGAATGCTGAACAACAAATGACCTTAGAAGAAATATCTTTTCATATCATTTTACACGCTGGAAATGCGCGATCATCCGCCATGGAAGCCCTGCAAGCCGCCAAGAAAAAACAGTTCGAAACAGCAGAGGAAAAAATGGCCGAGGCAGCGAAAGAAGTACATCAAGCTCACCACTATCAAACACAGTTACTCCAAAAAGAAGCAAGTGGTGACACACAGAATCCTACGATTCTATTGATCCACGCTCAGGATCATCTTATGAACGCCATCACCGTCAAAGAACTGGCCCAGGAAATCATCGAAATCCATCAAACCAAGTAAGGAGTGCTTCATATGAATATCATGCTGGTCTGCTCGGCAGGAATGTCAACGAGTATGTTAGTCCAAAAAATGCGCAAAGCCGCTGAAGAAAAAGGCCTTGAAGCCACCATTAACGCTACGTCTGAAGCTGACTTAAGCAATCACTTAGATAATCTTGATGTGATTCTCATCGGTCCTCAAGTCCGCTACCTATCATCTAAAATCATTGAAAAAGCTGAGCCTTATCATATTAAGGTGGATGTGATCGATGGGATGTCTTATGGGATGATGAATGGTGAGAAAGTGTTGGAACAGGCTGTGAGTTTGTTGGGGAAATAATATTTTCGAGATTAAGAGTGACCTGTAATGGGTTACTCTTTTTTAAGGTGAATAACATGAAGAAAGTGTCCCCCAATTAAGGAGAACACTTTCACTCGATTACATCACATCATAATCCGTCACATTACGCTCGACCACTCGTGCTCCTTCCACACTCACAAACATTCCGTTCGAACTTCCAAACACATTGGTCGCAATCAGGTTATCCATCGCTGCTTTCACCGCCACCGTATCAATCGGCTCGATCGGGTCATTGATGGATAGCTTAGCTGACTTCCCCGTTTCGGTTGTAAATTCAAGTTCTAATACTTTTGCCATGCTGCCTCCTCCTTTCTATAGAACTATTGATTGTCCTTACTCGTTAATGTCAAAGGTTTCGACCTTCTCGATGTTGTTTAATCCTTTTGATGAAAGACTTGCCACAGATAAAGCTGCGCTGTTCATCTCATCCGCCGTTGCCAGTGAATTGATGTAGCTGTACGATTTGTACACAATCTTAGGATTCCCTTTCTCATCCAGACCATCATTGTAAGCCAGTCGTATTCTCGTAGATTTCAAATCCGCTGTTGCCATGTGCCTCACCTCCTTTCACCCTTTATATAGGGGAAAGGGAGAGTGAAGGACACCCCCGTTTAAAAAAAAGAGGGACGGACCTCCACTCCTAGTACCAGCTCCTAGGAATAGAGGTCCGTCCCTTGTTCTTAATAAAGTTTCCCTTGCCGGTATAGAACCGTGGATAGTTTCATGACGGAGTGGATGTAGCAGTTTTGGCGAAGTGGGAATGGGTCGCCGAAGAATAGTGGCAGGACGGTGTCCATGGTTGTTTTCATTTTGTCGTAGAGGAGGTTGAATACTTCTTCCTCTGTGTAGAACTGCGTTTCCCGTCCTTGCAGCCATTCGAAGTAGGAGACGATGACCCCTCCGGCATTGGCCAGGATATCAGGGATGATAATGACTCCTTGATCACTTAAATATTTATCCGCTTCCGTTGTGATTGGAGCATTGGCCCCTTCCACGATGATTCTTGCTTTCACCTTTTCTACATTATCCTTGTGCACCTGATCCTCTAATGCCGCTAACATCAGAACGTCTACATCTAAATACAGAACCTCATCGCGATCTCGGATTTCAGCCTTTACGCCGATTTCCTTCAACTGTTCATCCTGCGTGGGAAGATCTCCTTTATTCTTCATCGTAAACTCAACCAAAGCCGGAATATCAAGACCATCCGAGTTGAACAACGTCACATTCCGGTCACTCACCGCCACCACTTTATTTTGTAAATGAGTGGATTGATATGCTTCTAATGCCGCCACCGAGCCGACATTCCCGAACCCTTGTACAGCAATCGTTAACGCACGGTCCTCAAAATCGAGAGCCGTTTTCGCAAAGACATTATCCGTCTTCGTTAATAGACTCTTCTGTTCCCTCACAAAATCATGAACGAGATAGCGGAATGTAAAGAAGACACCTTTTCCCGTCGCTTCTCTCCGGCCTAACGATCCGCCGTTCACAACGCTTTTTCCCGTAAAGCTCCCTCTATAAGGCATTCCCGGCCGGATGCTCTTGTACTCCGCCATCATCCAGTCCATTTCACGTTCCCCTGATCCCATATCGGGAGCCGGAATATCTTTATCGGGTCCAAGGACATCGCTGAAATACTGGACATACTTCCTCGCGATCAAATGAAGCTCCTTCTCTGTATACTCACGGGGATTCAGAATGATCCCGCCTTTTCCTCCACCGAATGGAACGTCATGAAGGGCATTTTTCAACGTCATCAAGGAAGCCAGATTCACGACCTCTTCCTCATTCACCGTCTCGTGAAAACGGATCCCCCCCTTATATGGACCCAGGGCATTGTTATGCTGAACACGAAAAGCTGGGATCCTGACCACCTTCTCATCCTCCAACGGAATCCTCAAATACGATTTATGTACGTGGTTCGGTGTCGACAGAATGGAAGTTAATGACGTAAACGCTTTCTTTCTTGTCTCACCTTTTACTTCGGGTAAAAAAGATTCGTCCTCTAATAAAGCATCCAATGATTTCTGAACAATATCTCTCGTTTGGCTGATCAAATCCGGTCCCTCCTATAAATTCTAAGAAAATAATGGTATATACTATAGTGTTACCCTGTCACCCCTGGTTAAAAACGACTATTCTTAAACTCTCATATCGACATCTCCCGCTAAGCAGAAAAGACCACCCCTTATCCAAATGCCCACCGTAGTGGTATTTTTCAAGGAGGATGGCTTCAGGGAGAAATGATGAAGATATAAATTTTCATGAAATCTGTTCCAAGTAAAGAAGTTATGTATTGGATTCCAGTCACCAGATAGTCGATTTGTACCTGGAACCCTTTGAAAGAAATCAAAAAAGAGACCCCAATAAACTAAAGGATGCCTCTCTTGGCTTTTTAGTCAATCAATCGAGTACATAAATAGTTGGTATAAGTTGCTCTACCATGCATGATAAAACAATTTTCTATTTTTCACCGATAGTAGTTCTCCTGCGTTCCCTTCCTCTACTTTATACGGCTCACCACTCTGTATAACCTCGGCTACAATGGAGGCGAATTGATCCCTTGTATATTTTTTTGATCGATGTGACATCAAATCGATAAAGAGGTCTTTATATTCCAGGTCAGCTGCAGATATAAGAGAAACGGTCGCTATGATCTTTCTGCCAATAATAACGTGTTTAATGTCTGAACTTGGAGTATAGTAGAAACGTCCTCCGTACCTTCTCGCAATTTCATCATACCCCTTACCAGCTTTATAAATATTAAAATCACGACTAAGCTTAAACGTATGTCCGTTAGAATCAGTCATAGTGAATTCCATTGGGTACATTTCCTCTTCAGGACTGTCTTCTTGGTTTGTACCATCATTTTCTCTCTTACCTGCAGATGGGCTTTTCAATTCTTCGTTACTTTCCTTTTCCTTTTCAAGACTCGCTTCTTCTTCAAGACGCTTTTTGTCTTCTACCTCCACTTTCACCAGATAGAACGCATCTTTTGCCGACAGTATTTCTTCTTTCATTTCAGCAGTCGTTTGATTATCCGGCAAAAGGTTGACCTGTTTCATCATTCTCTCTGCTTGATGTTCGAAATCCTGTTCGTTTAATGATTGTTCTTCTGCAATTGCTTTAAGGTTTTGGATTTCTTCTTGTACTTCCTTATATTGATTTAACGTTTGATCAATATGATTCACCTGTGATGAATAATGATTAGTAAAAAACGCTCTAAGGGATGAGCTTTCAAGTTTGTCGAATGTCTTTAATTTTTCTGCCAGTTCGCTTTTTATTGAAGCCACCTTTTCAGCCATTTTTTCTTCTAAAGGACTTTTCTCCAGGAGACTGCTTACTTCGTTAATATTCTGTTGAAGCTCATTTGCCACTGGAACGGCTTGGTTATAATCCTCTATTTCTTTCATCATCGGGATTAAATGTTGACGCAGTTCCCTTTCCTTTTCTTCTCCACTTTTCAAAATTTCCTTCTCAGCATTTCGGAGTGATACTTGAGCCGACTTTAGTTCTGAAGGTTCAATCGTTTTTAATAATCCGCCCTCTTCCGTTTCTTGCAGGTTCATTTCCATTTCTTCATAAACCGCTTGAATGTCTTCCTCAGCATCAGCGAATAACTGATTTGCTTTATCTTTGTCTGTTTCAGAAATGATATATACCGTCAAGATTGAAAAAACCAGTAACCCTACAGCTGCAGCTGCAATGCTGCCAAGTCTGCCCTCTTTCAATACTTTTTTCCGTGAAGGCGGAGAAGGTTCATGATGAAGTATGGCTGTATGAATCCGTTCTTTCACCTCGTCATTTAATTGAAGCGGGGGAAGCTTTTTTTGTAGATTGTCTCCATTATGATTCTTCATTTTTACATCCTCCTGATATGGATTGCAGCTTTTTACACGCACGGTGATAGGTGATTCGAACTTTGTTTTCCGTCCACCCAAGAATGGTGGCCGTTTCTTTTACGTCAAAGCCATTTATTCCTTTCAAAACCACCACATCCCGATAATTGGATTTAAGCTTCTGAATAGTGGCTAGAAGTTCACGACTTCCTTCATTCAGAAAATAAAGAGATTCAGGCGTTTCTAATGAAGCGGCTTCATGATTTTTTGGGGAAAAAGAAGTAATGGACCATTTATTCCTCTTCATCTTTCTAAGTTCATCAAGGGCAAGATTCCTGGCAATCGAATATAACCATGTTTTCGGATTCGCTTTTCCCTCAAACGAGTCCACGGAATTCAGTGCCCGAATGAATACTTCCTGAACAAGATCTTCAACATCAGTCGAGGCCATCCGATATACAAGGAACGTATATATTGCATCACTATAGAGGTGAAACCATTCTGCAACCATCCTATTGTTGGACATCCTATTCCCCCGCTTTTTCTTTTTATATATTAGACGATAATGAATACCCATATATTTCACTTTTTTGAATATTTTTTCATTTTATTTACAAATTGCTCTTGAAGGTTGACAAGCTCGCCATTTATCCATTTCCTCCAAAATAAAGGAAACCTTGACAACCTCCCCCAATATACTATAATTACATTATTTATATTCCGACTAAACTAATATGAATTATAAGGTAAGGAGGATGACATGTTTATACAGATCAACCATCTCAATAAGCAATACCTCGATAAGTCAGGAAAACCAACCGATGTACTGAAGGATATTAATCTCGAGATAGATAAAGGTGAGTTTGTTTCAATCCTGGGACCTTCAGGATGCGGTAAATCCACTCTCCTCTCCATCGTGGCAGGACTGACCGCCTTGACTTCGGGAGAGATTCTTGTAGATGGAAATCCAATCAAGAAACCCGGAAAAGACCGGGGGATGGTATTCCAGCAAGCGGCACTTTTTCCATGGCTGAATGTGCGTGACAATGTAACGTTCCCTCTGAAAAAAGAGATGTCTAAGAAAGAGGCAAGACAACAAGCCGCAAAATACTTACATATGGTCCAACTGGGAAACTATCAGGATCATTATCCTCATGAGCTTTCAGGGGGAATGCAGCAGCGGGTGGCGATTGCACGGGCTCTCTCCATGAACCCGGAAATCCTTCTCATGGATGAACCATTCGGCGCACTGGATGAACAAACACGCTCCCGCCTTCACCACCAGCTTGAAACGATCTGGATGGAAACGAAGAAAACCGTCCTGTTTGTCACTCACAGTATCTCTGAATCTATTAAGCTTTCAGACCGGATCATCGTCATGGGTACCCGCCCAGGCACGATTTTGACAGATATCAAAGTGGATCTTCCCCGCCCACGGGATGCTCATAAAGAAGATATGGTAAAGATCGAAGAACATATCATGAGTTATTTAAAGAAGGAAATCGACAAAGTGATAAGTGAGGAATTGGCCTATGAACACAGCTCTTAAACGAATCATCTTTTTTGCCCTCATTATCGGTCTTTGGGAATCGGGATCACGATTCGGATTATGGACAGAAGTTGTCCTTCCCTCTCCCACTTCCGTTTTCCAGGCCCTTTTTACAGGAATTGCCGATCAAACCCTGATCATTGACCTTATTGCAAGCTTCAAACGCTTATTCATCGGGTTAGGGATTTCATTGCTTATCGGAACCAGCATAGGCGTTCTTCTGGCCAAATCAAGAACGGCTGACGATACGCTGGGATCTTTACTGCTGGCCTTCCAAAGTGTACCGAGTATTGTGTGGCTGCCGCTGGCCATCATGTGGTTCGGACTCAATGAAAAAGCGGTCATTTTCGTCGTCATCCTCGGTGGAACATTCGTCATGGCACTCAACATTCGAATGGGCATAAAAAACGTCTCTCCCCTCTTTTTAAAAGCCGCTCAAACGATGGGATCGAGAGGTTTGGACTTATTCATTCGAGTCATCTTCCCGGCATCGATTCCTTATGTGGTCACGGGTGCACGCCTTGCATGGGCCTTCGCCTGGAGAGCGTTGATGGCAGGGGAACTATTAAGCACCGGTCCCGGACTCGGCTACACCCTCCGATACGCATCCGATTTTGGTGACATGAGCCTGGTCATCGCCGTCATGATCATCATTGGAGTCATCGGAGCGATCGTGGATCAACTGATATTCCAGCGTGTTGAAAGATCAGTGATTAAGCGTTGGGGATTGGAATCTTAAGCATAGAAAAAAATACGGTAGGTGACGATCACCTGCCTCATTTAAAAAAACAGGAGGTTACAAAATGAAAAAAGCATTTATACTCATGACGATTTTCTTTACATTCCTAGGTGTTTTAGCAGGCTGCGGTACGGAAAAAAGCTCAGGCGGTGACGTAAGCAAGAAGGTCGTCATCGGATACTTCCCGAATATAAATCACGTTCCCGCAATGGTTGCGAAGGACAAAGGATTTTATGAAAAGCAGCTGGGTGACGGTACAAAGATTGAATACAAAACCTTCCCCGATGGATCATCGTTTATGACTGCTTTGAAAACTGGCGAAATTGATGCCGGTCTTGTCGGACCTGGTCCAGCTATGAATAACTACATGACCGGGGCTGACGTGAAGATCATCGGTGGGGGTTCTACTGGTGGAACCGTGGTTCTTGCAAGTAAGGAAAGCGGAGTGAAAACCGTGGACGATTTTGCAGGAAAATCCTTCATCACCCCTGCCGTCGGTTGCACACATGATGTTCAGGTCGAAACATTCTTGAAGGAACACGGCATTGAATCTCAACGTATCGGCGGAACCATGAAACACGTAACCGGAAACCCGGCACAATATGCCAATATGTTGAAATCAGGGAAAGTCGATATTGCCGTAGCGCCGGAACCTTGGGCAGCCGTGATTCAACAGGAAACAGGTGCCAACATCATCATCGATCATGATGAGATTTCATTCGGTGAAACATTACCAGCATCAGTACTTGTAGCCTCTGGAAAATCCGTAAAAGAAAATCCGGACACCATTCAAAAAATCGTGGACGCACATAAAGAAGCGACTTCTTTCATCGCTGAGAATCCTGAAGAAGCAAAAAAAATCACGATTAAAGACGTGAAAGACGTAACCGGCCAAGAACTAAGCAAGGAAGTCGTCGACCAGGCCTGGGAACGAATCGGCTTCACTTACAAAGTGGACTCCGATGCCGTTCAAGCCTTCGCCGACTCATCCTACGAGCTGAAGTTCCTGAAAGAAAAACCAAAATTCACCGATTTAATTGATAAGCAGTTCATAGACTAACCTGACAAGGTCCGTCCCTCTTCTAATGCGAGGGACGGACCTCTGTTTCAGAAGGAGGAAGTGAAGTGAGAGTGAAATCTATTATTGCAGCAATTGCCTTATCTCTTTTCTTGTTGGCTGGCTGCCAGGGGGAAAATGTTGAGGAGTCTTTTCCTATGAATGTAGAGGTCGGTGAATTGTCCGCTGTAGATCAGAATGGGGAGACTACGTCATTAGGTGAGCTGAATAAGGGAAAGATTGTGCTTGCTGATTTCATCTTTACAAATTGTGATACCGTGTGTCTTCCGATGACGGCGAATATGTCGAAGCTTCAAAAGAAGATAGCGGAGGCGGGACTGGATGGGGAAGTTCAGCTGATTTCGATTAGTGTGGATCCCGAACATGACTCTCCTGAAGTGTTGAAGGAATATAGTGGCCGATATGAAGTGGATGAGGAGAATTGGAGCTTCTTGACGGGATATTCCCGTGACGAGATCGAATCTTTTGCCAATGTTTCTTTTAAAACTCCTGCTGCTCAAGTGGAAGGCTCTAATCAATTCGTGCATGGCACTTCTTTTTATTTAATGAGTGAAAATGGGGTTTTGTTGAAGCAGTATGAAGGGGTGTCCAATCCTCCTTATGAGGAGATCATTGAGGATATTGAGAAGTTGAAGTGACCTTTTCGAGTGGAATCGAGGAGGTTTTTTTAATTTACTTCTGAAGTTTATTCTAAACACTTAAAGCTGGTTTCTTATGTTTTCCAGCACCATCTTCGGAGAAATCTGTATGATTATTTCAGGGCATTTGTTAAATCTTCGTAAACCCAACCTTTTCTAAGGATAAATAGAGCCCTCCTCTGATAAAATGGTAAGAGATCTATTTCGGAGGTGTATAGTATGAAGCAGTCCGATCTTTCCTTATTGTTATCATCATCTTTGACCCCCAAGAAAAAAGTGACCAAAGCCATCATTCCTGCAGCGGGATTAGGCACAAGATTCCTTCCTGCAACGAAAGCGCAACCGAAGGAAATGCTCCCCATTGTAGATAAACCGACAATCCAATATATTATCGAAGAAGCCGTCCATTCGGGCATTACTGACATCATCATCATTACAGGTCGAGGAAAAAGAAGTATTGAAGACCACTTTGATAAATCGTATGAGTTGGAAGCTACTTTAGAGAAGAAAGAAAAATGGAGTGCGCTTGAAGAGGTTCAATCGATTGCCAATCTGGCAAACATCCATTATATCAGGCAGAAGGAGCCACTGGGATTAGGCCACGCTGTCCTCTGCGCACGTTCATTCATTGGGGATGATCCTTTCGCGGTTATGTTAGGGGATGATATGATCCTTTCAGAAGAACCATGTGTCAGTCAGTTGATTCAATCGTTCAATGAATATCAGGCACCTGTCATTGGCGTTCAGGAAGTAAAGGAAGACCAGGTTTCAAAGTATGGAATTGTGAGCCCTTATTTTGAACAGGATAGCATTTCTGAAGATATTTACCGGATTAAAGGGTTGGTGGAAAAGCCTCACCCCACTGTAGCCCCTTCAAACCTGGCCATTATGGGAAGGTACATTTTAACCCCTGATATTTTTTCCTATTTAGAGAGATTACAAGTTGGGACTGGCGGAGAATATCAGTTAACAGACGCATTAAACCAGTATAATCAGGAACACCCCATGTACGCAAAAGTATTTACCGGGGATCGTTATGACATCGGAGACAAGCTGGGATTTATTAAAGCGACGATTGAATGCGCCATGAAGAGACCTGAACTTCAGTCACAATTGACGGTCTATCTCAAAGAACTAATGAATAAGGTGGGATCGCAATGAAGATTTCAGTGATCGGGGCCGGCTATGTGGGACTGGTAACAGGGGCGAGTCTTGCTAAAATTGGACATCACGTCACTTGTTTAGACTTAAATGAAGAGAAAATTGAGGTGTTGAACAAAGGAAGGTCCCCTATATATGAACCTGGTTTAGAAGCTCTGATTCAACAAAATATGAAAGCCCACACACTTTCATTTACGACAGACTTTGACATTGCCTGCCAGCTAGCGGAAATCATCATCATTGCGGTTGGAACTCCCTCCAATCAGGATGGTTCTGCTGATCTGACAGCTATTAAAGATGTCTCCGAGAAAATCGGTGCTCACATACACCACCCCGGAACCATCATTGTGACAAAAAGCACCGTACCAGTAGGAACCAATCGCAAGGTGAAATCCTGGTTACACACTTACTCGTTCTCGGCAGATCACTTTATGATTGCTTCAAATCCTGAATTCTTAAGGGAAGGATCCGCTATCCATGACACATTCAACGGTGATCGAATCGTCATCGGTTCGGAAAATGAAGAAGCTGCGAGGAAACTTGAAGAAATGTTCGCACCGTTTGGAGTTCCGATTTTACATACCTCCCTCGAGAGTGCTGAGATGATTAAATACTCCTCCAACGCTTTTTTAGCGACAAAGATAAGTTTCATTAATGAAATCGCCAACTTGTGCGAAAAACTGGGTGCCAACGTTGAAGACGTGGCCAGGGGAATGGGTATGGATCAGCGTATTGGATCAGCGTTTCTTCAAGCCGGGATTGGATACGGTGGCTCCTGTTTTCCGAAAGACACGAATGCGTTGGTTCAAATCGCAGGTGAAATGGAACATGAATTCGAATTATTAGAATCTGTCATAAAAGTCAACGCCAAACAACAGGTGAAATTGGTTCAAATGGCTAAAGATCACGTGAAAGAATTAAAGGGGAAAAGAGCCGGTATTTTGGGCCTTTCCTTCAAGCCCAACACCGATGACATAAGAGAAGCGGCATCCATTGAAATGATTAAGCTTTTAGTTGAGGAGGGTGTACAGATGACCGTTTACGACCCGGTTGCTCAAGATAATGCGAAATCCTTTCTGGGAGACACTGTCACCTTTGCCGATAACTGCTTTGATGCTATAGAAGATCAAGACATGCTCTTCATTGTAACGGAATGGGAAGAGTTTAAGGTCTTACGACTGAAAACCATCTCCAAGTTAATGGACCTTCCCTTAGTATTCGACGGACGAAATTGCTTTGCACTTGAAGAAGCGATAGATGCGAATATTGACTACTACTCGATTGGCAGACCTGCTGTCACTCAGTTTTCAAATAGTAAGAAAAACGTATGAACAGTAAAGACCCTCAACCATATTAGGATGAGGGTCTTCCTTTCTACAATACTACATTCGATTCCACAGGGATCCCGATCGTAAACGTCGTCCACTCATCGTTCGACTGACAGCGGATTTCCCCATCATGCTTTTCAATCAGTTTTTTACAAATATAAAGACCGATTCCCGTTCCGAGATCTTTTGTCGTGTAAAAAGGTTCGAAAATGGCTTCAATGGTTTCTTCTTTGATCCGCGGGCCATTGTTGGAGATTTCCAGTTTTGTTTTACCTGCTTCTTCTTCGCATGAAATCGTGATTTGACGTTGTCCCTCCACTTCCTGAAGGGCATCAATGGAGTTCATGATGAGGTTAAGGAAAACCTGTCTAAGTTCATCCCTATTTCCCAACACCTTGATGGCTGCATCGCACTGAAAGTCGATGGATACATCACCATCCAGAAGGCTCGGATACAGAAATTCAATGGTCTCTTCCAGATGATCTGTCAGGATGATCTCTTCCCTGGTACTCTCAATTAAATCCTTTCTCGATACATGGAGGAATTGAGAGATACGGTAATTCAACTGCTCCAGCTCATGCTGCATAATATCAAGGTAAGGTAATTCAGGGTAACCGTTTTGCAAGAGCTTGGTAAACCCGATGATCGACGTGAGGGGGTTTCTGAATTCATGGACAAAGCTCGAGCTCATCTGGCCCAGGATCGTCAGCCGTTCTTTATGGGTTTGATCGATATACAACTCCTTTTCCTGGAGCTGCTGCTCTTTAATTTCCGTGTATTTTCTGACAGCCAAGTAGGAGAAACGGTCGAAAAGGGCGTTGATTTCTTCAATAATGGGCTGCAAATCCCGGAGTTCAATTCCGGAATTACTCACCCACTTGATAATGATACTTTTTCCGACATTCACGTTATATACAAACTCACTTATATTCACGTTTGCGTTCACCCGTTCCAGGGCGGTCTTATAGGCGAGATAGGTAATTTCCTCCTCACTGAGAGGCGTTTCGATCGCACGCTTTACCAACTGAAACATTTTCACTCCATTATTCAACACTTCTTCTTTATATAAATCATTATCTGAAATGACGATACTCTTTCGCCAATTATGTAAAAATTCGTCTGAATGATTTTCAAGAAATTCTATTAGCATGGTAGAAGCCCTAGTCATCAAATGGCAGTCCCTTCATTCCGGTTATTGTCGAAATATTCGTTGATATTACTATAACAGAAATAAAGGGATAAGGTGAGAGTCATTTATATGTTTATTCATAAGAAGATAGAAGAAATCAAAGCATGAAGATCCTCCCTTGCACTTTTACGTATACAAGCCCCAACCATCATCGTACAAAATCAAACCGCTCATCAAAATCAAAAGGTATCTGGAATTGATCACGCACCCCGGTCAAATACGCCACATCAAAATACGTTTTCTGCGGCCGTGGCAGTTTATCCACCCATGGGGAATAGGTCTTAAACGAAATCACTTCATCTGCTTCATCGAATTCTGCAAATCGCATCCAGCCATTGCCCCCGTGATAGCTTGACTGGTAGTCGACAAGCATTTGTAAAACGGGATTACCTGCTGCATTTTGTTTCACTCTGTGAGTGGAGCCTTGATGATGGCCATTGACTGTCATAAACACCTGGTTAAAGGGATGGACCAGTTCATCCCAGGCCAATGTCCCCCTCTCTGTCTCTATGGGAGTGACCCCCTCTATGTTGAGGATTTGATGAGAAAGAAGGATGGTCGGTGTTTTGGGATGTGCTTTTAGAACCTTTTTTGCCCAAGGAATATCCTCTTTCATATGTTCCATGTCGAGGGATAGGAATAAGTAATGATAGCTTCCCGCTTTAATGATGGAATACGAACTATATCCAGTAGGGGAAGAATCTTTATAATACGACTTGTCCGTAAAACGCCCTGACCCATAATAGTTAAGATAAGGATCTCCTTTACCGTAGTCATGATTCCCGGCAATCGTCACATACGGTGCCTTTCTTTTGTCGAGGATACCGACGCTTGTAGACGAGTGGACCCATTCCTCCAACGAGTCGCTTTGATCGACCATGTCTCCCAAGAAAGCGGTCATCGCGATGTTTAACCTTTCATATCTTTTTGAAATCCATCTCATTTGCTCTTTGAAAATCTCCGGCTTATATCGCACCGTTTTTTGTGGATCCGGGACAAAAAGAAAGGAGTAATTTTTCTTTTTCGTTCGTAATGGTTGATATCGATTGGATCCATTTTTGACGTGGTCACCGGGCTTATGCTGGATAAGCCAGTCCTCTTTGGGGAGAGATCGATTGGCGATGCGGATTTCCTGTAAATTCCCAGCAAACAAAGCATCCGCTTTATTCTCTTTTTCTGATGCCCCGATATTCCATCCTTTTCCTTTGGCAAAATCTATCCCGATCATTTCAGCAGTGGAGTGCCGGAAATCGGCATCTCCATTTATATAGATGCTGGTATTCTTCCCATCATTGACGACCGCTACATGATGCCATTCTTCTTCACTATCAAGGGCAAGGGACCATTCTGTCTCGCTGCGTTGAAGATTTAAGGGATGACTTTCCCACTGGACTTGTTTAAAGTCAGATACAGATAAGTTGGAGCGATCCCCACCCCTTGACATAATACCCATTCCACCATAGTCTTTCGGAGAGAACTGTTTCGGCAGTTTGAATATGACCTCGATGGTATATCCATTTTTAAAACGATTATGATTCAAAGGGGCATCCTTGCCCGTTTGAAAGTATTGACCTCCAGCATCACTTTTTTTGTGATGAAATTGTAAGGTCTCCACCTCATCCTTTTGTTCGTAATCTTCCTCCGACCAGCGGATGAAAGGAAGTTTTTGATTAGCGTCTTCAAGGTTGATTAACCGGAGATGATTGCTGTTGCCACTTACGTCTTTCATCACTAGATCCTTCCCGGTGATGGTTCCGGAATGAATATAATCCTTCGAGAAGATCCAATGGGCGGCGATGGCTGTAGAAGGGCTTCTCTCTTCCATGTCCCGTCCGGAAATGACAGGAGGGAACAACACCCAAAGTAGAACCATCAAACCCGCCAGTCCCGTAATGAATAGCATGTGCTTTTTGTCTAATTTCAATGTCGTCCCTCCTTTGAATGGCCGAAGTGTTTTCTAATTAGTATGGACCGTGTCGAATAGAAGATGTATCCTATTGAAACAAAAAAATCTTCTAATGAACAAATCATTAGAAGATTTTCTATACAAGTATTTCACATACTGAGGTCCGTCCCTCTTATCAACCGGATCTTTTGACCAGGCTCCAATAATTCCAGTAGATCAAGGTCTTCATCACGTATTCTGCCGACTACGTTTACGGCAGGGTTTTTCTCCAGGTTCTTTCGGACAATTTGCATTTCCCCTTTATAGCGTCCATACCAATCATTGTCTCGGGTGATGGTGCCACGTGGTCTTTCTACGGTATTTGCAGGTGGAACATCGCCATTCGTCCTTGTTTCGAGTAGTCGATACACATCTCTTCCCTGATCGGGTCTGAGTTGATATTCCCCCTCGATTTCACCGCTTCCCTTATACGAAAGCTCCATTACATTTTCTTGAACATACTCCACTAGCTTACACAGTAGTTCCTGTGAACAACCGGGGTCGCCTATAAATACACCCTGGACGCCGCAGTGCCTCAATTGCATGGCACTCGTATAAGGGTTTTGATCTCGATGATCCTCCAAAGTTGGAAGACCTTTGTATAACGGTCCTCTTTTTTCCCCGTCCCCCGGGATAAAGGCATAAACCGGGATGTCTAGAGCGTCAAACAGTTTTTGCTGTTTCATAAAGTAAGCCTGATCCAATCCCGTTTCTGGCTTAGGGTAAAAATTATGCCACGCAATCATGCTTCCTGTTTCCAGTCCGCATGAGATCCACTCTTGAAGCTCCTTCTCCCCAACTGTACTGGCATTGATCGCAATCTGAAAATGTCGGGATAACTCCATCATTTCGTCCGTTGTAAATCCATCATCCAGCCGAAGAGCCGTCACACCCAATTCCTTAAACTCTTCCAAATGGCTCAATCCTAAAAAAGAGGGAGTGTTCTTCGATACGTCAGCAAACACTTCAAACACTTCCCTTTTGAAAATGGATAAAAGATGACTGACATGATCCCTGCTATACGCCGACTCTTCCGGAATGTGAAGGGAGGTGAACGCCAGCTTGATACCTGATGAAGAAGCGTGAAGAATTCTATCTTCAGCTCCTTCGTCAGATAAATAAACGGAGATTCCGATCATTCGAACTCACTCGCCATTTCATCTTTAAAGCCAACCAGATACGTGATAGCAAACCCGGCTGCATAGGCAATTAAAAGTCCCATCGTGTAGTAAAGAATTTCTCCTGCATTCACAAGGAAAATCAGCGGCAATCCTGATACCCCGATCGCGAATGTCGCAACATCAAAGTACGCTTGGAATGCTCCGCCGAATCCGGCACCTAAACACGCCGTCAGAAATGGTCTGCCTAATGGTAACGTCACACCAAAAATGAGCGGTTCACCAATTCCGAGCATCCCTGCCGGAAGAGCTCCTCCAATGGCTCTCTTCAACTTCTTCTTCTTCGTTTTCATGAAGATCGCGAAGGCTGCTCCGACCTGTCCTGCTCCACCCATTGCAAGGATCGGAAGAAGCGGATCATCTCCGATTGTGTTGATCAGTTCCAAATGAACCGGTGTCAGTCCTTGATGCAATCCTGTTACGACGAGTGGCAGGAAGGTGGCGCCGAGGACGAACCCGGCAACCAAACCACCCATTTCAATCAATGAAAGAAGTCCATTCGTAATTAAATCTGAAATATATCCACCTACCGGCATGAATACCGTGTATGTTAATAATCCCGTGACAAGTAACGCAATCGTCGGTGTCACGATAATGTCCACAGCCTGGGGAATAACCTTCCGTACTTTCTTCTCAACAAACGCCATGAAAATGGCAGCGATCAATACTCCGATCAGTCCGCCCCGGCCTGGAAGCAGATTTTCACCAAATAGCGTCACATCACCAATCGCCGGGTCCCAAACTCTTCTGTCACTTTGTTAACCTTACCCGGCCCCAAAATCACCTGATACGTTTCGTCTTCTACAAATCCTAGTACTCCTTCAATCTTCTTGATGCTCGTTTTTTGGACCAGATCTTCGTTATACACTTTCACTCTCAGTCTGGTCATACAATTTTCATAGCTTGCTATATTATCAGCACCGCCAAACTGCTCTAAAATAACGCCAGCCAACTCTTTATTCGTCATTGTTCACCTTCCCCTTTCAGGTTTGCTTTGTATTCCTTTGCCCCTTCGATTTCTATGAAGAGTTCCGAACAAGTACTCCTATACAAAAAGCCTATTTTTCAATGGCTAATCGAACGTAACCATTGGCATCTTCTAATCGGCTTTTCGCTTCTTCATAGTCACAGCCAAGTGATATCATCACAATGGAAGGTTTCACTTCGTTGTTTGCTTTCTTTAAGGTTGCCGTTGCCGTTTCTCTATCAGCACCTGTGATACTCTCGATGATTCCGATCGCCCGCTGTTCAAGCTTGTAATTACTGATATTCACATCCACCATCAAGTTACCATAGGCTTTTCCAAGCTTGATCATGGCCGCTGTCGAAATCATGTTGAGGACCATTTTTTGTGCAGTCCCGGCTTTTAATCGAGTGGATCCGGTCAATGCTTCCGGTCCGGCATCTACTTCAATCGCATGCTTTGCTTCAGCAGAAATTTTCGAGCCTGTATTACAAGACAGGGCCACCGTTGTCGCACCGAGTTCCCTTGCATACCTTAAACCACCGATGACATACGGGGTACGTCCGCTCGCTGCAATCCCGACGACCGTGTCCGCCTGCGTCAGCCCGATTTCTTTCAGGTCCGATACGCCTAACTCCTCATCGTCCTCTGCTCCCTCAACCGCCTTTACGAATGCTTTCTCCCCGCCGGCAATCAATCCGACGACGACGTCACTGCTGACACTAAAGGTCGGAGGACATTCCACCGCGTCCAGCACACCCAGCCTGCCACTCGTGCCTGCACCGATATAGATCAATCTCCCACCTTGAGAGATGGATTTCACAACATCATCAACTACTTTTTCAACTTGAGGAATCACTTCTTGAACAACTGAAGCGACCTTTTGATCCTCCTCATTCATCATGCGAAGAATCTCACCTGTACTCGCTGTATCGATTCCAAGCGTATTCTGATTAACCTTCTCAGTTGATAATTCAAAAAATTGATCTTTCATAAGTTATTCCTCCCAGAAATCTGTATGCGTTTTCATTACTTCTATTATAATCATGTTTGAAATTTAATTTCAATTGTATTTTTCATTATATGAAATTTTATTTTAGAATAGACCAATAATTTTCATGGAAAAAGAGGGGAAGATTTCAAATAAGGGGCAATGATAAAAGAAAATGACAAATAGGAGTTGGTATAATCACCCTACTCCTGTTTTTTCATTATTTAATGATTTCGTTTTTGATACTCAGAGGTCCGTCCCTCAAAAATCGATCTGTGAATCATTAGTTATGTCTGAGGAATCAAGCATATCGGGATGAAATCCTGGAAGATATAGTTCGCTTTCGGTCCTTCTCAAAGTTCTGCGGGATGGGAAGCTTGCGAAGTGATTCATGGTGGCAGCCGCCCGTTCACGTTGTTTGGTGATCACTTTTTCAGAACAGTTGACTTCCAACTGCTCGCCATTCGTAAACTGGATGTATGTTTTTCCTGCTGAAGTGACAGTAGATTCAATATGCTGGCAGAATAACCAGATACAATCATAGTGTGTTGAAGCCATTGTAGGTATCGCATAGATGAATTCCTGCGGGCAAATCATAAGAGGTGTTTTTCGTAAATACCTGGTAGCATGGCGAACGGCTTTGATCCTGCCGTCATATGTAGACCGGTAAGCCATACAGGAGTCGTCTAAAATTTCCATGACTGATTTTTTGCTGAACGTCTTTCTCCCCGAGTAGTCATAAATGATGGACTGATGAATTCCATCATAAGCAGGACAAACCGCCACAGTCCTTCGAGTAACCAGCACTTCTAAACCTTTCAATCAAAACACCTTCCTTTTCCTTTTTAATAAAGTCCCCTTTATCAGAATCTTCTTATATATGAGACTTTATTACTATTATATACTAATGTTAAATTATTTCCATTTATATTTGTATATTTTTTGAGAAAAATCTCATAATTTGAGGAAATGGATTATTTCCTGGGAGATAGTGTCGAAACTCTTTCCTCTAAATATTGAAAATGATGGGTTTGATCATTCATTTCCCGTTATTTTGTCATTACCTCTAAAAGCATTACCTAAAAACAAAAATCCGAAATTCAATAAGTGAATTTCGGATTAACAAATGAGCATCAGCCATGAGTTTTACACATTCCTATATTACTCTCTTTGTGCTCTTTAAACCGCATAACTTCCTTGATCACTTCTTCCACAAAAATAGGAGTCTTCACAAACGCACTTTCTACATGCAAACGTTCTGTACGTTTGTGGGCGTCTTTTCCGAATGGGCCTACGTTGAGAACTGGACCCTCTAACTTATTCATTTCCTTAAATGGAATGCTATATGTGGTGTTCCAAACAGGGGTATTTTCTTCAAATACAGCCCATCCTTTATTATTGTCCTGATAGTTCACATAGCTAAGGTCCGATATTCCATTAAAATAATGTGCTTGTTCGACAGGCAAATTAAATTGCTCATTAGCTGCTTCTGTTACTTTTTCTATACATTTTAACACCAAAGGATGCTGAGATGTATTGACAGCAGGATAATAAGGTGGCGTAAACATTACTACAATGGCAGGTGTCAGCTCCTGACAATTAATGAGGAGAGTATCGGCAATTCGAAAGGATTTCTCACGATCGTCCCCTTGGTTTATCCCTATGTCATGTTTCAGGGCCTCAATATAATCTTTACCCAGCTTCTTTTCAGCATATTCAACCAGCTCGGAGTAACGAAGGACTGAAACCTTCCCTACAGAAGGAATCCCCTCCCGTTCACATAATTGACCATACCATTCATTGCATTCCTCCGCTGCAGACACTGCAACCTGCTCAAATAGGTTCATGATATCCGCGGCTGTTCGCTTCATTGTAAAGACGTTATATAGAGCGACAGTTCCATATGGAGTTTGTGCTGAATAATTAAGTCTTAGATCTTCTTGCTGAAGTGTAATGGGAAGAGGAGCATTCTCTCCGTATTCTGTTTCTCTAAATAGTGGATTCCATTCCATTTTACGAGTAAGAAATGATGCAATAAAAGAAGAAGTCATCCCGCTTAAAGGTTCACCAACATGAGTCTCTCTTCCATAAAAGAGTGCGGAAGGCATAATTTTACCGATTGAGCCTGAATAAACGTGATATGCCGTGTCAGTAGGCTTCTGGGAAAATACGGGTTCACCATTCAGGAAGAGAGTATAGTTAAGGTCATATTCTTCTTTCATTTCGTTTAATTTAACGACCGCCGATCGCATTCCAGATGAATTGACCTCTTCATCCGGTACCGTTAATAAGACAAGATTGACCGGCCACTCTTCATGGGCTGCCTTTTCAATGATTGCCATATGAATGGCCAATCCCGCTTTCATATCCATAATCCCCCGTCCCCAAAGGTAGTCTCCGGAACGCAAATCATTTTGGGCTTCGGGATGCAGTTCATCAATATACTCTTTCAGTTCCCTGGTTAGGCTCTCCGGATTGCAAGCGAGTGCTTCCAGCTCTCCATATTCTTCTGTACTAACCGTATCAAAATGACTGATTAACACTATCGTTTTATCCGCTTTTTCATGCTTGTATAAAGCAGTTAAATACTGGCGGCCAAAATCTGCGGATCCCAGCTGAAGCAACTGAGAATTAGTATGAAAATAAGGGATGGTTTTCATTTTTTCAAACAACCTGACGGGAAAATCCAACTCTCCCTCTGTTAACGTCCGGCTATGCCAGCTCACCAACTCACACAATAATGCTCGTAAAGACTCAGGCGTCCCCCACTGTCTCATGATATAACCTCCTTCATGTGCTGCTGATTCACCCAATGCTCTAAGCGAATCAGTCCTATTTCTAATACTTCCATACTGTAGGCGAAAGAAATGCGAATATACCCTTCTCCGTATTTTGTGAATGCGCTACCGGGTACGACGGCTACCCCGCCTTCCTTTAATAGGCTAGTAGCGAATTCCAACGAAGAAAGATTGTATTGTTTAATGGAGGGGAAAATATAAAAGGCTCCCTTGGGAAGTATCACATCGAATCCCATTTCCACCAAACGTTTGTAGACAAAATCCCGTCGCTTTTTGTAGGCTAAATTCATTTCAGCAGGAACATGGCGATTATTCGATAATGCTTCGATGGCAGCAAATTGGCCAGGTACCGATGCACAAACGACATTGTAGATATGAACCTTCACAACATGCTCCATAACAGTTTGTGGTCCCAGCACAAAACCAATCCGCCAGCCTGTCATAGAATGAGATTTCGACAACCCATGGATAAGAAATAATCGATCTTTCAAGTTTGTATAAGATGCGAAGGAGTGATGCTCTCCTTCAAAAGCATTCTCGCTATAGATTTCATCCGAAATAATGAACAGATCATGCTTCTCAATCACTTTTACCAGCTCATCCATTTCTTCCTTACCCAAGGTGACACCGGTCGGATTGGATGGATAGTTAAACAAGATGGCCTTCGTTTTTTCCGTGATTAATGCTTCCAGTTTCGCTGGAGACGGCCTGAATTGAGTAACTGATGTATCTAAATAGACGACTTTTGCTCCACACATCGTAATAATGGGTTCGTAACCAGAGTAGAGCGGTGCCGGTAAGATAACCTCGTCCCCTTCTTCCAGGATCGTTCTGAAAACAGAGTCAATCGCTTCACTTGCCCCGTTTGTTACAACCACTTCCGTTTCCGGATCATAATCCAAGCCATACTGATCCGCGAAGAAGTCTCTAATGGCGGTTCGCAATTCAAGTAAGCCGGCATTATGGGAATAACCGGTTTGATCCGAAAGAATGGCCCTTATTCCTGCTTTTTTTACCGCTTCTGGCGTAGGAAAATCAGGTTGTCCAACAGTGAGATTGATAGCGTCAGGGTGAAATACCAACTGATTAGAAAACTGGCGAATTCCTGGTATAACCAACCTTTCAGCTCGCGCGTTTATAGTGATTGACATATGCTTCTACACCTTTCTCTTTTCCACACTACTCCGTAAATCCTGGTAACCAGAGAGATAACGGCGGGAAAAATGTAATAACAAGTAAACAAATGAACATGGAAACAAGAAATGGCACGATCGCCCAAGCAATCTTTTCAAATCGCACCCCTCCTACACTTGAAGCTACAAATAAATTCACACCTAGTGGTGGCGTGATAAACCCAATTGCTAAATTCGCTACCAGGATGACTCCAAAGTGTACAGGATCTACCCCTACTGCTGTAACAATGGGCAATAGTATTGGCGTTAGGACTACTAAAGCAGAAATCGTATCAATGAACATCCCGACAATTAAGAGAAGGATATTGATTGCAATGAGTATGATGAGTGGGTTCGTCGAAAGATCCGTTAAGAATACAGAAATATCACTTGGAATTTGTTCTAATGTCATAAAGTATGCAAAGGAAACCGATAAACCAATAATGATCATAGTAGTAGCGTTAATCACCACTGCCTCACGGAAACTCTCGAACACTGACTTCCACGTTAATTCTTTATAGACAAATAAACCAACGATTAATGAGTACACGACAGCTACCACGGCAGCTTCAGTCGGAGAGAATACCCCTCCATATATCCCACCTAAGATGATGACAGGAATGAGCAGCGCCCATTTCGCATCATTGGTGGCTTTCACGACGTCTTTAAATTGAAAGGATATTTGTTCTTCAGGAGCATATCCCCTTTTCTTTGCAATCACATAGGCAGTAAACATCAGTCCCATACCTATGAGAAATCCGGGAAGGATTCCAGCTAAGAACATACTTCCAACAGATACTCCTCCGATGACACCGTACAATACAAAAGGAATACTTGGAGGGATGATGACTCCTATTGATCCTGCAGCAGCAGCCACGGCTGAGGCAAATCCCCCTCCGTAATTACGTGCTCTCATAGCTGGAATCATGAATCCTCCTATGGCAGCAACAGTAGCTGGTCCAGATCCTGAAATGGCTGCAAAGAACATACAGGCTACGATGGTGACCATGGAGAGCCCTCCAACCATCCACCCAACCATGGCAGTAGCAAGGTTTAAAAGCCGTTGTGAAACTCCTCCTTTTCCCATTAAAATGCCTGCAAGCATAAAAAACGGAATCGCCAATAAAGGGAAGGAATCCAGAGACGTAAATGCTTTCTGAGTAATGATGGCAAGGGGCAATGTAGACCCGAAGTAAATGGCTACAAGAGCCGAAACCCCAAGTGAGATGGCAATCGGAACACCAATGAGTAAACAAAGCGCAAGGGACCCAAAGAGTAAAGCAATGGTCATATCTGTACCTCCTCAGAAGGTACGTCATCATTCGTGCGCCAAATCATGATGAACTGTTGAACAAGACGCAGAGCCATCCCTGCCCCGCCTATAGGAATCGCCAGGAATGGCAGCCACATCGGGATTTGCATGGCCGGGGTAATTTGTCCATTTTGAAAACTGGCAAGTACGAGTTGCGTTCCAAAGAATGCAAGGAATACGGCTAGTCCAAACCAAATGATCAACGCGAATGTTTCAAGTATTTTTCTTGATGTTCCTCTAAATAAATCAATAAATGCCTCTATTCGAATATGCTGTCTTTTTTTCACGGCATAGCTGGCACCTATCCACACTTGGAAAATATGAATATATCGAGCCATTTCCTCAGTCCAGCTTGGTGCTGAAGAAAAGACGTACCTTCCGACCACTTGAGCAAAAATAAGGGCAACCATAATCGCTAAAGTGAGGACTAGAACCATCTCTTCGAAGTACTCGAATTTCTTTTTCATGTGTGCTCCTCCTTTCAAAAAAACGAAGAATCAAGGAGATGAACCTTGATTCTTATTTTCGTTATTAGTTGTTGGCCTCTAACGCCTTGTCAACTAAATCCTCACCGATTTTCGGTACGTATTGGTCATAAACAGATGATGCTGCTTCACGGAAAGCATCTCGTTGTTCATCCGTTAAGTTATTCACCTGCATACCGTTTTCCTTCAGCTTATTTAAGAACTCTACATCTTGTTCCTGAGCTAACCCACGTTGTTCATCACGATATTCTTCAGATGCTTCTGTTACCATTTTTTGCAAATCTTCAGGTAATTCATTATAGAAATTGTTATTCATTAACAGAGCAGTTGCCGCATATACATGTCCCGTTAAAGAAAGATAGTCCTGAACTTCATAAAACTTATTCGTGTAATAAAGTGAAACCGGGCATTCCATAGCATCATATGTCCCCTGTTGAAGTGCCGTATATAATTCACCAAATGCAAACGGTGATGCGTTGGCTCCGAATGCTTTAAACGTATCGGTGTGAAGAGGATTTTCAAGAGTCCTGAACTTCAATCCGTTCAACTCTTCAGGGTTTTCAATCGGCCCATTATTGTTTGACATGTGGCGGAAACCATTTTCTCCAAACACCAAGCCTTTGAGATCATTCTTTTCTAAATCAGCCATCAGTTCTTGACCAAGTTCACCATCAAGGGCCCTATATGCTGCTTCATTACTATTGAATAGGAAAGGTAAGTCGAAAACTAAGAACTTCTCATTAAATGAGGCAAGGGGGGCAACGGCGGGAATAGTCATTTCAATGTTCCCTAATTGAACAGCTTCAATTGCTTCACGATCTGATCCATAAAGCTGACCATTAGGGTAAAGCTCTACTTTAATTCGACCGTCTGATTCTTTTTCCAGTTTTTCTTTAAACGTTTCCGCTGCAACATGTGAAGACTGTTCCTCTGGGACTAAGTGAGCAATCCGGATCGTGTAGGTGTCTTTATCACCTTCACTGGAAGAACCGCTTGGACGTCCGCATGCTGATACAACCAGGATGGCAATCAATAATAATGGAATGAATTTTTTCAATTTGCTTCCTCCTCTTGATAATATCCTTGAATTCTGCGTTCAATGTTTTTCATATGTGCCGACATCTCTTTTTTGGCTGTTTCGACATGTTTTGATTGAAGTGCTGTGAAGATGCGATTATGTTCTTCATAAGCCTCTTTGGCACTTAACCGGAGAGTGTTTGAAAGAACAAGAAATGCACGGTTTACTCCGGTGTTTGATGTATGTATCATATCTCTAAGCTTCGGGTTTGGATTTTCTTTTGCTAACAGAAGGTGAAATTCACGATCAAGCTCAATGAACTCCTCATAACAATCTTCTTTAATCGCTTGCCATTGAGATTTCAAGTTTTCCTTTAATTCTTCCAGTAATCGATTTTGAAATGTATCTACAATGATTTCAAGATTATATACTTCTAATAATTCGCGAATTTCAAGGAACTGCAAGGCGTCTTCTTCGGTAAAAGAAGCGACAGTCGCCATCTTAGCATCTGAAATAATGATGAGTCCTTCAGCTGCAAGTCTCTTCAACGCTTCCCGAATCGGAGTTCGACTGATCCCTAACTCCTCAGCAAGCTTTTTCTCTGGAAGTTCTTCATCGGGTGCCAACTTACCAGAAATAATGTCTTTTTTGATTAAATTGAAGGCTTGCTCAGCTAACGTTTCCTTCTTAATGATTCTCTGCAAGTCACTCCCTCCCATCTTTTAATTTTTATTTTCTCTTCATGATGTCTAGGTGTTTTAGTGGTATACCGCATACTTAATAAGGAGGTATACCGTATACAAGTATGATAATTTATGCTAGTCTATTTGTAAATATAAATTTTAGAATATTTTAAATATTAGGAAGGTGACTTGGGTTGAGCATAGATTGGATCACAGAATTAACCGCTATTCTTACGAAAGAAAAATTAAGTAACAGTGATGGTGACCGATTCCGCCATAGTAAAGATGAATCATTTCATCCTCCTTCTGAACCGGAAGTTGTGGTGTTTCCCGAAACCAAAGACGATATTACCGCTGCCTTGCAGGTAGCTAATCGATATGATATACCGGTGACTCCCTATGGGGCCGGCTCAGGATTGGATGGTCAGTCCATACCTATTAATCATGGAATCTCAATGAACTTTGAACGAATGAAAGAAGTCATTTCTTTTAACCCTGAAGACTTAACCGTTACGGTACAACCCGGAATCACCCGCTTGGAGCTCAATAAAGAAATAAATCGGCATGGACTATATTTCCCTATCGATCCCGGTGCTGATGCGAGCATTGGCGGGATGACTGCAACGAATGCCAGTGGTACAACAGCCGTCCGATATGGCTCAATGAGAGATCAGGTGTTGAACCTGGAAGTGATTTTATCAGACGGCAGAATCATAAAAACAGGTAGTGATGCAAAAAAATCCTCAAGCGGTTATCATTTAAACAGCCTTTTTGTAGGATCAGAGGGAACTTTGGGGATTATTTCAGAAATCACCTTAAAACTGCACGGCATCCCGGAACACATCATCGCTGCCCGCTGCACCTTCCCTTCACCTAAAGCATGTGCGGAGGCTGCTCATGCAGTATTAATGAGCGGCATCCCTATCGTAAGAATGGAGCTTGTTGATGCCAGCAGTATCAAGCAAGTAAATGCCTATGGAGACTATCAATTTCCAGAAGAGCATTCCCTCTTTTTCGAATTCTCAGGTACCCAAGTTTCAGCAGAGGAAGAAGCTTCCGTTGTACAAGAATTAATGGATGAATCGGGATGCGGAAATTGGGCGCGTGCAAGCGGGTCAAAAGAACGTGCTGAATTGTGGCGGGCACGGCATGAGCTTGCCTATGCCTATCGTCATATTAAAGGAATGGCCGTAGCTGGTTCAGACGTATGTGTTCCGATTTCTAAACTGGCAGACTTAGTCGTCTATGCCCGTGAACATATTGAAGAAAGCGGCCTTGCGGGAGGTGTCTTCGGACATGTGGGAGATGGGAACTTCCATACAATCATCGTATATAACCCTGATGATCCCGGTGAAGTGAAACAGGCAGAAACGATTAATGAGAAACTGGTTTTGAAAGCAATAGAAGTAGGTGGAACCTGTACGGGCGAACATGGTGTCGGTCTCGGGAAGATGAAGTATCAGGATAGGGAACATGGAGGGGCTGTTGAAGTGATGAAATCATTTAAAACACTCCTGGATCCCAGAAATAGATTGAACCCAGGGAAGATATTCTACTAAACTCAGAACTATACAGAAGCCTCCATTCGATACACAAATGCATCGAATGGAGGCTTCCTAATTTATTATTGTGCCAAAAGTGATTCAACCACCGAATCAGAGATGGCTCCTTCTCCAACAAGAATATAATGCATTTCGGTAACTGGAGCGAACATAGCAAGAGTATCAACTGTGCCTCTGTTGGATGAGTCAATACTACGGGATTCCCCTCTTCAGCTGCCAATCAGAACCAGACGGGGCATCAGGGCGGTTCTTACCTGTTGTGATTTGTCTGCTGAGGTAAGTCACTATTTTTCACCAGCAATAAATGGCGGCTGTATCGTAACGCTCTTTCCTCTGTACTGCTAATACTAAAATACGTATCATAGGATCTGATACTCCAAAGTTTAAATTACAGACATCGCCCGCAGCTCAACATGTGCTGACAGCCGGTTCACAATACTTCAAGGTTTCCGCTGAATGGAAATTTGAAACAGGAAGCAAAGTGTCGGTTACCCTTCTTAAGGACGTTACACAGGTAGTCCACACATGCACCAACACTGTCATAAGCATATCACCTTTAAAAACGGTATCTAAGATTGTTTGATATTGTATATTTCACCTTATTCATTTGTGTAATAAATCACACCTTATCAAAAAAACCCTACTATCATGAACTTGAGAAAGGAGTTTTTATGACTCAATGACTCTTGCTACTTTACGCCCACACGTCTTGCAGCTACCTTCCAGAACAAGATTATGATTATCAGAATCCACACTGTAATCAACAATCGTCGTCACACCGCATGACCGACAAAATACATTTCCTTCAAATTTCTTACGGATATGTTCCGGTAAGGACATCCACCTTTTATGTGCTAATTCATCCCTCACGTTACCCACCTCACAATAAAATAACCTTCAACAATCCTTCGAAAAAGTTCGTCGAATCGCATTTTCGAATTCCGTTTCAGGCACGCGTGATTTCGCATACCTCTTCGTTACATTAATATCCCTATGACCCGCCAATTTAGATACTATTTCAAGACTGACACCCTGATCGATAAGATGCTGACAAAATGTATGGCGCAGCTTTTGCGCATTTATATGGAACTTCTTAAGCATATACTGAACCGATCTCTCCGTTAATCGCTCATTCGTTTTGGAAACGAACAACGCTTCCTGTGGTTGAATAGTATCCATATAGTCAGAAAGAGAATGCACTACTTCTTCCGACAGAGGAATAATTCGTTCATCCCCGTGAGTATCCGAAACGCTTACTTGTTTCGTTTCAAGATCTATATCCTCTATATTGAGGCCACAGAGCTCTGATACCCGTATCCCCGTATGAAGAAGCATATATACAATCGCTATATTTCTTTCATTTTCACTTTCTCTTACTTCTGATAAAAGGGCTTCACACTCTTCCTTAGAAAGTGTTTCGATCTCTTCCTTTTTGCTTCCTTGTTTAATCTTTATATCAAACGTAATGTCAGGTCTCTTTAAATATTTTGCAAAAGTACGTATCACTCCCAGGATTTTATCCGTCGTGATCGGACTCTTACCCATTTCTTCTAAAAATAGAATGTAATCCTGAACATCACGATGAGTAATGTCCATTAGCTCTCTGTGATTCTGTTGAAGCCACTTCTCATATTTCTTAAGTTCCTGATGGTAAGTCGAGATGGTATTTGATGATTTCCCTTCATGTTCAAGCCATGTTAAAAACTGATCAATTGTAGTGCTAGATCCTTGCAAGAGTACCACCCTTTCGAATCAAACCTCTATTTACTATTATCGTAGAACTTATAGATGAAGAAGTCAACTTCTCCGAATGTAGCAGGGTGTAGTTAAGGAAGGAATGATTCATTTTTCAAATCAGACTTTAAACCAAACGACAAAAAAGAGCAACTCTTAAGAGCTACTCTTTCTTCACATTTGCCTG